>DAINRH010000085.1:6999-16354 GCA_036741905.1 Methylobacter sp. | reverse complement strand
AGTTTTTATTTTTAAAAGAGTCACTTTATGCGACGTTTTATTCTACTGAGTTTGCTGGCCTTCCCGGTCTACGCTGTCGACGAGCGGCCGCCTGAGCTTGAGGCGGTGCCGGAAGCGCCGGAGCCGCCTTTGCCGGTGCAAAACGGTGAAACGATGGAGCCGGACATTACCATTATTCGTAAAGGTAAAGAGACCATTCAGGAATACCGGCGCGGCGGCAGGCTTTATATGATAAAGGTCGTACCGGCTGTCGGCCCTCCTTATTATTTTCTCGACACCAATGGCGACGGCAAAATGGATGTGCGCCGTAGCGATCTGGATAGAGAATCCGACATCAATATGTGGAAGTTGCTGGAATGGTAGTCGCTTAAAACCGGTGTCTGTATTTACTCGCATAACACGCCCGCAACTCGATCAATTCTTTAGTGCTTATAGCCTCGGTGAAGTCGTCAGCTTTGAGGGCATAGCGGACGGCATAGATAATACCAATTATTTCGTAAGCACCACGCAAGGCCGTTTTGTGTTGACCCTGTTCGAGTCGCTGACTGCCGATGAATTGCCGCATTTTTTAAAATTACTGGCGCACCTGGGCGAAAACAATTTGCCTTGCCCTAGGCCTCAACGCGATCGGGAGGCAAATTCGTTGCGGCATCTTAACGGTAAACCGGCTGCGGTATTCAAGCGCTTATCCGGTACGGCAACGGCAACGCCATCCATTTTGCAGTGCCAGGAAATCGGCTTGCAGTTGGCAAGTTTGCATCGCTGCACGCAGGACTACGTTTTCCCGATAAAAAGCGGCAATGATTTAAGCTGGTGTAAAACGGCGCTGAGTAAAATCGGCGCGCATTTATCGGCAACCGATCGGGCGCTGATTGATGATGAGTTGGCTTTCCAGGCGAAAAGCAACCCGGTTAATCTGCCCCGAGGCGTTATTCACGCCGATCTGTTCAAGGATAATGTGTTGTTTGTCGATGACCGGCTCAGCGGTTTGTTGGATTTTTACAGCGCCTGCACCGATACCTTGCTGCTCGATGTCGCGATAACGGCTAACGATTGGTGCTGCGATAACGGCACGGTTAATGCCAAAAAGTTCACGGCGTTGTTAGCCGCTTATGAAAGCCTGAGGCCGTTGGCGCCGCTGGAAAAGCAACATTGGCCGACGTTGCTCAGGGCGGCGGCGTTGCGTTTCTGGCTGTCTCGCCTGGAACATCAATGCTATCCCCGGCCCGGCGAAATAACCCAGCAAAAAGATCCGTTGATTTTTCGGCGTATACTGCTGCAACATCGGCAACAGACTTATTTATCGTTAAACCTTAGGAGCACAGCATGATTAAAATTTTTCATCTCACCTTTATTTTATTGTCCATCTCCAGTTTTATCGGCAGGGTTTATCTGGCGGAAAAACGCCCGGAATTGCTGGAACAAAAATGGATAAAGGTTGGGCCGCATATCATCAATACTTTTTTATTGATCACCGGCTTTACCCTGGTTTTTCAAGGTTCATGGTTGTCAGCCGAGTACGGCTGGATTATCGCCAAACTAATCGCCTTGGTGGCTTACGTCGGTCTGGGTATTGTTGCTATCAAGAGCCAAGGCGCGTTGCGCTGGAAAGCCTTTGCCGGCGCGCTTGCCTGTTTCGTTTATATCGTAATCGTCGCGGCTAGCAAGCACGCTTTCATATTTTTTTAACGGTTCACGATTACAAAGAAAACTCAATTTGACTGAGCTGCTGATCCAGTCGGCATAAAACATCCTTGCCTTTGTGCAACTGGGATTCATCAAGCTCGGGAATTGGGGTGTTGGTTAAAACCGCCCAGCGGGACAGCCTGTTTTTTAGCTGTCTCTGTTCGCTAGCCGTAAAATGATAGCGTTGTATCAGCTGTTCAAACCGGGCCGGTTCCGACGCTGTTATCAGGGCCGCCAGACGGCTTAATTCTGCCAGCAGGGTTTCAATTGCTGTGACATGCGCGGCTATCAAGGCCTCGACCTGCTTGGGCTGGATATTTTCGGCAGGCGATAATTCATTATCCGAAATAACTTTCAGGCAGTGGATTAATTCACCGGTCGAAAATCGCACCGCGGTTTCATAAAAGGCAGACGCTTCCATGTCGCAAAGGTGCTCTCGGTCATAAACAGGCTGCGGCCTGGATACGGTCCGGATGTTTGCCGTGGGGCAGGGCGGCGTAAAAGCCACGGGCGGGTAATAGCTTTTCAGACTGTCGACATCGGTAATTTTGTCGATTAAAAACAGGCTGCCCAGCACATGATCGATGTGTCCCGCGATACCGATATTAACCAGCACCGGATGTTCGACTGAAGCAAATAAAGCCTGGCTGTAAGCCACGCCGGCCGCCATCGCGCTTTTCCCGAGTCCGGTTACCGTCAGGCAGATGTCCTGATTTAGATAAACCGCAAACGGCTGAATAGTCGTATCTTTCTTTAATTTGAAATGCTCGACCAGCGGCTTGGCCTCGCAAGGCAGCGCGGCGTAGATAAAAATTCGGGGCGGGTTTGGGTTATTCATAAGGCCGTTTGCCGCTTGCAGTAAACAACATGGCCTTTGTTGCAAGCGTGCTTATTTATGTTCCTGCATTACATGGAAAGCGTCAGCGTAAATATCGGCCATAGACGCGCCTTTCATAAACGCCATTTTCTTGGTCTGGTTGACCATTTCCGGATGTCCGCATAGAAAAACCCGCCATCCGCTTAAGGTTTCGGTGGATGATAAGGCAATGTCATGGGCGCGGCCCCGGATGTGCTCCGACTCAATATCCTCTCCTGAAAGACAGGGCGTGTAATGAAAATTATCGAACTTTGCGGCAAGCTCACGCATTTCATCAACAAAATACAGGCCGTTAAGGTCGCGGCTGCCATGATACAAGTGGATGGGGCCTGAGTGATCCTGAGCCAAGGCGTCGGCAATAATGCCGTAAAGCGGAGCCAGGCCGCTGCCGGTTCCGACCAGCATCAAGGGCTGCTCGGCGCGTCCGGGCAGGTAATGACAAGAGCCTTGCGCTTCTGAAATAGTTAATTGGTCGCCTACTTCCAATTCGTCATACACCCAGCTGCTGAATTGGCCGTTCGGCAAGCGGCGAATATGAAATTCCAGGACGTTTTCGTGTTGCGGGATATTCGCAATCGAATAGCTCCGGGTTAAACCGTCGGGGCGTTTTAAATTAACAAACTGGCCGGCGAAGAAGTTAAACGGGCTTTGGTATGCCAAAACCAACTGCACAATATCGGGGGTCAGCAGGCGTTTTTTGATGACGCCGGCTTCAACCGAAGCGCCTTGCTGATTGGGCAAGGCTACGGTCATATTCTGTTCGGGATGACAAACGCAAGCCAGAAAATAGTTCTGCTTTTGCAAGGTATCTTTAAGACCGTTTTGGGCGGAAACAGGTGGAGGGGTATCAAGACTGCGCATCAGGCAGGCTTGGCAAAGGCCTTGGCGGCAACCGTTAGGCACTTGTATGTTTTCCCTTAACAGGGTTTCCAATACGGTCTCATCGGGTTGGCAGGCAAATGTCGATTCGCCAATAGTTATGCTTCGCATGGTCTCCACCTGGTATTTCTGTTATTTGCCCAATACGTCGTTACGTGTGCTTTCTGCAATAGCCGCTGCTTGAGCGATCAGTTCTTGCGGTACGTTCAGCTCGGTTAATGTTGCGCCAAGGTGTTCCATGACCGCATCAAAATGACTTGCATTCAAGCCCATTTTGACCAAGCGGGCATGAGCGGTACGCATATCTGTGCCGCTGTAATTATTGGGGCCGCCGAATGCCATAGTCAAAAAGGCCTTTTGTTTGGCAATTTGTTTTTCCATGTCGGAATTGTCGAAAAAACGGTTAATGCGGTAATCCGCCAGCACTTTGCGATAAAAAATATCTACGGCAGCGTTAACAGCCGCTTCGCCGCCGAGTTTTTCATAGAGTGTTTGGCTAGTTGTTTCTTGTGATTCGCTCATCGTTGTCTCCAGTATTGTTGTAGTGTCATTATTCTTATTTTAAGCAAGCTTGCTCAGGTAGGAGTTTATAACAATAGACGATTTTTTGCTATATAAAACTTTTATAAGTTATATATGTCATAATGAGCTATTATAGATAACGAAGCTGATAATGGAGCACAAAGTCCGCTTTATCAACTTCGGCTTCTATACCGCTGCACGTTTAACAATAAAGTCATGACCAAAGGATGAATCCGCTAATGCTTAAAAAGGTAAGTTCGCGCCAACATCAGATACTTGAATGCCTGCTGGAAAGCAGGAATGGCTTGAGTGTTGATGAGCTGGCTAAAGCGCTGGATATTTCCAGAACGGGTGTGCAGCAGCATTTTGTGGTTCTTGAGCGGGACGGCTATATCAGGAAAAGCACGCTCAATAAAACCGCCGGGCGTCCGGTGACTATTTATGTCATCACCGATAAAGGCAACAATTATTTTCCCAAGCAATACGCCTGGTTTTCAGACTTAATGCTTAGCGATTTGCAGCAGGAAATAGGCCCTGAGCGCTTTAAAGCCTATATGCAAAAACTGGCCGGAAAGCTGGCGGATAAGCTGCGTGGCAAGTTCGAGGGAAAAAACTTAACCCAGCGCGTCGATGAATTGGCCATCGTCATGAACGATCTCGGGTTTCAAGTGAAAGTGAATATAGAACCCGAAACTGAAAGCCCGAATATGGAGGCTTATAATTGTATCTATCACGATCTGGCCCAGCAGCATCATGAGATTTGCGCGTTCGATTTGGCGCTGATGTCTTCGTTGCTGGATAAGGAGGTTGAGCAGTTAAGCTGTATGGCCAAGGGCGATTGTAACTGTAGCTTTAGAATCAAATAACTGATGTTACGCATGCTCATAATAAAAAGCGTAGTCCACGAAAAACACGAAAATAGTTAAAACACATCAGAACGTTGCCAGGCAGACCTGCTTCTTGCCCAACGCCAGGCCAGGGACTATCGGAATGACGACACATCCCGTAGATACTTGTGTAACACGAAGTTTCACCTCCCTGTGCCTGGGTTCCGGCATTCCTGCCAGAACGACGGCATCCCACAGACCTGGGTGTATAACGTAAGGAGCTTGTCTTGGGAATCGGTGAATGAATGCCGGGTATGACGCCGTCAGCGAGAAACCTACAGCGGATGTTTTTTCGTGCCTTTCGTGCTTTTCGTGGACAATGCGTAACATAAGTCAAATAACGTAACAGCATCTCTATTATGCTCATCGGCAGGCGCACTCAGCATTGCGCGGATGTTGGCAAAAAGGCGATAAAGTGATTTATTCACCACGAAGGACACCTTCGTGTCTTCGGTGGTGATAATCTTTTAAGATTTTTTAACGGATTTATTATTTAGTGAGCAGTTATCTTTCGGCATGTTAATGGACGTCCATTGCATAGCGCTCAATGAGTTGTCGGTAATAGTCCGCTTCCTCGGTTTTTCCGCGTTTGATAACTCCGTTAAGGTAAACACCGGCTTTTTTTAGCAGCATATTGACCGCCGCCAGCCGGTTTTGCTCGGACAATTGACCGGCATCGATGATTTTTTGCAAGGCGCTGATCCGGAATCGGTCCATGCCCCAAAATGCTTGGGATAACTGGTCTTCATGACCGCCGTGCTTGTTTATTTGCGGCTGTTCAACCAATAAAACCGGGTAATTTGCGGTGATTCGTAGCCACAGGTCATAGTCTTCGCAGGCCGGCAGCCGGACATCAAACAGGCCGATGTCGGTCAATACCGAGCGCTGCACCAATACGGTGGACGGCGACATCGCGCATAATGCCAGACAATGGCTGAATATCCAGCCGCCGGTCTTGGCGTATTTTTTGGGTACGTCAACCTGAGCGCCATTGCGTATCCAGTTTTCTTCGGTGTGGCAAATCCTGTATTCAGGGTTAGCCGCCAATGCCGCCTTCTGGTTGGCCAGTTTTTCAGGCAGCCATTCATCATCGGAATCCAGAAACGCCAGCCAGTCGCCGGTTGTTTGTTGTATGCCAAGATTACGCGCCGCACTGACGCCGAGATTATCCTGATAGTAATAGTTCACCTGCGGAAATTCCCGGCGTAGCATGACCTCGGTGCCGTCGCTGGAGCCGTCATCGATTACCGCAATTTCTGTCGGCAAGGAGGTTTGCGAATACACGGATAATAACGCGCGTTTCAGCAGATCGCGACGATTGTAGCTGGGAATAACGACTGAAATTTTTATAACAATTACCTTGGTTTTGCTTTGATAACTTAAAGCAGGCGTTATCCGCCTTGGACGAAAGCCCGGCAAACAGAATGGATTTGGCAAGCCGGATGGGCGAGTTGATGTTGCAATAGCTACGTTGAGGCAGGCCGATCAAAGAACCGGCGCAATTATGCCGCCGGTTCTGTTCACTGGTTGATTATTTGCTTATTTCCGGATTCATAATGGCTTTAGGCGTTTCGGTCCCGTCGCTGTCGGCGGCATGTTTGATGTAAATTTGTTTTAAACGGTTAAAAGCCGACCATAAGGTTTTATCCATAACCACCACATTGCCAATGGAAACAATAACCCTGGTTAATTCGGGTATTTTGTTTTTGGTTGAGGCCAGGTAAATGGGTTGCACATACAGGACGGTATTGCCCATCGGCAGGATAATCATGCGGCCCATTTCAACAACGGAACCGGCCTGGCCCCATAATGTAAATTGGGCGGAGATTTCAGGGTCTTGGTTAATCAGGGCTTCAACCTGCGCAGGGCCGTTTACCTGAACATCCTTGCCGAACTTATAAACGGTAATGCCGGGCTTGTAATCCAGGTTGCAGTTGGATTTATCCAAGGTTCCCGCGACACTTATCATGCTGAGATTGCCCCTGTTAACCGGCGTCATCGGGTTGATCATGACAAATTCTTCGGTATCGTTACAGTTGCCAAAGTCCATGGTCTGATAATACGGCAACACAGGTTCTCCGCGGACATTGGCAAATTGCCAGGTTTCGGCCTGTTCGTAGAATAGCTCGGGCGTTTGTTGATGATATTTGGCATACACCTTCATCTGTAGATAATAAAGATCCCGAGGATAACGTAAGTGCTGCTTTAATTCGGCCGGCATTTCCTCCAGATTTTTAAATAATCCGGGATATGCGCTGCTGTATGCCTGAATGATGGCATCCGACGGGTCGGAAATATAAAAATCGACATCGCCGTCGAAGGCATCGACAACCACCTTAACCGAGTTGCGAATGTAGTTGAAATGCTGTTTGCCTTCCAGGAAATCATCGTCCGCAGGCTTGGACACCGGATACCGGTTAGACAAGGTATAGGCATCTTGTATCCAGTAGAACCGATCCTTGGTTATCACCAGATAAGGGTCTTTATCCAGATGCAGGAAGGGGGTCAGCGTATTAATGCGCTCGGTTATATTCCGGCGTATCTTGACTTTACTCTGGGTAGAGATGTTGGTTGAAAAGAATATTTTTTCGTCTTTGAAATAAAAGGCAAATAATGCTTTTCTGAACAGGGACGGAATGGGAACGCCTCCTTCGCCGTGGTAAGCTTCTGCGATGCTGGGATCAGATGAGCCGGCAATGCCTACGACGTTGAGCTTATTGGGGACTATGGCATAGTCGAACTTTTCCTCGCCATAGTAGATGTCCGGGTGCTTGACGCTGAAACCGACATCGGAGTGCATGTTTAAATCGCGCAAATACCAGATGAGCGGGTTATCGGCATCCTGCGCGGCCGGGGTGACGGCAGCGCCATAACCATGGGTATAGCGCAAATGGGTGTTTTCCCAGTTTTGCGCTTCAGGCGGCAGCTTTGAAATATTGACTTCCCTGGCAGCCAGATTAACTTGCCGGGTATGGTCAAGAATAAAATAGCGGTCTTCGTCGACAGACAGGATTTTGTAATAAGGCCTGATCTCCTGTAGCTGCTTATAGCCGTCAATGATAAATTCCCTGTCCCACACCGGAATATTCTCAAAATGTTTTTGCGTGCTCCAGGCTTCGATGTCCTTGGCTGCATCCAGTTTAATGCTCAAATCAACCGTTTTGATATTCTTCAAATCGTAAGCGTCCATCGTCGCATCGATGTTGTATTGCATCAGCGACTTATTGGTTTTGACCGGATTCGGGTTGACGATATATTTTTGAATTAAATCGGGAATAAATTGAATCTTCGGCAAACCGGCGACACAGAGGAACAGGGTCAGCGATATTAAAAACGGCGCTTTTACCCGGTGTTTTTCTGAAAAAATAAACAGGCCTGCGGCTATCGCTGTCGCCACGAAGGTAACGATTTCCAGCCAGATCAGCGGCAACTGATAGCGTAATTCAACGAAGCCGGGGCCGTAAAATACCGGTTCGTGCTTATCGGTATAAAGCAGGGTAAAGCGGTCCAGCATGAAGCCCCAGACCACAAAAGCAACCACAAAGCCGATTAGAACCGTTAGATGGACCTTGGCGCCTAAAGGAAATTCCGAGCTTTGGTCGGGTATAAAGACATGTTCCAGCCAATATAAAATGCCGACCATGCAGAAGATGAGCGAGGCGGTTGTCAGCAGTTCTTGCTGAATCAGCATATAGGTCGGATAGGACAGCATATAAAAGCTGACATCCTTGCCGTAAACCGATTCGGTTACGCCGGAATCGCCGCCGAAAAAGTACAGCAGCGTCGTTTCCCATTGATCATAGAAGGGGATGGCGATAAAGACGGCCAGTATCAAGGATACCGGCGTGTATATGGTTGCCGAGCCGCTCATAAAGGTGTCGGCAAAACGTTGGAAGCGTCGGCGCTGATCTAAAGTGCTGAGAATCTCATCCGGCGGATTTAAGCCCAGATAACGCGAGGCGACCCAGAAATGAAAAAAGAAAATGGCAAAGAAGGCCAGCGTGACTCCGCCGGAAAGGAAAAACTTGTACAGCAGTCTAAGCCAGAAGTAGGCTTCAAGTTTTAATGATTCGTACCACCATAAGTCGACAAACAGATCAAGAAATATGAAGTAGAAGGCGACATATAAAATGATAGCGATGACAAGTGTCGCCCCAATTAGCGCGGGTAGAAGCTTCAGGTTCCGCATAGTGTCCTCGTAATGGAAAAATGTTTTTAACGTATTCGTTTTGTGCATTTTTTAGATTACAGCTATTCGATCCAACGCACACTTTTAGCCGTATTCTAGCACCCAATAATAGGTTCGTAATGATTTAGACATTATGACTGGTGGTAGGAGGGAATGAATCCGCACCTACAACGCGGTAAGTGATTTAGCTCAGACACAATTTTTGCGGGGAATGATTAAGGATGGACGCATCAGCTGGAAAACAAGCCTAAAGTCCCGTTTAGGATAAAACAAGAGGCTAATCCAATAATTCCGCCTGGAACCATTGGATTAGCC
>DAINRH010000085.1:0-6989 GCA_036741905.1 Methylobacter sp. | reverse complement strand
AAAGGTTTGCGCTTTGTTAAACAGGTGCGCGTACTTCGCGACCGGGTTTTGGTTGGGAATGTCATCGGTTCCTTGTTGATTTTTACGTCTTTTCATCATTTACCTCTTATAATATGTCAAGTCTGTGTAATTCCACACAGCAGTAATATAACATTTTTTAAGAGTGCATAGAGCTAGTGAAATTTAGAAGAGATTTTGATGTCATTGTAGTTGGCGGCGGGCATGCCGGTACGGAGGCTGCATTGGCATCGGCCCGGTGCGGCGCGAACACTTTGTTGCTGACGCAAAATATCGACACCTTGGGACAAATGAGCTGCAACCCCGCTATTGGCGGAATCGGCAAGGGCCATCTGGTTAAGGAAGTCGATGCCTTGGGCGGAGCGATGGCTCAGGCTATCGACCGTGGCGGTATTCAGTTTCGCACCCTGAATGCCAGCAAAGGCCCGGCTGTTCGGGCGACGCGGGCTCAGGCGGATCGGCAGCTTTACAAGCAGGCGGTAAGAACGGTGCTGGAAAACCAGCCGAATTTGGCCCTGTTCCAGCAAACCGTGTCTGACCTGATTGTCGAGGGCGACAGGGTTGCCGGCGTTAAAACGCAAATGGGCTTGAGTTTCACGGCAAGGGCGGTGGTTTTAACCACGGGCACTTTCTTGGGCGGCAAAATACATATCGGCCTGGAAAACTACAGCGGCGGCCGTGCCGGCGATCCGGCCTCTATCGCTTTGGCCGACCGGTTAAGAGAATTGCCGTTCAGGATCGACCGTTTAAAAACCGGCACGCCGCCGCGTATCGACGGCCGGACCATCGATTTTAGCAAGCTGGAAGAGCAGCACGGCGATGACCCGGTACCGGTGTTTTCGTTTATCGGCAAGCCGGAGCATCATCCCCGGCAGATTCCGTGTCATATCACCCGCACTAACAATAAAACTCACGATATTATCCGCTCCGGCCTGGATAGGTCGCCGCTGTATTCGGGGGTTATCGAGGGTATCGGGCCGCGTTATTGCCCGTCCATTGAAGATAAGGTCGTTCGCTTTGCCGATCGGGATTCGCACCAGATTTTTGTCGAGCCGGAAGGTTTGAATACTCATGAGATTTATCCGAACGGCATATCGACCAGCCTGCCTTTCGACGTGCAGTATGAGTTCGTGCGCTCGATGCTGGGTTTTGAAAATGCCGAAATCGTGCGTCCCGGTTATGCGATCGAATACGATTTTTTCGATCCCAGGGATTTGAAGTCATCGTTGGAAACCAAGCACATGAATGCGCTGTTCTTTGCAGGTCAAGTCAACGGCACCACCGGTTATGAAGAGGCGGCGGCGCAAGGCTTGATCGCCGGACTTAATGCGGCGCGTCTGGTTAAAGGACTGGACAGCTGGTGCCCGGGCCGCGACGAGGCGTATATCGGGGTGATGATCGACGACCTGATTACGCGCGGCACCCAAGAGCCGTATCGGATGTTTACCAGTCGTGCGGAATACCGTTTGCTGCTGAGGGAAGACAATGCCGATTTGCGCCTGACCGAAAAAGGCCGGGAATTGGGCTTGGTTGATGATGCGCGTTGGCAGGCTTTCGAGACTAAACGGGCTGCCATTTCCCAGTTACAGGACGACCTGAAAAAGAAATGGGTCAGAACGGAAACTGAACAGGCCGGGCAGGTTGAGCAATACTGGGGCAAACCGTTATTACGGGAAGCCAATTTGATGGATTTGTTGCGTCGTCCGGAAGTGGATGTTAAGCAGCTGTTGTCGTTTATGGACAGTGATGAGGATGTTGATCAACAGGTAGCCGAACAGGTTGAAATTCAGGCCAAATATGCGGGCTATATCGACCGGCAGCAAACCGAGATAGACAAGGCTTTACGTTACGATCACCTGCGTTTGCCCGAGGTGATCGATTACAAAGGCATTCCAGGTCTTTCTAATGAAGTAAGCGAAAAACTTAAAAAACAGCGGCCGGAAACATTGGGGCAGGCATCGAGAATCCCCGGTATTACTCCGGCCGCAATTTCCCTGTTGTTGGTTTATTTAAAGAAGAAAAGCGCCTGATGGAAGCATGTCGAAAAATCCTGGCCTCCGGGATAGCGTCGTTAAATTTAAGCATGACTGATGAAAAGATAGATCAGTTGCTTGGCTTTATAAAGCTGATTGAGAAATGGAATAAAGCCTATAATCTGACCGCGATACGGGACAGGGAGGAGATGGCACGGCTGCATATACTGGACAGCTTGGCGATTGCTCCGCATATTGAGGGCAAGCGCGTCATCGATATTGGCACCGGTGCAGGATTGCCGGGTATCCCGTTGGCGATATGCCTGCCTGAAATTGACTTTACTTTGCTCGATAGCAATGCCAAAAAAACCCGGTTTGTGCAACAGGTCGTCCTGGAGTTAAAGCTTAAAAACGTCGAGGTTCTCCACAGCCGCGTGGAAAATTACCATCCTGAAAAAACCTATGACGCCGTTCTTACGAGAGCGTTTGCAGGCTTGTCCGATATAGTAAAGTTGACCGCGCATTTATTGGCCAAAGAGGGCGTTTTGCTGGCGATGAAGGGACAGAATCCGGATGCCGAACTGGCAGGGATCGCAGCAAAAAAATCTGTCGTATCGGTTAGCGTGCCGGGAACTGATATTGAAAGATGTCTGGTACGAATACAATTGCCTGAACAGGCCGAGGTAAGCTAGTGGGAAAAATAATTGCCGTAACCAATCAAAAAGGCGGTGTAGGAAAAACGACAACCAGCGTCAATCTGGCGGCCTCGCTGGCGGCGGCTAACCGGCGCGTGTTGCTGGTGGATCTCGATCCGCAGGGTAATGCGGCGATGGGTTGCGGTATTGATAAGCAGGAGGTCAAATATTCCAGTTACGACTTGTTGATGGAAGAAGCGCCTGCGTCGGAAACGGTCATTAAAATCCCGGACATCGGTTTTTCGGTGATTCCGGGCAATTCCGATCTGACCGCGGCTGAGGTGGAATTGATGCATGCCGATCATAAGGAGCGCCGGTTGGCCGATGCGCTGATTCCGATAAAAGCGGACTATGATTTTATTTTGATCGATTGCCCGCCCTCTTTAAATATGCTGACCTTAAATGCGATGGTTGCGGCCAACAGCCTGTTGATACCGATGCAGTGCGAGTATTATGCGCTTGAGGGGCTGTCGGCCTTAATGAGTACATTGAAAAATATTCAGGACTCGGTTAACCCGGAGCTGCATCTGGAAGGGATCCTGCGAACCATGTATGACGACAGAAACCGCTTGACCAAAGACGTATCGGAGCAGTTGATCCGCTATTTCGGCGACAAAGTGTTTCGAACCTGCATTCCAAGAAATATCCGATTGGCGGAAGCCCCGAGTCATGGTTTGCCTGTGCTAAGTTACGATAAATCATCGCGGGGGTCTGTAGCCTATATTGCATTGGCGGGCGAAATGATCAGAAAAGAACAACACAACAGCGCATGAATTTAAGAAAACGTGGCTTAGGCCGGGGGCTTGAAGCCTTGTTGGCTGACGATTCAGCTAAAGAGAAACAGCACCCGTCGCAAACGATGCAACCGGGTGATCATCAGCTAACTAAAGATGTGGAGCGGGATGACATTCAAAGTGTGCCTGCGCTTGTCGAGCAATGCATGGATGCTACGGTAATTGCCGAGGAAGCGGATGGTCGAGCGGCAATGGTGGTGGCGTTGTTTAAAAATATTCAAAGAGAAAACCTTATCTTGCTTGAGGAAGCGGAAGCTTTAAGGCAGTTGATTATAGAGTTTGAGTCGATAGTCCGTGCCGATCCGTCGTAAATCAGCGTAAGCGCTATGGGACGGTTAAGTTGGTGGGTGAAATGATTAGAAAAGAGAAAAGTTGAGTGTTATGGCGGTGAAAAAACGAGGATTAAATCGAGGGCTGGATGCTTTATTAGGCCATGTTGTCGATAAAGACGAGCAAAGGGAAACAGGGGAAGGTCATCAGCTTCAAAGCTTGCCAATCGAATATATGCAGCGAGGCAAGTATCAGCCAAGAAAAGATATGAATCCGGAAAAGCTACAGGAACTGGCTGATTCCATAAAAGCGCAAGGCATCATTCAGCCGGTTGTGGTACGCAAAATTACGTCGGAAAAATACGAAATAGTGGCGGGAGAGCGGCGCTGGCGTGCCGCGCAATTGGCGGGTTTGCAGCAGGTGCCGGTAGTTATCAAGGACATAGACGACCGCACGGCAATGGCGATAGCGCTGATTGAAAATATTCAAAGAGAAGATCTGAATCCTTTGGAAGAAGCGGAAGCGTTAAGACGGTTGTTGGACGAGTTTGAAATGACCCATCAACAAGTTGCCGATGCGGTGGGTAAGTCGCGCGTTACGGTGACTAATTTGTTGAGGCTGATCGACTTGCACCCGGAAGTGAAAAAGCTGTTAATCAATAGGCAGTTGGAAATGGGCCATGCGCGAGCGCTGCTATCTCTGGATGGTCCAAAGCAGGTAGCTGCGGCTAACAAGATTGTCAGGGAGGGGTTGACGGTAAGGGCGGCGGAACGTCTGGTTAAGGAGAGTCAAGCTGAGCCTAAAGCCCCTAAAGCAAGGGAGATAGACAAGGACACCCTGAGATTGCAAGAGGATCTGACGGCAAAACTGGGTGCAAAAGTGCTGATTGAGCATAAAGAAAACGGCACCGGTAAGCTGGTCATCGCATATTCCAGTTTAGAGGAGTTGGATGGAATTCTCGGGCAAATTAAATAGCGCGATAACGAATGAGCCTGTAGATGAAAAACAATAAAAAATGTAAGTTAAATGTATTCTTCCTTGATTTAATGAAGGTCGATCGATATAATTCCCGAGCTGTTGAGTATGGAGTTGGGCGTGACGGCTAGAAATCGCTCTGCTGTCAGTAAAATTATAAGTTATCAAGTTCTGATAATAATGATAATGACAGCGGGATTTGCCCTGGCAGGGGGTGTGTCATATGCCCTGTCGGCAGCCTCAGGCGGGGCGGCGGCATTTATTCCAAACCTGTATTTTGCGTTGCGGGTACATAAATCCGCCGGACAGGAAGCAAAAAAGATTGTAAGATCTTTTTATGCGGGTGAATCGGGCAAGTTATTATTAACGGCCGCGCTGTTTTTCATGATTTTTCAACTCCCAAACATAGAAATATTACCGCTGCTTTCAGTATACGTAGCAGCTTTATCGGTTTTTTGGTTTGCGCTGTTAATGCGCTGACATTATTTATATTTAGAGAGGAACGATGGCTACCGAAGCTCATGCCGAAGGTGCAACCGGTTATATTATTCACCATTTAACTTCGCTGTCTGTGGGCGAGGGTTTTTGGACATTAAATCTGGATACCTTGTTTTTCTCAGCCGTTTTGGGGAGCCTGTTCGTCTGGTTTTTTAAGATGGCGGCAGACAAAGCTACCGCAGGCGTTCCGGGGTTGGTTCAAAATTGTGCGGAAATGCTGGTTGAATTTGTCGATACGCAGGTTAAAGACAGCTTTCACGGTAAAAATGAATTAATCGCGCCTCTGGCATTGACCATCTTTTGCTGGGTGTTCCTGTGGAACTTCATGGATTTATTTCCGGTTGATATATTGCCGTTAATCGGTTCTCTGATGGGGATTGAATATCTGCGCGTTGTGCCAAGTACGGATTTAAATGCAACCTTTGCGATGTCCATATCCGTTTTCTGCTTGATTATTTTCTACAGCATCAAAATAAAAGGTCCTTGGGGCTTTGCCAAAGAGCTGATGTTTCAGCCATTCGGTCCTTGGCTGTTACCCTTCAATTTGCTGCTGAAATTAGTAGAAGAAATTGCCAAGCCAATCTCATTGGCACTTCGTTTATTCGGAAACCTGTATGCGGGTGAGTTGATCTTTATTTTGATTGCTTTATTGCCTTGGTATATTCAGCCGGTGTTGAGTTTTCCCTGGGCGATCTTTCATATTTTAATTATCACGCTTCAGGCATTTATCTTCATGGTACTGACCATTGTGTATCTGGGTATGGCACACGAAGATCATTAATGATTTTTTTAACTTTTTTATAATTTAACTAACCGTTTGGAGGTTTCATGGAAATTGCAAAATTGATTGCTGATGTACAAGGCATGACTGCTATCGCAGTGGGTCTGGTTCTGGGTATGGGCGCTTTAGGAACGGCTATCGGCTTCGGTCTGTTAGGCGGAAAATTCCTGGAAGGCGCGGCGCGTCAACCTGAAATGGTTCCTATGCTGCAAGTAAAAATGTTTGTTGTTGCGGGTCTGTTAGACGCGGTAACCATGATCGGCGTTGGTTTGGCGTTGTTCTTCACTTTCGCCAACCCATTCCTGTCTGCTGTAACAGCTGCGGCAGCGGGTTAACAAGCTGTTTAACTTTACTAGCAACAAGAGGAACGCATCGTGAGTATCAATGCTACTCTGATTGGGCAAATGATTACCTTTGCACTTCTGGTATGGTTTACCATGAAGTACATCTGGCCGCCTTTATTTGACTCTTTAGAAGAACGTAAAAAGAAAATTGCTGACGGTTTGGCTGCGGCTGAAAAAGGTCAGGAAGCAATGCATTTGGCAGAGAAAAAAGCCAAGGGTGTTTTAAAAGAAGCCAAAGAACAATCTTCAGAGATTGTGAATCTGGCTCAAAAACGTGCCAATGAACTTGTCGAAGCATCAAAAGACACCGCTAAAAAAGAAGGCGAGCGTTTGATTCTTGTGGCGAAGGCGCAAATTGAGCAAGAAAAGCAACAGGCTAAAGAGAGTTTACGTAAAGAAGTATCGGCCTTGGCTCTGCGGGCAGCAGAACAGATTTTGAGTGCGGAAATCGATAAAACCAAGCATCAGGACATCCTGAACAAAATCTCTAATCAACTGGGTTAAGCATAATGAGCGAACTGGCAACATTGGCAAGACCTTATGCAGCGGCGGTATTCAAACGCTCCAAAGAAACCGGTACGACTGAGCAGTGGTCGAAAAGTTTGGCGTTTATGTCGGCTGTCCTGAAAGATAAAGAAATT
>DAINRH010000084.1:0-16449 GCA_036741905.1 Methylobacter sp. | reverse complement strand
AGGTCATTTTACAATATATGAGGCTTAAAGGCTGATAAGTCCGACAGCCTCCTAGCGTCCCTGACTGGGTTACCACGCAGAGCGTAAGAACCCTAAGCGAAACTTATTTCCTTATTACAAAGCACTCGCCAGAAAACTTAAACCCGGTAACGTTGCACGTTAGACCTTCCAGGTTTTAAAAACCTGGAAGGTCTGCATTCCCGCCTAACGACAACACGCAGACACTTGTCTATAAAGACGAGCGCACGGAACGAGAGCGAAGCATACACTCCCGTTGCAATAAGTCAGCCTAAACGAAAACCGCGCCAAGCTAACGCTGATAAGTGCCGATCAATTCCGCCTGTCCAATAACATGCCCCGCCATCCCTTGTTCAAGCTGAACCTTATTGGGATGATGCAGATCGGGCAATTCAATATCCAGCGCATACAGTTTATGAAAGTAGCGATGCCGGCCAATGGGCGGGCATGGGCCGCCGTAGCCGGTCCGTTTCCAGTCGTTTTTGCCTTGGTAAGCGCCAACCGGTAAATGGGCGACGGCAACGGCTCGCGGTAACGCTGTAACCGTCGGCGGAATGTTATAGAGCAGCCAATGTACCCAAGTCATTTTAGGCTTGGCAGGGTCCGGGGCATCGGGATCGTCAACGATCAACACCAGGCTTTTGGTGTTTGGCGGAAGTCCCGACCAGCTTAAAGCGGGCGAACTGTCGTTGCCGTCGCAGGTGAAAACTTTAGGGATTTCTCCCTGATGGACAAAGTCCGGTGATATGAGGGTCAAGGTCATATTTTGCTCTCCTTCGGCCAAAACGGCGGTAGTAAAAAAAATACTGAAAACCAAACACATTAAACGAATAAAAACAGGCCGATAGGTTGAATTCATAGATCACCTCGATAATAAAATTAGACTTGCCGGTTTACCGATCGCCACGCTCAAGATTGGCAAACCCGCCCTTGCAAATGCGTATCCGCGCCTAAACCGTAAACCTATCCTAAGCGCAGGGCAATTGTAGAAAAGACCTACAGACAAACAACTTTTCATTGCTTTAAACTCCAAGCGCTACAACCGATTCTTGCGCAGTAAAATCAGGAGCTTGCGATATGAGACGAGTAAAGCATGTTATTTTTTGGCTGGTGGTCATCGGCGTTATTTTGCTGTTGTTTTCCACCCACGTCATCGCTGAAGATGATTTTCACCGGCAACGCTATGCGTTGGCGGAGACCGTCAAGGCCGAGGCGGCCGTCTTAGCTGCACCAGGCGGCAGCGGCGGAAGCTTTTTGCTGGAAAGCGGTTATTTATTGAATGCCATGTGGGTTGCCTCTTTTTTGGGTTGAGGCGGCGATTATCCTGACACGGAGGGTAAGTAATCGCACGTATTGAATGAAACAGCCAGACTCCTTATCCTACAGAGACTCGCATAACATCAACGTTGTTTTTAAAACTTAAAACAGGTGCCCGGCCATGAAAAAAATAAATATCGCAGCAATGCTATTGGGCTTATTTGTAATGACCACTGTTGTTTATGCCGATATTACCCTGCAATCTAAAAAAGAAGTAGAGGGCGCCTGGAAGCTGCAATACACCAAAAACTCGTTAACCGATAAAGCATCCATCAACAGGGAAGATACCTGGATATTTAAAGACGGGAAAGTAACTATCTTACATATTCCGCGCGACGGAATATTTTATGATCAACCGCCGGTAAATTACGAAATAGAAGACGGTAAATTAAAAGTCGCGCTGGTGGGTAATGACCGGTTTGACGTGTTTTCCGTAGTGGAAAAAGACGACAAGAGCATGACCCTAAAAGGCAAATTCGGCGGTTATTATTACTTTACTAAAAAGTAATTTAAGCGGCGATGCTTATCCTTCGCCACAGTGCATAGGCGGCCGTTGTCATTTTCACCTTGGAAATGTCGGGCATAAACATCAGCCTGCGGCTCTGCCGGATAATCGATAGACCTTGTACTCGATACGTTCAGGGAGCTTATCCGGCAATTCCGGGTTAATCTCGAACACGCTCTCAACATGGGCCAAATCGATCTCGTAAGCTTCCGAGTACAGTGTTTTGATCTCTTCGGCAACGCCAAAGGCTTGGCATGCGCTCTCATTTTCTTCCGCACCCTCCGCAGTCAGCAGAAAAACCTGGGCCGTTTTTGCAACAATCAAGCTCAAATGCGCAATATAGCGTTGACGGATGTCTTCCGGCAGTGCGGTTAGCGCCGCCCGGTCATAAACGACATCAACCTGCCCCAGATCGTTCCCGGTCAATGAAAAGTAATCGCCGCATAAGATACTGAGTCTCCCGTGTTCCCATAGCGTAAATTGACCAACCTGCCGCCGAACAGGCTTCAGGCGGTTCTCCCGAAAAAAGGCCCGCACCGCAATAGGACTCAACTCAACACCGATGACTTCATAACCCTGCTTGGCAAGCCAGATCATGTCCAAACTCTTTCCGCAGAGCGGCACAAACACCCGGCTGCCTTTTGCCAGATCAAGACTGGGCCAAAATCGGGTCAGAAGTTGATTCACCGTTTGCTGGTGAAAATCGGTTCGCCGGTCACGCCAAAATTGCAACCAAAGAACGTTGTCGCGCCCGGTCATGACGGCTCCAGCATCAGTGCTTGGGCAAAGGTCAGAAAACGCCCCTTGAACGGGTCACCGTTTTCCATGAATCTGTCGGCACGTCGAGTCGTAAAGCCATAACCGAGTTCAGCCATTTCCCGGCAAAAACCGACACGATTGCCGCGATCCGGATCAACAATAATAATCTGCGCAGACGTCTCCGCATGACGGTCAATAAAACCCGCAAGCTGGCCGGGCTGTTGCCGTTCATAAAGGACATCGCTGCCGATGATCAAGTCGAACAACCCCAGATCAGGGTTGTTTGCCTCCCAGTTTCCAGTGTGATATTTCAGCGGCCCCAGATTGTTCAACAGCAGGTTTTCCTTCAAAAAGGCCTGACTCAAAGGATGCCAATCGCTGACCGTCATGTCGCCTGCCCGACGATGAATGACCAGGCTTGCCAAGGCCAGACCGGCGCCTATTTCCAGAATGCGTTTCCCGGTCAGGTCAATAGTATGCATAGCCAAAGCCAGTACCTGCGCTGACGGCCATAAATGACCGAATAACGACCAACTGGCCGGAGAGATACCGGCAAGCTCCGCCTCGCCGTGAGGATCGGAATATTGCTGGAGGTCTAACAAAGAACGGATCTGGTAATCCGTACCGCCAACAGTGACGGTCTCGTACTTGACGTGGTAAACGGGCATGGGGTTTCTTCTCATCGGGAACGGGTTGTACATCAGGAAAATGTTCTGATCGAACGGGCACAACACTTCGTGAGAAGAGATATACAGGCCGAAAATGGCACTCGCGGGGGCTTACCTCGAAATTATCTTTGAACTCGGGTTTTTTAAAGAGTAACACGTCGTATGCCGGACTAACTAAAAATCTACACAGGGCGGTAGTAAATACTGTTGGTTTCGATCAAATTGGATAAAACGGCTCATAACATCAGGTTGCGGTAAGTTTTGAAGTCCGGGCTATTTTTTTACAAGGGATCGGACTTTATAGCTGGTAAGTCCGACAGGCTCCTAGGCTGGCTATGTACAGCCGTTATGACAATTGCGGTGGTCGCAATGTTTTTGTCACTGGGGAGTAAAAAAATAGTTTACTAGCTCTGCCGTATTGTTCTGGCTGAACTGTCAAAGAGCAAAGTGATGCAGATCCAATCCGTTTACGTTCGCTACCGTACCGACTGCCTTCAATTTTATCTGTACATTTCAAATCGCGATGGGGAACTTCATTCCACGCTTGAGTCATGACTATCGGGTTATGGCTAAATAATTATCAGGAGACACTCATGAACAAAGATCAAATAAAAGGCCGAGTCGAAGAAGCCAAAGGTACAGTTAAGGAAGTCACTGGCAAGATATTGGACGACGATGAGATGGAGCTGGAAGGAAATATCCAAAAAAACGTTGGTAAAGTCAGGGCTGGCTTTGGTGATCTCAAGGACGATATTAAGAAAGACAAATAAAACGCGCCTATGCCGGAGGAAAACACACGTCAGAAGTGCTCAAACGCGCGATAACTCATGCTGAACCCGCCATGAACACCTGAATGCCTGCATCGCGGCGCCTAAATGATGCTATTGATCACGGCAAGCAAAAGCATGTCGACTTTGCGAAGAAACCTGCCGAAGAAGCCGGCATACCTCTGAAAGCCGCGCAATAAACGACCATCAACTTCTGTTCGGCATGGATGCCGTTCAATTAACACTTACTATGAAGGAGAACACTATGCCTACACGATTATTGCTAGTTATTTTCACTTTAACGGGCAGTCTACTAATGATGACAGGTCCTGTTCGAGCCGAACAAAATACCGCATTCCATTTGGCAGCTAACTCGGAATTGGAAAATACCGAGCGCAATGTGCGCGACAAGGACAACGCTACCTTAACCCCGGAAGACCAAAAGGAAACCAAAAAGGATATAAAAATCACGGCTAAGATACGTCAAGCCTTGGTTAGAGATAAATCCCTATCAGTCGATGCGCAGAATGTAAAAATCATCACCCGTAATGGCGTGGTGACTTTGCGCGGGCCTGTTGCAAATGAAGCTGAAAGTAAGACGCTGCAAAAAATCGCCAAGAAAATGCGTGGTGTAGTGCTGGTAGATAATCAACTTGAAAATAAAGCGCCTTAAAGGCCCAGGAGAATGACATGACTAAAGCCGTTTTTTGTATCGCTCAAAATCTCGAACAAACAGAGATCATTGTTAATAACCTGAAGACAGCAGGTTTTTCAATTAACGATATATCCGTGCTGTTCCCCGACAAATCCACGACCAAGGATTTTGCTCATGAGAAGCACACCAAAGCGCCGGAAGGCGCCGCTATCGGTGGGACAGTGGGTTTAGGCACTGGCGCTGTGCTCGGATTATTAGCCGGGATCGGCGCTCTGGCTATTCCAGGCGTCGGTCCGTTAATTGCCGCCGGGCCCATTATGGGGGCATTGAGCGGTGCGGCAGTAGGCGCTGCCACTGGAGGTTTGGCTGGAGCCTTAATTGGGCTGGGTATTCCCGAGTATGAAGCCAAACGCTACGAAGGAAAAATCAAGGGAGGAAGCGCCTTGATTTCTGTACATACGGATAGCAGCGAAGAGCGTGATCGAGTAAAAGAAATTTTTAAAAATGCCCATGCAGAGGATATTTCCTCGACTGGGGAAGCGTCAGTTTAAGGCTTTATGAGGCTATTGCACGTAATCAAGAAATAATCACAGAGGAGTTTTGTTATGCATAACATTGAAACTATCGACAAATTGCTGAAAGATGAATTAGCCGCAACGGAAACTTATAAACAGGCTTTGAATAAACTTAAGGAAGATGCCTGCGCGGTAGAATCGGAATCTTTAATGCCCGTTTATGAGGAGCATAAAGATGCCGTTTCCAGTTTACAGGCACTCATCAATCGACTGGGAGGAACTCCCGCCGAGGACTCAGGAACATGGGGCGCTTGGGCGGAAATAGTCATGGGAGGCGCTAATATTCTGGGTAAAAAAGCCACCTTAAAAGCTTTACAAGAAGGCGAAAAAAGTGGCGTCAAGAATTATGAAGAAGCCCTGCAGGATACTGAGCTGCCTTCAGATGTTCGCGCTTTAATTGAAACAAAACTACTGCCTGCCCAACAAGCGCATATACGCACTTTGGAGCGGCTGGTGGATGCGGCAGCTGCTTAGGTTTTCCAGTCTTAAATGCATTTAATTGATGCCGGCGTGGACGATGATGCGTTCGTTCGCGCTGTCTTTTTTTATTGCGCTGCCGGACTTTTACCGGACTTTAATAAAAATCCAACTCACTCTGCAACACATTATCCGGGCTACTAAACAATGTGAGAAAAACCCATTAATGGTGAGTAAGAAGCCTATGCGCTAATTTATAAACCAAGGAGTTCCAACATGATTTCAACTGTACCTGATGTAATTTTTAAAACACGTGTTCGCGACGAAAGTATCGGTGGCGACAACCCCTTTCGCTGGCAGGATGTCAGCACCGATGACATCTTTAAAGGAACAAAAATTGTTGTTTTGGCGCTTCCCGGCGCCTATACGCCTACCTGCTCAAGCAAACATTTGCCTGGATTTGAAGCCAAATATCAGGACCTCATTGAACAGGGTGTTGATGAGGTTTACTGCGTGAGTGTTAATGATGCCTTTGTGATGTTTCAATGGGGCAAGCATCTGGGCATCAAGCAGGTAAAAATGCTACCCGACGGAAACGGCGATTTTACCCAGGCAATGGGCATGCTGGTGAAAAAAGAGAACCTTGGTTTTGGCAGTCGTTCATGGCGCTATTCAATGGTTGTCGAGGATAAAAAGATTATCAAATTATTCAGAGAACCCGGCCAGGTTGATAATTGCCCTGATGATCCGTTTACTGTAAGCGATGCCGATACCCTGCTGGATTATTTAAAACAGAACAAATAGGCCTGTATTACCCTTACTTCCATTTATAAAGGGGAAGCTTCAATGACTCAATATGATTATGATCTGTTTGTAATTGGAGCAGGTTCCGGAGGCGTGCGCACAGCACGTATGGCATCGAGTCATGGTGTAAAAGTAGCCATTGCTGAAGAACGTTATTTGGGCGGCACCTGTGTCAATGTGGGTTGCGTGCCCAAAAAACTGCTGGTCTATGCTTCCCAATTCCAAGATCAATTCGACGCGGCGGCGGGTTTTGGCTGGACGGTGGGTCAACCGACGTTCAACTGGTCAAGCTTGATCGCAAATAAAAATCAGGAGATTGAGCGGCTACATGCTGTCTACAACAACCTGCTGCAAAAATCGGGCGTCAGTGTCATCAATGGCAGGGCACGTTTGCTTGATGCGCATACTGTCGCCGTCGCCGGTACGGAATACAGCGCCGAACGCATACTGATTGCAACAGGAGGCTGGCCGTCTGTTCCCGACATGCCCGGCAAACAACACGCCGTCACATCGAATGAAATGTTTTTTCTCGATCAATTGCCCAATCGCGTCATTATCGTCGGTGGCGGCTACATCGCGGTGGAATTTGCCGGCATTCTTCATGGCCTTGGCGTGAATACCACAATTTGTCATCGTGGAGACAAACTGCTTCGTGGTTTTGATGAGGATATACGTGATTTTCTGGCTCATGAAATGACCACGAAAGGCATAAATATTCTTCTCAATACCGATATTGAGGCGATTGAAAGCGCAGGCGATTGCTTCACAGCACAGCTTATTGATGGCAGCAAAGTGAGCACAGACCTGGTTATGTATGCCACCGGCAGAACACCGAATTCAACCGGATTTGGACTGGAAGCGCTCGCCATTGAATTGGACGACGAAGGTGCAATTAAGGTTAATGGGGACTATCAAACCAATGTGCCGTCAATCTATGCGCTGGGTGATGTGACTAACCGGGTCAACCTGACCCCGGTAGCCATAGCGGAGGGCATGGCTCTGGTAAATAAGCTGTATGCCAATCACTCGAGATCGGTGGATTACGACAATATTCCCACCGCTGTTTTCAGCCAGCCCCCTATTGGTACGGTCGGTCTAACCGAAGCACAGGCGCGCGAAAAATACCCGGACATCGACATTTACCAAACCCGTTTTACACCAATGAAAAACACCCTCTCCGGCATGGATGAACGAACCCTGATGAAGATGATCGTGGTACGCAGCACGGATCGGGTTGTCGGCATGCATATGGTAGGGCCTGACGCCCCTGAAATTATCCAGGGCATGGCAGTTGCCATTCGAGCCGGTGCGACCAAGGCGGTCTTTGATACAACTATCGGCATACATCCTACTGCTGCCGAGGAATTTGTAACTCTGCGTGAAACTCATTCAAAGCTATAAGTGTCGCATAACCTGAAGCATCTAAGTGCCTGAATATAAGTTTCCAGCTCTTGTTTAAAGCCGGAGTGCAGGCTTTGCCTGCTTTGCAAGCAGAGCTTGCACTCCAATATACCCGAAAACTTTAGCTCGATTACTTAGCTAATCAAGAGACACGTTGTTCTCGCATTAGCGCCTCCACACGGTGATGTCGGCGCCCAACCTCAAATGCCTCGACGGTGTGGGCCTATACCCATTTACTTAACTTCCCCTTCCCGTTTGGTTTCCATTTCCAGGTTTTGGTATTCATGTTGTTCCAACTTACCGTCATGACCTGCATCCACCTTGTCGAATACTTGCAGTAAATAAGGGAAATTCTTCAATTCACTTTTAGTAACGTAGTGATCGCCATTGATATCAGCCTGTTCAAATGTGGGTAATTTCCCCTTGCCATCATCTGATTTTTTGGCAGGTTCATTCTGTGCGTTTTGAACGTCTGGAGTTTGGTTTTCAGCCCATACAGACTGGGTAACAGAGCCAAGGCCGATACTCATAACAACAGCTACCTTGATAATTTTTAAAAACTGGTTGGGGTTATGGGATATTTCGCGAATAGTTTTTCTGGTTTTCATAATAGCCTCACAGGGTTAAAGATTAAGTAGATCCGGTTTTATCTTGAAAATGATTTCAACAAAAATATCGTGTTACTTGCTTTGGATGAGCATTATTACTGGCCCAATGCGTCTGGACAGCTAATGATGAATTAATAAAATCGCTCTGCGATATAGCCAGCGGCTTCCATTTGATGCTTCTTTCATGTCTGCTTAATTACTCGAATCTTCAATAATCTGGAAAATAACCTTGTCGCTATGTTCATATCAATTCGATTCAAGCCTTGACACAAAAAATTATTCTTGGACCAGCATAATTATAAATTGGACAATTGAGTTAAGTCGGTACGGTGGCACACATAAAGCGACTGAGTAATGTGTCAACACTTTTCCGGACACAAAATTAAGCAGTGTTATGCCAAAGTTACGCGATTATTATTTTGCTAACACAAGGACATTGACTATGTGCGAAGTCGCACAGACCGATTTTAATTACCTGTGTAGTCTTAAAACACAGACAAGGGGATTTGAGGTATGTAGGGAACTTACTCGTTAAGAAAAAATCGAGTAATCCAGTTAAAGGATAGTGTTTTCAATCCTCGCCTGAATTAAGAATTTTCATAACACCGGCTCAAACTGAGCCGACAGGAGAAAAAACATGATTAACCCTGACCAAATTAAACCTGATATGCCCGTTGTTTGCTCCCAAGACGGACAATTTGCTACTGTCGATCATATGGAGGGGACGGATACCATCAAGTTGAAGAAAGATAAGGCAGGTCAACACCATTACATTCCGCTAACCTGGGTAAGCTCAATCGAGGGCGGCACAGTTAAAGTAGATCGCCCAGGCGATCAAGCAATACAGGAATGGTCGACAGTTTCGCCGTTGTTTTAAGAGAATGCCTTCAGACGATAATATAGACAAGCGCTAGGAGGTAGGTTTTTATACGAATTGCATAGTCAGGTCGAATGTTGATATTTTATAAAGGCAGCGTGTAAGAACAAAATAATCACTTGTCAGACAGGGAGAGGCTTCGTCGCACTCAACATCAACCCATGAAAGAGGTGACATCATGAACAGCCCTTACAAGTATCGTCGTATTTCCAAGGAAGATGCGGCAGTTCTGTTCGTAGACCACCAGTCCGGCCTGACTGCGTTGGTACAGGACTATCAGCCCAGCGAATTCAAGAACAGTATTCTGGCCTTGGCCGATATGGCGAAATTTTTCAATCTGCCGACTATCCTCACCACCAGTTTCGAGGAAGGCCCGAACGGCCCCATCGTGCCCGAGCTGAAAGCGATGTTCCCCAACGCTCCGTTCATCGCCCGCCCCGGACAGATTAACGCCTGGGACAACGAGGACTTCGTCAAAGCCGTGAAGGACACCGGCCGCAAACAGCTGATCATCGCCGGCATCGTAACCGAGGTCTGCGTGGCATTCCCTGCGCTCTCCGCATTGGAAGCAGGCTACGAGGTGTTCGTCGTCACCGATGCCTCCGGCACATTCAACCAAGCCAGCCGCGAGGCCGCCTGGCTTAGGATGGCGACCGCCGGGGCGCAACTGCTGGATTGGTTCGCGGTGGGTTCCGAGTTGCACCGCGACTGGCGCAACGACATCCAGGGCTTTGGCAAGCTCATTTGCGACCACACGCCGCTCTACCAGAGCCTGATGACCAGCTATACGGCTAAGGGCCGGTCCTGACAGGACGATTCATCGAAGCGGTTTCGCTATTGGTCCTATTCGCTCATCGGTGCTTGCGCTTCATGGCCGCCTGGACGGTATCGATCCATCACTTCGTCGAGCTTGTCATTGGTGATATTGGCGTTCGCCTTCTGCAAGCAGCTTAGAAGAACCGCTTTGTTGGAATGGACGCGCTCAGCGGTGGGCCGCGTTCCCTGCGGGGCCGGAGCGACATACCTGAAACAGGCGGTAAACTGCTCCGGCGCGATGTCGAGGTCGTGACTAATCTTGTCGACAGGCCGCTTGGGGTCTTCCGGCAGGAAAGCCGGGGTTGCAACGGCACGCCCTGATAAGACAATGATCGCGACAAGCAACGATGCATTTATACAGTTCTTCATCAAGATGCTCCGGCAATGCGTTGCAGACTTAAGGCAACCAGCGTCCGGGCTCTTTCCATAGTGTCGGCTTCCGCATAGCAGCGCAATTCCGGCGCGTTGCCGGAAGGACGCAGATGCACGATCTCGCCGTTGTCGAACGTCAAGCGCAGGCCGTCGGTCAAGTCTTGGCAGGCCAGCGCGCCCAGTTCATTACCCCACAAGCTCTGATAAGCGGTGTCGTCGCTTTGCAATCTATCCAACAGCGCCCGGCTATCGGCAACCGGGAAATCCTGCAAACGGTCGCTGGCGGTATATCGCTTCGGCAAACCGGCGAGCAGGGCCGACACATTGCCGCCCTGTTGCCGAGCCATCGCCAGCACCGCCAAGGCGGGCAGTACCGCATCGCGGGTCGGCAGCGCGGCCAGGGGCTGACCGCCGACCGACAAATCATTGCCCACCAGAAAGCCGCCGTTGGCTTCAAAACCGACCACGCCGGGACTACCGGCAGCGAACATCTGTTCCATTCCGGCAATCACGTACGGCGAACCGATGCGGGTGCGGATCACCTGCCGAAACAGTCCCGATGCTTCGATTGCGGTATTGCAACTCACCGGCGTGACCACGGTATCGGCACCCAGAAAGTGCGCGCACAATAAGCCGACGATGTCGCCGCGCAACCAGTTGCCGGTCTCATCGGCGATCAGCGGCCTATCGCCGTCTCCGTCGGTGGAGATGATGGCATCCAGATGATACTCCGCCGCCCAGGCCTGTCCGCGTCGGCGGTCTTCTTCGCTGACCGCTTCGGTGTCGAGAGGCACAAAGGTATCGGTACGGCCCAAACCCACCACATCCGCGCCCAGCGCGCTCAGCACATCGCGCAGGCAATCGCGCGCCGCGCTGGAATGCTCGTAAACCCCGAT
Source organism: Methylobacter sp. (assembly GCA_036741905.1). GTDB lineage: Bacteria > Pseudomonadota > Gammaproteobacteria > Methylococcales > Methylomonadaceae > Methylobacter_A. The sequence continues at coordinate 4,994 of DAINRH010000084.1, read as the reverse complement.
CCGCCAACCGCTTAGTAAATCGGCGGCAAACAGGCCGATATAGCGCTGCCGGTATTGCTGCAAGGCGGCTGGATTGACGATTGTTGCATCGGCGCTTTCTCCCTCAGGGAGAAGGCTGGGACATTTTTCCTCCAGTTCGACTTCGGCATGAGTGATGGCCGCTTCGTCGGCTTTACTGATCTCGCCTTCGGCCCGATAAAACTTGATGCCGTTGCGATCGAACGGAATGTGGCTGCCGGTAACCATAATTGCCGGAATGCCTTGCGCCAGAGCATACAAAGCCAGCGCCGGAGTGGGCAACATCCCGCAGAAATCCACCTCGCACCCGGCCTGGCGGATACCCGCCACGCAAGCGCGGACGATGTCAGGGCTTGACGGCCGCAAGTCCATGCCCAGGGCGATTTTTTGCCCGGTTTTAGCAAGGCCCAGGCCGTGCAGGAACGCCAGCGTATAGGCGGTGCAGACCTGATCGGTCATTTGGCTTACCAGCCCGCGCGCGCCGCTGGTGCCGAATGCCACGCCGCTTTCGGCCATCATGTGTTGGATATTGATTTTTGTCATGGGGTTTGTTTTGTAAAGTTGTCAATGAGGGATGCAAAAAGTTTGTTTATTCTAAATTAAGGCTAAGGCTGATCGTGTGACGCGCAGTTTTTTCGCCTCCTCTAAATATCCACCACTCTGTTCTGGTCAAAACGGGGGGCGATTTTTGCGCCTGCATAACCTCTGGGGTTGCATAATATTCTGGCCCCCGCTATACGATAATCCATCTGGCTATGAACATGACCGTGAATCCAGGCAGCAATTTCGTATTCATGCAGCAGGGGTTTCATGTCATTGCAATAGGCCAGTTTCTTCAGCGCATGAGCCGAGTCATTCCAGCTCCACAAGGAAGGCGCGTGATGCGTTATCACCACCGTTCGCCCTGAAAACGGCTGGGCTAACTCACGTTCAAGCCACATTTTTGAGCGTTGATGACAATGGCTAAACTGCATCGTATCAAAAGGCTTTTCGACAAACTGAATTCGCTTGAAATCATTTAGCGTCTTGCCTAACGCCGCTGCTGTTTTGTCACCCCCAACAAACAGATCGGTCCACAGCGTACAGCCTAAAAAACGTACGCCTTGAAATATAAAACAATCGTTCTCAAGAAAATGCACGTTGCTGTCGGCGCATTGGCTACGGATCAATTGCAAGGTGTGTTGATATTCATGCGAATAAAACTCGTGATTGCCGGCAACATAAATAACCGGTTTATTCAACGTTTTAAGCCAGTCCAGGCCTTGCGTCCCGACGCCTATATCACCGGCCGCGACAATAATGTCGGCATCAGTATCCGGCGCTTTCAGCCATCCGAACTCCAAATGTATGTCGGAGAAATAATTTATCCTCACACTAAACTCTACTTAATGACTTGTATCGGCGTATAATTTAACAACATTCTTCCAAATAACTGTAACCTTTTCCAAAAGATTTTGTATATGTCTATTAGCCTTAGAAAAATCACCCATCAAGTTTTAATCGGCGATGTTAAAGTCGGCGGCGGCGCGCCAATCGTCGTTCAATCGATGACTAATACCGATACCGCCAACATCACGGCGACCGTCAACCAAATCATCGAACTGGCCGCCGCCGGTTCCGAACTGGTGCGCATCACGGTCAATTCCGAAGAAGCGGCAGCGGCCGTTGCCGAAATCCGCAACCAGTTGGATAAAAAAGGCAACTCGACGCCAATCGTCGGCGACTTTCATTTTAACGGCCATAAGCTGCTGGAAAAATACCCCGACTGCGCCCAGGCTTTGGACAAATACCGCATCAATCCGGGCAACGTAGGCCGCGGCAAAAGCCGTGACCCGCAGTTCCAGCAAATGATCGAGTTTGCCTGCCAATACAACAAACCGGTACGTATCGGCGTCAACGGCGGCAGCTTGGATCAAGCGGTATTGACTCGCTTGCTGGATGAAAACAGAAGCCTTGCAACCCCCGAACCTTTAGCCGCTGTCACCCGCAAAGCGATTGTGCTGTCCGCGCTTGAAAGCGCCGCTAAAGCCGAAGAACTGGGGCTTGGCAAAGACAAAATCATCCTGTCCTGCAAAATCAGCAACGTACAGGAATTGATCAATATCTATCAAGACCTGTCCAGCCGTTGCAATTACGCACTGCATCTGGGCCTGACCGAAGCCGGCATGGGCTCCAAAGGCATCGTCTCCTCGTCTGCGGCTTTATCGGTATTGATGCAGCAAGGCATCGGCGACACCATCCGTATTTCCCTGACGCCCGAACCCGGCGCCTCCAGGACCCAGGAAGTGATTGTCGGCCAGGAAATCCTGCAAACCATGGGCTTTCGCTCCTTCACCCCGATGGTTATCTCCTGCCCCGGTTGCGGCCGCACCACCAGCGATTATTTCCAGAAACTGGCGATGGACATCCAAAGCTATTTGCGCGATCAAATGCCGGTCTGGCGCACCCAATATCCGGGCGTTGAAACCATGGAAGTGGCGGTTATGGGTTGCGTGGTCAACGGACCGGGCGAAAGCAAAAGCGCCAATATCGGCATCAGCCTGCCCGGCACCGGCGAAACCCCGGTAGCGCCGGTTTATGAAGACGGCGAAAAAACCGTTACGCTGAAAGGCGACCGGATTGCCGAAGAGTTTCAGGAAATCGTGCAACGTTACATTGAAACGCACTACGCGCCGTAGTTGCCGTCCATGATGCTACGTTAAATTATCGCCCCCATTAAGGAGTTAATATGACTAACCCGGCATTTATTCTACCCGACCCAATACTCACGCCCGAAGCTTATCTGTTGATGGAAAACGATAATAATACCGAGACTCGGCATGAGTATGTTAATGGGCTTGTTTATGCAATGACCGGGGCCAGTCGTAATCATAATCGCGTGGTACGCCGCCTTATGACTCGCCTTGATCTGCATTTGCAAGGCACCCGTTGCGAGCCGTTTCAATCGGACATGAAAGTAAAAATCAAACGCGGCGACGACGTGCGTTTTTACTACCCGGATGTGCAAGTCGTCTGCGAGGAAGAAACCGACCGTTATTACAACGAGCAACCCTGCTTGATTGTGGAAGTGCTGTCCGATTCCACTCAGCGAACCGATCGCACCGAAAAGCTTCTGGCTTATCAAACGATTGATCGTTTACAAGAGTACGTTCTACTGTCTCAGGACTCGCCTTACCTGGAAATTTACCGCCGCCGAAGCGCGTGGCAGCGCGAGAGTTTCTCAGAAAAACAAAGCGTTACCTTGGAATCGATTGATTTGACGTTGATGGTGGAAGCGCTTTATTCGTAAAGCAAAACTCTGCGGCAATAATGCCGCTCACCCGCAGATTAACAAATCATTATCCAAAAATATCTTCTCCCCACATAAGCATATCCGCCGCAGGGCGTGCCGTACGCATCTTATAAAGCATGGCGCAAAAGCACACCCTAGCCACCCTACTCATCTGTACGAACAATATCCAACACCGGAATAGCAGTAATTTCATGCGCTTGGGATTCCTAATCAAATATGTTAACTTACCTAGGCCGTTGGCTTAACGCTATTAAAAGCCTTGGCTGATCTGCGCTATCCAGCTACAGCAACATAAATAATGAGCGGCTGGCTCAATGACAAAACAACTGATGAGGAGAGAAGAATGCCAAAGAAAACCGCAACAAAATTGCTCCCTGGAAAACTGGCGAGCTTGGCGATTATCGGAGCAATGGCCGCGCCGGCCGCTGTATTAGCCGATGGCGCGCCATTGCAGCAGCCGCAGTCGGTTAGCTCCGACCAAAACAGCCAATCCTTGAAGGTCGAGCTGGAAGTTAAATCCGAGTCCTATACCCTGTTCGGCCCCTCGCCGACACCGAACGACTCGACCAAAAACAACCCGGTAGTCAAGGCGCGCGGCATTAAGCTGACCGACAGCAAGCCCAAAGCGTCTCAACCCAACGGATTGCTGATCGGCCCTACATTGCGCATCCGCCCCGGCGACAAATTCGATGCTAAACTGATCAACAGCCTCAGTTACAGCGAATCTGAAGGAGACGGCAGCCATAGCATGACCGATCCGCACGGCTTCGATGTAATCAACCTGCACACCCACGGTTTGCATGTATCCCCCAACAGCCCGAGCGACAATGTCTTAATCAGCATTTTTCCGCAAAACACGCCGTTCGCCCCCCTTGAGCAATGCCGTCAGGAAACCGATAAAAAAGACTGCGTAACCGGCCATTTCAAGTATTCATACGCCATCCCCGACAATCACCCATCCGGCACCTACTGGTATCACGCCCACAAACACGGCGCGGTATCCATGCATCTGGCCGACGGTTTTGCCGGCGCATTGATTGTCGAAGACCCCAAACACGGCTTGGAAAGCCTGGCGCCGGTAAAGGCGGCTCAAGAGCAAATCGTGATGCTCCAGGAAGTCCAATACGATGCGGATTCCACAGGCGACAATGCCGATCCCTATAAAATTACTTGTAAAAGCGTTTACAGTTTTGCCAATTGCGGTTTCGGCGGCCCGACACCGCCCACCCCCAAAACCACCAATAGCGCCATATCGGTCAACGGACAATTTCAGCCGTCCATTTCAATGCGAACCAATGAGGCTCAGCTTTGGCGGGTCGTCAACGGCACTATCGGCAACGTAGTTCCCATGTGCTTGCTGCCGCTGAACGGCACAACCACGCCCTCGCCCGCCGCCTATGTATTGGCGACCGATGGCGTACCCTTGCAAAACCCAAGCGCAAAAGCCGCCGATTTGCCGGTACGCATCGGCAACACGCCTGTGATTATTACCGCTAACGGCAATGACATACTGAACAACGAACTGCTGTATATGGCTCCGGGACAGCGTCTGGACCTGATGGTCAAAGCGCCGGACAAACCGGGTACTTACGCTTTGTACGATTCCAGCATTGCAGGCAACGGCCTCCCGATCGGGCAATTATGCCAAGCATCGGCATACGCCAATGCAACGCCGATTCTTACC
>DAINRH010000083.1:0-16608 GCA_036741905.1 Methylobacter sp. | reverse complement strand
GAGCTTGTCTTGGGAGTCTGTGAATGAATGCCGGGGATGACGCCGTCAGCGAGAAGCCTACAGCGGATGTTTTTTTCGTGCTTTTCGTGGACAATGCGTAACATCAGTAATTAATAAAGATATGCGTCGCGTACCTTTATTGATCTTGGGGGATGTCTGGAAAATGGTAAGCTAAATGTATTCCCTGCATAACACAAAATCTTCGTGCCCTTCGTGTCTTCGTGGTGAGCTTATAACTACCGAGCGTAACACCGTTATTTACCCGCCGCAGCCTCAATAAACGGCCTGAACGCCGACCTCATATCGCGCACCTTCTGGCTGGCGCAAAGCTCAGTGCCCAGCGATGATTCCCGGCAGTGAATATCGAGAAAAAGCTGCTGCTTTTTATTTTCATCCTCTATTTTTGAGACCGACAAGCTCAGGTCGCTGTCGTTTGCGGGTGCGCGGCCCATAATCAATTTGTCGGTATCGGTGTCAATCGGTGTCGTGGCGTTGGCTTTGATAAAGTCGTGCGCGCTTGCCCAAGCCTTGGCGCAAAGCGCGTCGGTTTCGCAGGCATACAGGCCGATCTCGTCGGCGATATTCGTTTGTGCCGCCTTATCGGCCGCTTTCGTTGGATCTGCATTGTCCTGAGTTAAGAATTTAAAGCGCTCAATGTTGGCTTCAAACTCGGCTTTGTTCCGATTCTTTTTTTCGATTTGCTTGTTTATTTCGGCATAAGCGGCTTGTATCTGTTCTTCTGTTTGCTTGATTTCGTCCAACAAGTTTTTTGGCACTTTTTTGCCGTTTCGTTCGAGTTCTGCGGCTTTCTTTTGTTGGGAGGCCAGTTGATCTTCCACGCGTTTTAAATTGCCTTGAGCCACATTCCGCTGGGCATCCAGAGACTGCAAGGTTGCGTAAAGGCTCGCTTCCATGTCCGTCACATTACGGAAGGTGCTGAGCAGCACTTTGTCGTTGGCCGCTTGCTGGGCGATGATTTTTTCCTGGGCTTTTTTCAGGGCGTTCAGCCGGTTATCGATAGCTTGCTGTTCTTTGGTTTTTTCTTTTTCGGTGACTTCGACAACCCGGCCTTTTTCGTTTAGCGATTCCCGGCGCAATTGAGATTGTTCCGGCGGCACCTGGTCGGAGAAAATGGTTTCGCCGTTCTCATTGACCCAGCGGTACATCTTTTTAGCAAGCGCCGATTGGCTGCTCAGGCAAAGGAAACAAACGAGAAAAAAACTGACTGAAAAAGTGCGTGCTTGCATGGCTGAGGTGTGATTCTTTTAAGAAAAATAGATTATAAAGATAGCAGATACTGAAGAGTAGGCGAAGAGCAAAAGGCGCAAGGCGAAAAAACAAGCTGTTCTTTAGTCTTGAACCTTCTCGTATTCATGCAAAACGCAACCGTTACAAAGAAATATCGAAGTGCAGGGAGTCGGGCAGGGAAGGGAGTTTTTTCGGCGAACTGATGGCGATACGCTTTTCCCGCCCGGATTCGCCCGTTATGAGCTTGCAGGCCGATTTGCTGACTCCAAATTCATCGGCTATGAAGGCAATCAGGTGCCGGTTGGCGTTGCCGTCGATCGGCGCGGCCTTGATCCTCAGCTTCAGCCGATCGCCGTGCAGTCCCGCCCATTCATCCTTGCTGGCCTTGGGTTGAACATGGAGATTCAGCGTCAAAACGCCATGTTCCCAATGGTACCAGTTCAACCGATCAAGCCAGCGAGTTGATGCAGCGGCGGCAGTATGACCATTTTTGCCAACTGCAACAGCATTAACGCGGCCAACGGCGACAAGTCTATGCCGCCCAGGTCTGGAATGAAGCGGCGGCAGAGACCCAGCACAGGCTCGGTCAGGCTGTACAAGATAGACGATGCGGCGTTAAACGAGCCGGGATTCATCCAGCTGAGGATGGCTCGGGCGAATATCGCATAGATGAAGATGTTGATCAGCAATGAAACCAGTTGGGTCAGCGATAAAATGGTCAATGCACCAATGCTGATTGCAACGCCTTTCAGCAGCAGTATAGAGAAATCGGCCAGCATTTGCAGGGCGAGCACCAGCACCAGCGAAGAGGTGTCAATCTTGCCGATGGACGGTACAAAGCGGCGCAGCAGCTTTAACGGCGGGTGCGTGGCCTTGACCAGGAACTGGGAGATAGGGTTGTAAAAATCGGCGCCGCACCATTGCAATAAAAAGCGCAGCAGCACTGCCAGGATGTACAGTGAAAACAGCGAGTCGATGATAAAAATCGCCGGGTCGGTCATGTAGCTGGAATCCATTATGAATTCTCCATTTGTTTAGACATTTCAATTGAGCGGTCTCGTGCCGCGTGTAATGCTTTTGAAACCAGCTCGGTAAAGCCGCCGTGCTCAAAAGTTTCTATAGCTTGTTGCGTAGTGCCGCCGGGCGAGGTGACGCGCCTGCGCAATTGTTCCGGCGATTCGGCCGATTCCAGCGCGATTTTGGCGGCGCCCAATGCGGTTTGCTGCACCAGTAAACGCGCGGTTTCTTGATTCAAGCCCAGTTCCAGCGCGGCTTTTTCCATCGCTTCCATCAGCAGGAAATAATAGGCGGGACCGCTGCCGGAAACGGCGGTCACCGCATCCAGCTCGGCTTCATCTTCAACCCACAGCGCAATGCCGACCGCACGTAAAATGTTTTCCGCGAGGTCGCGCTGTTCGCCTGTCACCTTGTCGTTGGCATGCAACGCCGTAGCGCCGGTCAACACCAGCGCCGGGGTGTTGGGCATGCAGCGCACGATGGCGGTGTCATTGCCCAGCCAGCGGCTCAAGCTGTTTTGGTTGATACCGGCGGCGATCGATACCACCAGCGATTGTTTTTGCTGAACCCGCGCGGCGATGCTTTGCGCCACCGCGCTTAACGTTTGCGGCTTGACCGCCAGCACCACGACATCGACCGCATTAATGACGTCGTCATTGTTTGCCGAAGTATTGACGTTTAGATCCTGTTTCAGCGCGGTCAGCGTGTCCGGGTTAATGTCCGACACCCAAATCTGTTCCGGGGCATGGCCGCTGGCAATCAATCCGCTGATCAGGCTGGACGCCATATTGCCGCCGCCGATAAAACCTATTTTGTTTGTTTTCATGATTGTTAGTGTGTTTGTTGAGTTGGAAGTATTTTACCCTATATAGGGTCGGCATGATAAATCACAAGCCTTTTGAGTTGGCAAGCTGTGCTACATTAGACGCTTCAAACGATAAAGCTAAAAACCGCAGTCCACGAAAAGCACGAAAGCCAAAAGTAGGCGCCTCTAGGCGACACGAACAAGTCAGTACGTTTAGTTGATTTAGCCATTCACCCTTTGGGTAACGGGCTACAGTTTGGCATTTCTTTGAAAATTTTCGTGCTTTTCGTGTTTTTCGTGGACGAAATGATTTTTTAAACTGAGCTTATGATTGAAACCATTTACATCGAAGAAGCCATCCTGCAACACCCGCGTGTTTTGGATATTCTTGCCAGATTCCCGCAAGCCAGGAAAATAACCTGCGGCCGATACGGCGAAGTGTTTAACCCCAAAGCGCAAAACTTTCGCCTGCAAAAGCAACAGCCCGCCTTGATTCTGGCGGAAAAATACAAGAACTTTGCGTTGCCTGCGCCTTTGGGCTACGGCATTGGGGCGGCAAGGAATTACTATTTTTCGCACATGCTTAACTGCCTGTACGATTGCCGTTACTGCTTTTTGCAAGGCATGTACCAGTCGGCCAACTACGTGCTGTTTGTCAATTACGAGGATTTCCAGCAGGACATTCGCCAGCTGTGCTTTGATTCGCCTGATGAAGACCTGCATTTTTTTTCCGGCTACGATTGCGACAGCCTGGCCTTGGAGCCGGTCACCGGCTTTGCCGAACAGTTTTTGCCGTTTTTTGCAACGCTGCCCAACGCTTGGCTGGAATTAAGAACCAAAAGCACTCAGGTCAGAAGCCTGCTAAACCGCGAGCCGCTACCACGTTGTATCGTGGCATTCAGCCTGTCGCCGGATCAAATCGCCGCAAAAGTCGAGGATAAAGCGCCGTCGCTTGAGCGTCGTATGGATGCCTTGGTCAAATTGCAGGAACAAGGCTGGCAAATCGGGTTGCGCTTCGATCCGCTGATTTATCAATCCGGCTACCGGGAGCAGTATCGGCAGTTGTTCGAGCAGGTTTTTTCCCGTATCGATTTAAACCGGCTGCATTCGGTCAGTCTCGGCGTGTTCAGGTTGCCGGAAAACTTCTTTAAAAAAGTGCACAAACTTTATCCTGAAGAAAAACTCTTTGCTGGGCCCTTGATTAGCCAGCAAGGCATGGTTTCTTACAAGCAGGAACTGGAGCAGGAGATGATGCACTACTGTACCGAACAAATCTTAAACTACATTCCAGCCGACAAGTTTTTCCCATGCATGTAACTTTGTTCGGCATGATGGTAAATAGACGACTAAAAAAGCTTTTATTCACCACGAAGACACGAAATTTTATTTCTTTGTGTCTCGGCAATTGCTCCTGCATCCTTGCAGTCGTTCGTGGTGAACATTTTTTACTGAGAAGTTACTTATGAACTTTATTAAACGCACCGTTCTGGTGACAGGAGCCAGCTCCGGCATCGGCCGCGCCATCGCCAGGAATTTATTGCAACAGGGCCATCATGTTATCGGCGTTTCCCGCGATAGCGGCAAGTTTATCAGGCAACTGGATAACTTCAGTCCCGTGCAGCTGGATTTAAACCGGTTAAACGACATCCCGCAAAAAGTTCGCGAACTGGAGCAAGCCTTCCCCGAAATCGATGCCGTGGTTTTTTGTGCCGGGCGGGGGCAGTTCGGCTCGGTCGAAGAGTTTTCCTATGCGCAAATCGAAGACCTGATGAGTCTGAACTTTACCAGCCAAGCCTTTATGGTTAAGGCGTTGCTGCCTGCCTTAAAACGTAAAGCTCACGGCGATTTGATTTTTATCGGTTCGGAAGCGGCTCTGAAAGGCAGCCGCAAAGGCGCGATGTATTGCGCCGCCAAGTTTGCGCTGCGCGGCTTTACCCAAGCCTTACGCGAAGAGTGCGGCAAAAGCAGCGTGCGGGTCTGCCTGATCAATCCCGGCATGGTCAAAACCGCGTTTTTTGAACAACTGTCTTTCGAGCCGGGCGATGAGCCCAACAATTTCATCGAGCCGGAAGATGTTGCCGAGGCGGTGTCCTACGTGCTGAATTCACGGGCGCAGATAGTGATCGATGAAATCAATCTGAGTCCTTTAAACAAGGTCGTAAGGTTTAAAAAGCCATGATCAACCAAACAAAATTTTTGGCAGCGCAGCAAGTTTAGATCCAAAAGGCTTTTCAATCGCTTGAAAGCCAGCTCGACTTGCCAACGGGTTCGATATACTCTGATGACGGTCGAAGCCTCCAGAACCTCTTTTGATACGGTTGTGAATATCATCAACTAACCGGCAAAATATAAAGCGTCCTGCGTCGGAGTCCATCCCTTCCGTTTGCCGTCCTGGCGGCAACGGCACCGCGCGGCTTCTACTGCCTCGGGCGGTAAACACTGCGCATGAACCATGCCGGAACAACTGCGTCCTTTACTGTACAGCCACACCGGTTGTCAAACAGCTGCGAAAGCTGCGCAAGACGTTCGCCGGACTTGTTGAAACCGATTTTTTTCCAGACGAAGCTCAAAAGCAAGCCGATACCAGCCTTGCTGGAACTGGAGCTGAAGGCTAACCGAATATTGGCGCCGGATGAACCTCACGCAATCGATGCGGTCATGCCCGATTTATCCGTTAGCGATTATCAAGCGCGGCTTTGGGCAACCCGTCAGCGTCCCTGGGTGGATCGTTTGGCTTCCGCCTGGCTAATCCGCCGCTTTATCGATCCGCAAGCCCGCTTTGTCTGGTTGGAGTCAAGCGCCGATTGTCCGGCTGATGCGCTGGGTTTTGATTTTGATGATGCCACCTTTAGTCACGTCGGCTCTCGCGTAACGTTCGAGGTGCTGCTGGCGAGTTTTGCGCTGAATCATCCAGGCTTAAAGCGATTGGGGTTGTTGGTGCATTATCTCGATGTCGGCGGCATTCAACCCCTCGAAGCGATTGGTGTTGAAACGGTATTGGCAGGGTTGTGCGACACTGTCAGCAATGATGATCAACTGTTAGCTTTCGTCAGTACTGTTTTTGACAGTTTGTTGGCGGCTTTTGAGAAAGGAGTAACTTTTAATGGCTCGACTTGAAAAAACCTCAACCGATAACACCTTAATCCGACCGGATCCGGTGAGTTTCCGGCAGGCCTTCCGTTTCTGGCTCAAACTCGGTTTCATCAGCTTCGGCGGCCCTGCCGGGCAAATCGCGATCATGCATCAGGAATTGGTCGAGCGGCGGCGCTGGATTTCGGAAAGGCGTTTTCTGCATGCGCTGAACTACTGCATGTTATTACCGGGGCCTGAAGCGCAGCAGCTTGCGGTTTATCTGGGCTGGCTGATGCACCGCACCGGGGGCGGCGTGGTCGCGGGGCTGTTGTTTATCCTGCCGTCGCTGTTCCTGTTGATACTGCTAAGCTGGATCTATCTGGCCTACGGTCATGTGCCTGCCATTGCCGGCGTGCTTTACGGCATCAAGCCTGCCGTCACCGCCATCGTGCTGTTCGCGGCCTATCGCATCGGCTCAAGAGCGTTAAAAAACAGCCTGCTGTGGACGTTGGCGGCGCTGGCCTTTGTCGCGATCTTCGCATTGCATGCGCCGTTTCCGTTGATCGTATTGATCGCGGCTTGCCTCGGAACCATTGGCGGACGCATCGCGCCTGATAAATTTGCCGTGGGCGGCGGGCATGGTGGGGTTAAACAAAGCTACGGCCCGGCGTTGATCGATGACGATACGCCGACGCCCGAGCATGCCCGGTTCCGTTGGATGCACTTATTTAAAATCGCAGTGGCCGGATTGATTTTGTGGGGCGGCGTGATCGGCTTGTTGTGCTGGCAATACGGTTGGAACGGCGCGTTGACGCAAATGGGCTGGTTTTTCACCAAGGCCGCGCTGCTGACTTTCGGCGGCGCTTATGCGGTATTGCCTTATGTGTATCAGGGCGCGGTGGAGCATTACCATTGGCTGAGCGCCGCGCAAATGATCGACGGCTTGGCGCTGGGCGAAACCACGCCCGGTCCGCTGATTATGATCGTCACCTTCGTCGGCTTTCTGGGCGGCTGGAGCCAGTTGCCGTTCGGCCCGGATGCGTTATTGATGTCTGGCGTGGTTGCGGCGGCGGTAGTGACTTATTTTACTTTTTTGCCTAGCTTCCTGTTTATTCTGGCGGGCGGCCCGTTGGTGGAATCGACGCACGGCAATTTAAAATTCACTGCGCCGCTGTCGGCGATTACCGCCGCCGTGGTGGGCGTGATTTTAAACCTTGCGGTATTTTTTGCCTGGCATGTGTTCTGGCCGCAAGGCTTCGAAGGCCGGTTCGACGGCATCGCCGCACTGATCGGGGCGGGGGCTTTGCTGTCGCTGTTCCGTTACAAGGTTGGGGTTATTCCGGTCATCGCTGCTTGCGGGTTGGCGGGACTGTTGCTGTTGTTCGTTAAACCCTGGTGAGTTCAGCAAGGGTTCTCATTGTGACGGTGCAGTGTTGCTTTAAAAGCGGGTTGGCGGTAAGCGCAGTCAAATATTAAGCCGGCGTTACATCAATCTGTTTCCCTCGCGCCTTGACCAAAATCAACACGCTATAGTGTTAGGGTGACGGCTATTATTATGAAATAGCGATTCAATTTGAAACCCTTTAAATACCGCAGCCAATGGCTGGTGCGACGGGGTCATCCAGTAAAGTGCGAGTGTGCAGATCGCCATCAAAACGGAAGAGGCTATGCTGTTACCGCTAAATAACTTCAAAGCGGTGCCAAACGATTTCTTCATTTTCGTGTTCGACAAATCAACGCTAAATATCTCATCCAGCAGCAAATGAACAATGAAACCGACACCAATAAAAATACCGTTCGCCCAGGCATGTAAAACATCCTGATGCATAAAGCGATAACTAATGCAGGTCGCCAGTAAGGCAAAAAATAGGGCGGCCAGTATCGAATGAAATACGCCGCGATGAACGGTAAGGCTATTAAACAATGCAAGCATTACGTAGCGGATAAACAGGTAGGTGCCCGCTATAATCAACAATAGAGGGTAGGGCGGATAGCTGTTTTTAAAAGTGTCTATTACCGTTGCCGTGCCCATTAACGCCAATATGAAAAACAACATTTTTGCCGGTCTTGAGTTGGTTGAATCAATATCCGGCAACAGCCCGCCCAATGTGCCTAAGAAAATAAGCCGCGCCATATCGGCAGTGGTAATCAGATTGACATTAACGGCCGCTATAGCGGCTCCGGTACTGACCACCAAGGCTATGGATAGGTGGGTGTTAAAGTTAGCCATAGAAGGTGATAATTCGTTAAATTATAATAGTGTAACCCATTACAATTAAGCGGGACTCACTAAAATAAGCCTTGTAGGGCACGCGGTGCAACGCCTCAAGCCGGCGGCACATCGATATGGCGGCGGATTTCTCCATCATCCGGCCAGTCACGAAGCTCATTCTCAGACTTAAAAGCGCGCTTTTCCGCTTTGTAATGGGCCGCTTCGGCGATCGTCGGTTTGGAATTCAAACAAGTCACCTGAGTGAAGCGAGGCTGCCGGTAAATTGATTAACGCCGGTGGTATCGACGCGGTTGCCAAAAGACTACCGGGCAAACCTGAACAGGTTCTTTGCGAGTATCAAAAAGATCAAGCTATCGACATGATCGTGATGTGCGCATTCAGCCATACCCGCATTCACGAGCTGCTGTTGGGCAGTTTCACCGCAAAAATGCTGGCGCACAGCCAAAAGCCGCTGCTTTTACTGAGATGAACGGCTGTAAGGGGCCGGTTCTGACGGAGTTCCAAAAAACAGAAGCTTTGGACAGCACCTAACATCAGATAGTAATCGCAATGAGGTCAGTCATGATGAAAAAACAGACTCTATCAGAAAACCATCCTTGGCATGCGCTTCCTCCCGACGTGGTTTGTGAGGCTTTGGTCAGCGCCGAACAGGGTTTAAGCCCACAGGAGGCCAAGCGGCGACTGACGCAATACGGCTCAAACACGTTGACACCGACCGCCGGTCGCGGCCCTTTCAAACGCTTTCTCAGCCAGTTTCACAATGTACTCGTTTATGTATTGCTTGCCGCCGCCGGTGTAACGGCGGCCATTGGGCACTGGGTAGACAGCGGCGTCATCGTCGGCGTGGTGTTGATCAATGCGCTGATCGGATTCATTCAGGAAGGCAAGGCGGAAAAAGCCCTGGACGCGATAAGCAATATGCTCACGCACCAGGCCATGGTGCGGCGCGAGGGCAAGAATGTGCTGATGCCTGCCGAGCAATTGGTTCCGGGCGATATTGTCATGCTGGAAAGCGGCGACAAGGTACCGGCGGATTTGCGCCTGTTGCAGGTCAAAAATTTGCGCGCCGATGAATCCATGCTCACCGGGGAATCTTTACCCGTCGAAAAAAACACGGCGGCTGTCGGCACCCATGCCGCATTGGGAGATCGGTTTTGCCTGGCTTACTCGGGTACCTTGATTACCTACGGCACAGCGCTTGGCATGGTGGTGTCCACCGGCGACCTTACCGAAATCGGCCGCATCAGCGCCATGCTGCGCACAGTGCCGTCGGTAGTCACGCCGCTACTGCGGCAGATTGCACGCTTCAGCCAGTGGTTGAGCTTTGCCATTGTGATGCTGGCCTCGGCTACGTTCGCTTATGGCTGGGCTATTCAGCATTCTTCTTTGACCGAGTTGTTTATGTCTGCGGTAGGGCTTGCCGTGGCCGCGATTCCCGAAGGCTTGCCCGCCGTTATGACCATCACCCTGGCTATCGGCGTGCAACGCATGGCCAAGCGCAATGCCATTATCCGGCGCTTGCCTGCCGTCGAAACCCTGGGTTCGGTTACCGTTATCTGTTCCGATAAAACCGGCACCCTGACCTGCAACGAAATGACCGCCAAATCGGTCTTCGTCAATAACAAACTGTTTACTGTGGAAGGTGTCGGTTACAACCCGCACGGCGGTTTTAAACTGGCGAACGAAACAGCGCCTGTAGAAGATCACCCGTATCTGCATGAATTGCTTCGCGCCGCCGCGCTGTGCAATAACGCAAGAGTGGAGCAAAAACACACGAACTGGATAGTACACGGCGATCCGACCGAAGGCGCCTTGATCACCTTGGCGCACAAAGCGGGGATGGATCCCGATTTTCTCAATCAGGAAATGCCGCGTACCGATGTTATTCCGTTCGAATCGGAGCATCGCTATATGGCGACATTGCATCACGACCATAGCGGGCATGCCTTCGTGTTTATCAAAGGCGCGCCCGAACGGGTGCTGGGCATGTGCAATCTACAACGTATTGATGGCGAAGATGTGCCGATTCATGCTGTCCAGTGGCATCAAATGATGGATGAGATCGCGGGCGGCGGGCAGCGCCTGCTTGCGATTGCGTACAAGACCGTGCCTTCCACCCAGAAGCAAATTAACGTTGCCGATGTGGAAACCGGCCTGACCTTGCTGGGTATCGTCGGCATGATTGACCCGCCGCGCCCCGAAGCCGTCAAAGCCGTGCTCAAGTGCCTGAATGCCGGTATCAATGTCAAAATGATTACCGGCGACCATGCGGCGACGGCTGTAGCGATTGCCGTGCAGCTCAACATCGGTGACGGTTCGGTGTTGAGCGGAGAGCAGCTGGACCGGATGACCGATCACGAACTGACGGCGGCCATCCGCAACGTCGATGTTTTTGCCCGCACCAGCCCGGAAAACAAGCTGCGTTTGGTGACTGCGCTGCAAGCGGACGGGCATGTGGTGGCGATGACCGGTGACGGCGTTAATGATGCGCCGGCGCTAAAACGCGCCGATGTGGGCGTGGCGATGGGTCAAAAAGGCACCGAGGTCGCCAAGGAAACCAGCGAGATGGTGTTGGCGGACGACAATTTCGCTTCGATAGCCCATGCCGTTGAAGAAGGCCGCGGCATTTACGACAACCTGCTTAAGTCGATTATTTTTATCTTGCCTACCGGTGGCGGTGAAGCGTTAATGATTGTCGCGGCCATCGTCATGGGCGAAATATTGCCGATCACCCCGGTGCAAATATTATGGGTGAACATGATTACTGCGGTGACGTTATCACTCACGCTGGCCTTTGAGCCGCCGGAACGCAACATTATGAAGCGCATGCCCAGGAAGCCTGATAAGCCCTTGCTTTCGATGTTTATGATTTGGCGCATTGTGTTCGTGTCGCTGATTATGGTAACCGGCACCTTTAGCCTGTTTCTGTGGGAACGCTCGCTCGGCGCACCGATTGAACAGGCACGGACGGTTACGGTGAATACGCTGGTGATGTTTGAAATATTTTATGTCTTCAACAGCCGTTACCTGCACCATTCCGTGCTCAATCTGCATGGCCTGTTCGGCAACCGGTTGGTGTGGCTGGCTGTCTTGCTGCTGATAGCATTCCAAATAGTCTTTACCTATTGGCCGCCCATGCAAGCGTTATTCGGGACTGTCGACATAGACGCGCATACCTGGCAAATGATTGTCGCGGTCGCCTTAACTGTGTTTATACTGGTTGAAATAGAAAAATTTTTTATTCGCTTGTTTCTGCCCAAAGCAGTGGCCGGGAATAGCAAGAAATAAACAAGTGGCATTTTAGATGCTCGGATTTTTGAGGGAATGATTTGAAAATCGCTCCCTCAGTTTTGTTGAAACAGGATCAGGAGTCCAACTATGCTTAGTTTTATTAAATCGAGTCTGAAGTATTTTATAGTCGGTATTTTAGCGGTCATTCCGGTTGTTATTGTCATTCAAGTCCTGGTGTTTTTGGAAACTATCCTACGGGATTTTTTTATTTATATTTACGGGTACTCCAACAATGTCTTTATGACTGTTTTGGCATTCACGCTGTCTTTTGTTGCAATCGCTTATACCGGTTATCGGGTCACCGTATCCGAAAAAATGTGGGTGCTGCATCAAGTCGAATTATTGATTAACCGGATTCCAATGATCAGGACGATTTACAGAGTCAGCAAAAAACTGGTCAACCTGCTCGGCAGCCAGGAAAAGAGCGTAGCCAAAGAAATTATTTTTATTGAATACCCCAAAGAAGGTCTATGGGTGCCGGGTTATGTCACCAATAAGGTGGGCGAGATGCTGGTTGTTTATGTGCCGACTTCGCCAAATCCAACTTCCGGATTTACCATTATTGTGCATCAATCAAAGGTCGTGAAATCGAGCATGGATATTGAAGCGGTTACCAGTTTTATTGTCAGTGTCGGCGTTGATTTGCATCAAAAAGAGGAGCTTGAAAAGCTTGCCGACTTGGAGCATGCCGGAATCAGTCACCAGGCAAGCAAGTAGGCGAGCGGTTTAAAACGGATGGCAATTATTACAGAGAAACTCTATTGCATGATTAACAAAGCATAAAAGGCTGCTCCAGTTATTGCAGCGCTCATTACGCTCCGTTGAATGGCGCTAGATAATGACCTGCCCAAAGCTTTTCTCACCGCAAAATGAAGATAGGCTGGGTTAAAACTTTATTGTTAACCCAGCTGATCAGTTGATCCTGCCTGCGGCCTTGTGCCGGGGAGAATCCATGTTCGGCGTCGAGCGTATCAGTCCGCGCTTCGTTACCGACGCCTGGACGGTCGAGCGTTTCGGATTGGCGCGGACAGACATCATTCCTGCCGTTGACGGTGCCGGTTTTATCGAAATCCTTGCAAGCGGGTAACGCCACCATGATCCCCATTCAAGGCCATCCGCTGGGATGTTGAATTCGTCATCGCTATTATGACCGGATTGAGCGCGAAATCGTCCATGTGCTGTTTCTCCAAGTCTCATTTCCAAAGGACGGCGAGTTCGGCATAGGGAGTAACCACGATCAACACAGCGTAAAAGGCTGCTGCATTGAGAGGCAGTCGGAATCGTTCGATTGCTGTCTGCCGTGCTTGTCGCCGTAAACCATCCTGATAATGTCCCTCTTGGCTTCCAGCCAGTCGCGTAGCTCATTGCCGGGTTTAAAAGCGCGTTTTTCCGCTTTGTAATAGGCCGCTTCGGCGATCATCGATTTAAGGTTCAAGTCCAGCTCGTAGACGGGAACGGGGATAACCGGGGTAAATCCGAACTTAATAAGGCCTAAAACGCTTTGCGGCGAGCTGTTTTTAATGCCGATTTCCTTGGGTTCCCGTTCCGACAAGGTGCCGAAAAGACGATCCCAGATCGAAAAAACCGCGCCGTAGTTGCTGTCGTGCTCGTTACGTTCCGTTGAATGGTGGGCGCGATGCAAATAGGGTGCGATGATGATTCGCGCCAACTGCTTCTCTTTGCGAAATGAAATATTGGCGTGATGAAACATGATGAACAAGGTCAAGATAGCTTCATTAGTCAGCGCCATCGTTGGCTTGACGCCCAGGATGATAACGTAAGCCGATTTCAGCACGGTGATGATTAGCAGCTCGACAATGTGTATCCGAAATGCGGTTGAAACATTTAAATACGGGTCGTTGTGATGCACTTTGTGAAACATCCACAGACAGTCAAAGCGGTGACTGATTCGGTGCCAGCAATAGAGCATCAAATCGAGCAATACAAACGACAGCAGGGCTTGCCATGCCGGATTGGCGATATAACTCAGCAAGCCCCGATCCGAATAACGCTCGGCCGCTATCAACAAGGGTGTGGTCGACAGCAACGAGATAACGAGACTGTTAAAAATAAACAGACCGGCATTGGTTTGGTAAGATCGCCGGGCCTGGTTAAGCGATAATTTGCGCGTGGGGTAGTTAAGCTCAAGAGCCGAAAGTACGACAAATGCAATAAGCAGGGCAAATGTCGCCAGTTCTCCCGACATGCTTGAGAGCCAGGTTAAATAGGATTCAACAAAGGTGATGAGTGACGTAATTTCGTTAGACATTGTCTTTACCTCGATACAAAGTTACGTGAACTTGGTGCAGCGAGATCTTAAGTAAAAGCGGTGACAATTTGATGAAAAGGCTGGGGTGATAATGCCGATGCACCTTGCCCCTATACTTAAGAAAACGCTTTGATTAGATACCAGCAAAATCTACGCCACAAACTGATTTTTAGCCGGGGAAGGCGGCAAGGCGCAGTTAATGTACCCTGCGAGCCATGATTGCCAAAGGGTTCAGGTCGATGAAGAAAAAAGGGGATTGCAAATGGCGTTGCAAAAAGCTTTGTGGGTTAGCCGCCGGATTGTATCAGTCCGGTGCAATTGTGTTTTCTTACGCACCTTCGCAACACCAAACTATCAGCGTCGTTATCATGGCAATCGGGATGCCGGGTGGGCCGGATTTTGCCCACCCGTGCAAATAAGGCCGTCGCCATGAAAGAACATACACGAATTACGCATTATTTTCTCACCACGAAGACACGAAGAGCGCGAAGAAAAAACATAAATAGGTGTTTATAAGTTTCTTAACATGAGTGGCATGTGTGGGAGCGGCTAAAGCCGCTCCCACACATGCCACCTAAGAAATCGCCCCAAAGTCAGGTCATCCCTTTTTCTAAATCCCCAGGCATGCCCGTTTAACATAGGTGATCAGCCGTTAAGCATCCGCGCTATTTAGCCAAAGATCGTGCTTATTGCATAGACTTAGCGCGTACACCGCGCCGCTGTAGTTTTTAAGCGTAAATGTTGAAACAGCCGCACTGTCCTTGGTTGGGTCGAACAAATGTTCATCGATAAATTTATAGTTCTTATCTAACAGGACATGCTTAACAATGTAATGTTCGTAGCCTTTTATTTCGTGGGGAGTGACAATTTTTACCGTGGTAATGTCTTCGGCTTTGGTGATTTCAATCGTGGGTAAATGGGTGGCCACTTTTCCCGCCCAGCGGCCCGGCGCTTCTTTTGTATAATAAATATCCCTTGATGCCGTTGCCTGTTCATCAGCGGCAGCCAGTGCCAGGGCGGGCGTGATCAGGCTCGCGCCTGCGCTTGCTACACTTAAGCGAATAAAATCGCGACGTTCCATAGTAATTCCTTGTTATTGGTTAGTGACTAATAGCGGATTAAATTTGATGCGGTAAAGCTTATGTTTCCTGGTTCTTATGGCTCCTCGCACATTAAATGCACCATTCAATTTCATCCTCATTGCTTGGATTCAAACTGATTGGGATACCAAAAAGCTTTATGGCACTGTTCGCAGATTTCATCGACGCGGCCTCCGACTTCACGCAAAGCCGCCGGATTCTTTGCCTCTATCGCTGCCAGCGTTTCTTCGGCTGTCGCCTGAAGTCGCTGCGCATACCTGAAAAAAATCTCCGGCTTCGTATCAATTAATTGCTGAATTTCTTCAGGACTTTTTTTGACGCCGGGGATTTCAAATTTCGAGTCTTTTATCGCGACGAGACGGCCGCCTTCGCTCAACCGTACGGCCGCGTCAAGCAGCGTGGCGGCGTATTGCCTGGCCGCGGCCCATTCTGGGTCCGTATGCGGCTGTTTTTCTCCTATGCCGGACTTGCCGCCTGAGTTCCAAACCCCGTCAGAGGCGGGAGCAATCAACGACAGCATCAGTTCTTGAATCGTGGCTAACGATTCAAGACTTTCCTTCTGGTCGCGGATGACCGATTTCTGCGAACACGCTGAAAATACCGATAGTGCTATTACGATGAGGGCGAACTTTAATGTTAAGGGCATCTGAATCTTGGGTTATTGATAAAAACGTCAGTTGTTGCCGGCGCATCGGTTAATTCCGGGCCGGTCGGCAAATGATGAACATTAATTGATCGCAAAGCAATAGAACAGACCCGCTCCGCCGGTTTTAACCAGGTTTTCCTGGACGCAGCCTTTGCTGGCATGCGCTGAATTCCAGGATGTATTGCCCCCGCCGGTACGATCGAAATGACCCACTTGAGCCGAATCGTCTTCAGCGCTGCGGGTGTAATTTTTACAGGTATGGTCGGCTGCATCGGTAAAAGCGGTGCCGTCGGCTTGAGAACCGGTAACAATGTCGTGCTGGTTGGGCTTGTCCCCGGCGCCGTTAACCGTTTCATTTTTCTCAGTGAGCGCTATGGTTCTGCTCAGATTATTACCGAGTCTTCGAAACGTTTTGCGACTGTTAGTATAGCCACTTAGACTAATACCCTGAAACGTTAGGGACAGGGTTGTAACCCCCGTCCCGCTTGGGTGGCCGATCTCGATCCCAATGCGATTTCGATCAAGCTGCCCGATGACATCAAATGGGTCGCCAATCCCAGCGGCTCGGAATCAGCGGTATTGGTCGGCGACCCGTCCAAACCGGGGCTTTATGTGGTGCTGAACAAATGGAAAGCGCATCACAACAGCAAGCCGCATTCGCATCCGAACGACCGCTTCATCACCGTGATTTCCGGTACTTGGTGGGTCGGCACCGGCGGCGATTACAACCCGGATAATTTGAAACCGGTTCCGGCGGGCAGCCAGCCAGGTAGGGTACGCTGCGCGTACCTCTAATTTTGAATTGAATTTCTTGGCGATTGAAAAGGTACGCATAGCGTACCCTACTTGGCTTATGAGTTCAGCAGAGTAACCTAGGAGACTGTCGGATTTAGCAGTGCGAAAGATGTTAAAATAGCCCGGTCGACC
>DAINRH010000082.1:0-16909 GCA_036741905.1 Methylobacter sp. | reverse complement strand
ACAAAATTCCATGCTATAGCGCGCCATTTCAGCCATATTGACTGTGTCGTCAAAAACGACGATGCCGCCATGTCCCACGACCGCCCAAATGGCGGCAAAGGCTTCGTAATCCAAGGGAGTGTCGAATTGCGATTCGGGCAGATAAGCGCCGAGCGGGCCGCCTACCTGGACGGCTCGAATCGGTCGTCCGGAAGCTGATCCGCCTCCGAAATCGTAAAGTAATTCGCGTAAAGTTAAGCCAAAGCTCAGCTCGACCAAGCCGGGGCGCTTGATGTTGCCGGCCAATTGCACGGGCAGAGTGCCGCGTGAGCGTCCCATGCCGAAGTCGCGGTAATAATCGCCGCCTTTGTCCAGGATGACCGGCACTGAAGCTAGGGATATGACGTTGTTGACGACAGTGGGTTGGCCGAACAAACCTTTGATAGCGGGTAAGGGCGGTTTAAAACGCACTAAGCCGCGTTTTCCTTCCAGGCTTTCCATCAGTGACGTTTCTTCGCCGCAGACATAAGCGCCTGCGCCCAGTCTGACTTCCAGGTTAAAGGTCTTGCCACTGCCCTGGATGTTCTCGCCCAGATAACCGGTTTCATAGGCAGTTGCAATTGCGGCATTCAGAACCTCGTAAGCGTGAGGGTATTCTATGCGCAGATAAATATAACCTTGGGTTGCATCGACGCCTAGACCTGCAATCGTCATGCCTTCGATCAATACAAAAGGGTCGCCTTCCATGACCATGCGGTCGGAGAACGTGCCGGAATCGCCTTCATCGGCATTGCAGATAATGTATTTTTGCAGCGATGCGGTGTTAAGCACCGTCTTCCATTTAATGCCGGTTGGAAAGGCAGCGCCGCCGCGGCCGCGCAAGCCTGCGTCGCTTACCGCTTGGACGATTTGTTCCTGGGTCATGGCTAGCGCATTTTTCAAGCCGCGGTAGCCGTCATTTTCAATATAGTCAGTCAAGCTGACAGGATCGGTTTTGCCGATGCGGGCAAAGGTCAGACGCTGTTGTTTTTTGAAGTAATCAAGTTCTTCAGTCAAGCCTAAGCTTAGAGCATGTGCGCCGCCTTGCGTGAAATCGGCATCGAACAGGCCGGGCACATCGCCGGGCTGAACAGGACCATAGGCCACGCGGCCTTTGTCGGTTGACACTTCAACCAGCGGTTCCAGCCAGTACATGCCTCTTGAGCCGTTGCGGATCAGATTAATATAAAGGCCGCGTTTTGCCGCTTCCTGAGCGATAGCCGTAGCAACGCGATCTGCGCCCAATGAAACGGCGCTGGAGTCGCACGGAACATAAATAGTGATACTCATGCTGATGCCTCTGTATTATTGATGACCGCATCAAAACTGTCCGCTGACACGCGACCGTAAATGTCCTTGCCGATTTGCATGGCCGGTGAGCAGGCGCAGTTGCCTAAACAATAAACAGGTTCCAGAGAGAATTTGCCGTCTGCGGTCGTTTCATGGAAATCAATACCGAGCTTGCTTTTAACATGCTCTTCCAGTTTTTTTCCGCCCATGGATTGGCAGGATTCCGCCCGGCAAAGATGAATGGTTTGTTGGCCCGGCGGGGTGTCTCTGAAATAGTGGTAAAAGCTGATCACGCCGTGTACTTCGGCACGGGACAAGCTAAGGGCTGTTGCAATGTCGGGAACGCTTTCGGCCGGAATATACCCCATAGCATCTTGTATGCCATGAAGAATAGGTAAAAGTGCGCCGGGCTTGTCTTTGAGTGCGGCGATTATTTCTTGCACGGTTGATTGCGTAGAGCCTGATTCTGTCATGGTCGTCTCAATATGGAGAATCCATCCTGATTAAAACAACGGCTGTTCCTGACTGTTGCATATTTAAGTGTGCCGGGTAGCATAGCACAAGATATTTTGGCTGTAAAAATGCTATAAAATTGACAAAAAATGTAAGTGTTTTGAAAGTGTCGGTTATGTACCTATTTATAA
This sequence comes from Methylobacter sp., assembly GCA_036741905.1. Classification (GTDB taxonomy): domain Bacteria; phylum Pseudomonadota; class Gammaproteobacteria; order Methylococcales; family Methylomonadaceae; genus Methylobacter_A. Next base: position 14,957 of record DAINRH010000082.1, on the reverse strand, counting down.
TGGATATTTTTTAAACGCGGTGTGTTAAAAAGATTTATCCGTTTTTAGGTAATACACTGTTCACGCATGGAGGCGTATTGATGATATTTTTTGATCTGCTTTTTGGCTGAATATTAAGGGTGACCGAGGTCACCCTTTTTATCGTCTCGGCATAACCGCTATGCAGATTTTGCATGGAATAAAAACTGTCCATGCCCGTCGTAAAGCAGTCTTTACTATTTCACAAAGCAGGTTTTTTCCGCATATTGCTCCGCTTCTTTAAGCCGCTTTCTCAAGTCTTTGGATTGAGCCGGGTCGCGCATGGCCGCTGCGGCATCGCCGGTTTGGCCTTTAGTTAGATAAGTGAATGTTTTCGCGGCTTCGTATTCGGTGAAATTCAGCTTTTCAGCAATTTTGTCGATTTTACAGCCGCAGGCATATTGGCTGATATAGGTCAGGCCGCCGTGTTGCGCAACGCAATTTAAAACATATTCAACGCGGTCGCGGGTAGGGTAGTCGCTGACAAACGGCGCAGGCTCGACGGCTTGTTCAATCGGTTTTTCCGGCTCTGTGGCGCAGCCTGAAATAACCACAACTAACGCAAAACCGAGAATGGCGGGGGTGTATTTAATTTTCATTGATGATTTTTTATTCCCATAAGGTTCAGTAAAGTGAAAAAGGTTGCGTAGCTTGCAATAAACAACAGGCTTGCGAGAATAGCTGTTCGGTTGAACGATTTTGACCATTACCCACGATATTCAAAGCTTACCATTATGAACAGTCAAACAAAAGTAGCGGGCGTGATTCTTGCCGGAGGCCGCGCCCGGCGCATGAATAATCAAGATAAAGGACTGGTGAGTTTTAAAGGCCGCCCGATGGTCAGTTACGCCATTGCCGCGCTGGCTCCTGTTGTGGACTATGTATTTATTAATGCCAATCGTAATATTGACCAATACCGGCAATTCGGCTGTCCGGTTATTAGCGACCAAAACGATAATTTTGATGGTCCTTTGGCGGGCATATTAGCGGCAACGATTCATGCCGATGCGGATGTCTTGGTGGTTATTCCTTGCGATTCGCCGTTAATTAAAACGGAGCATCTACAGAAACTGTTATTAACCCGTGCGGAACATAATGCCGATGTTGCCGTCGGTTTTGATGGGACAAGGTTGCATCCGGTTTTCTTGGCGATGAAAACCGCATTGCAAACCAGCCTGCAAGAGTATCTAGCGGATGGCCAACGCAAAGTCGAGGTTTGGCTGGCGCGGCAGAACTCGGTTCGGGTGGATTTTAGTAGCGAGCCGGAAATATTCAGCAACATTAATACGATGGCGGAGTTATCCGTACTGGAGGAGGCTAAGCGGTTCGGTTAGAATCGGGCCAGCATTGCGGAAGGCGTGGAGACGGTCGAGCAATTGGCATTCTTGCAGGATAAAGACTGCGATGCTTGCCAAGGCTACATCAAAAGTAAACCTGTTCCGGTAGGCAAGTTTGTCAGACTATTGCTGGAGCAATCATTCGAAATAAAGCGCAGATTGTTCATGCAATTTTTTTCGCACCGGCGGCAATGAACTCCCCTTGGTTTTAATCAGGCCTGTGTTACTGCCGAAACCTGTATTTTCAGGTATAATTTGCAACATTTTTAACTCAGGGTGTAGGTGTTATGTCGGAAATCAATAAAGTTGTCTTGGCTTATTCCGGAGGTCTGGATACTTCCGTTATTCTTAAGTGGTTACAGGATGTTTATGACTGTGAAGTGGTTACTTTTACAGCTGATTTGGGGCAGGGCGAAGAAGTGGAGCCTGCGCGAGCCAAAGCGCAAGCGATGGGCATTAAGGATATTTACATTGAAGATTTGCGCGAAGACTTTGCGCGCGATTATGTTTTTCCGATGTTCCGCGCCAATACCATTTACGAAGGCGAATATCTGTTGGGCACCTCAATTGCCCGTCCTTTAATCGCCAAACGCTTGATTGACATCGCCAATGAAACCGGTGCGAATGCCATTTCTCACGGCGCGACAGGCAAAGGTAACGATCAAGTGCGCTTTGAGCTGGGCGCTTACGCATTGCGTCCCGATATACAAATTATTGCGCCTTGGCGGGAATGGGATTTAACCTCTCGTCAAACCTTGCTGGCTTATGCCGAAAAACATAATATCCCGGTGGAAATGAAAAAAGGCAAAGCCTCGCCTTATTCGATGGATGCCAATTTACTGCATATCTCTTATGAAGGCCGAATTCTGGAAGATCCGTGGGCCGAACCTGAAGAGGACATGTGGCGCTGGACGGTTTCGCCTGAATCCGCACCCGACAAACCGACTTATATTGAGTTGACTTACTGTCGGGGCGATATTGTCGCCATTGATGAAGTGCCTTGCACGCCTGCGACAGTGATGGAGCAATTAAACAAAATTGCAGGCGCTAATGGTATCGGTCGATTGGATATTGTGGAAAATCGCTATGTCGGTATGAAATCGCGCGGCTGTTACGAAACGCCGGCCGGTACGGTGATGCTCAAAGCGCATCGTGCGATTGAATCCTTAACGCTGGACAGGGAAGTGGCGCATTTAAAGGATGAGCTGATGCCGCGCTATGCTTCTTTAGTTTATAACGGTTACTGGTGGAGTCCTGAGCGGGAAATGATGCAAACCATGATAGATGCGTCTCAGGCGAACGTTAACGGCAAAGTCAGACTGAAGCTTTATAAAGGCAATGTAGTCGTTGTTGGTCGCGCTTCCGATACCGACAGCTTGTTTGATGAAAGCATTGCGACCTTTGAAGACGATGGCGGCGCGTATAATCAAAAAGATGCCGAGGGCTTTATCAAGCTGAACGCGCTAAGAATGAGAATAGCCGCTGCCAAGCGATTGCGCTAATGCGGTAGGGCGGCATAAGCTTTGCAGTCTTTATGTCGCCTTTGTATTTTAAATTAAATGCAGAATTTGCTCATTAAACTTGTATAATCGCGAGTCAGGTAGCGCTACTGCCGACATGGTTTTGTTATAAAAATAATAATTGTTCGGTCAGGATGGTTGGTTGCCATAGATTCCTGGTTCGAGAGGAAGTAATTAATGAGCGATAAAGATAAGATAAATTCAGTAGTGGAGGGATTGCCGGGCAATGCCTCGACAGTTCTGCAAAGAATACCTTCGCATCATGCATTAATGAAAGTTAACAGGTTTTTGTTGACTATAGTCTGTTCCTTGATGGTTGTCGTTTTGATAGGGGGCTTTGTCTTGTTCCCAACCGATAGTTTTTTAACGCGCTATAAAAACGCTACGGCTACCGAGACCTATGCGGCTACCGAGACCTATGCGGCTGAAATCAATCCGGTAGTATCGGCGGAAGTTAACGCCCTGAAAGGACAACTTGTCGGCTTGGTCAGCGGTTCAATTGAAAGTAAATTAAACGCCTTGGAAGAGAGCCTTCGGGTGGGTTCCGTGTCCAGCTCGATAGGTACTATAGAAGACTTGAAGAATGATCTTAAAGTTCTTCGCACCTATTCAGAGCCCGCCAAGAAGGCAAAAACCGTTGTTTCCAATGAGCAGCTCATGCAGGAAATGTCCCAATTAAAACGCCTGATTTATTTAACGATTGCTTCTTGCGGGTTGATGTTGGCGGCAGTTGCAGGTATCTGGATTAAAAATCGCAACCGCTTGCCGTATAAGGAAAGCCAAACAAGTTATTTGGGTAAGGATTGATTTTCGGTTTTTCGGGCATAAAAAAAGCCGCCCCGGTATATACTGGGGCGGCTTTTTTATGGTCTGTCGATCCGGTTTTAGTTGCCGCCCAGATATTTGTACAGAGCATCAACCGCTTGATCTTCGCCGTATCCCGCTTTAACAACGGCTGGGTTTTTCATGATTTCAGCGATGGCTTTAGGCATGCCGCCTTTGCCTTCTTTAAGAACAGTTTCGAATTTCGCTCTGTCCAGTTGACCGCCTTTAATCAAAGTAGCTAACTGTGGGTTTGAAGCGATGTCGTGGCAAGTGCCGCATCCGCGACCAAAAGCGCGTTCATAAATTTTCTTGCCCACATCGCCGGCTTCGTCAGCAAATACTTGTCCGCTTAAAGCGAGTAAAGCGATACCGGCTACTGTACCTAGTGTTTTTTTCATGTTGATCTCTCCTCTGGGTAGTAAAAAAAGAACTGTTGTTTATTTTTGAAAAAATAACAGTTCGATTAAAAGTCAAACCGTGAAAGCATAGGGAATTTGACGGAAAAATTCAATTGTTTTATTTATTTTCCTTGAGATATATTATCGATAGCGGCCATGAATGATAACTGAATAGTCTAATCGGTCTTTAAGTTCAGGCATGACTCGCAATCGTTAATCAAGTCGGCGGGTTTGAAACCAGTTCAACTTGTCATGCAGCGTTACGACTGTGCCGATAATAATCAAAGTGGGCGGCTTGATGTCCTGATTGGCGACCTTGCCCGGTAATGTTTCCAAGGTGCCGGTAATGACCCGTTGATTAGACGTAGTGCCTTGTTGCACAAGGGCAATAGGTAAATCTTTGGGGCTGCCGTGCGCAATTAAAGACTGGCATATTTTTTCCAGACCCGCCAGCCCCATATAGATGACGATGGTTTGATTAGGCGCGGCAAGTTGCGTCCAGTTTAAATTGACGGAATCATCCTTCAGGTGGCCGGTGACAAAGGTGCAGGATTGGGCATGATCCCGATGGGTCAGCGGGATGCCCGAGTAGGTCGCACAGCCGGACGCGGCGGTAATGCCGGGAACGACCTGGAAATTAATGCCTTGCTGCATCAAGGTTTCAATTTCTTCGCCGCCGCGGCCGAATATGAACGGATCGCCGCCTTTTAAGCGCACTACACGTTTTCCCGCTTTGGCCAAATCAGCGAGCAGGGTATTGATGGATTCCTGGGGCAGCGCATGGTATTGCCGTTGTTTGCCGACATAAATCTTTTCGGCATCGCGGCGGGCCAAATCGAGAATTTCAGGCGAAACCAGCCGGTCATAGACAACGACATCGGCCTGTTGCATCAACCGTAGCGCGCGGAAAGTCAACAAGTCAGGCGCTCCTGGGCCTGCGCCAACCAGATAGACTTCGCCGAGGTTGGTGTTTTCTTTTTGCCCCCGTAAGGTCTGTTCCAATTGCTGTTCGGCCTCCTGTTCCTTGCCGGAGAAGACCAGCTCCGCGACAGAACCCTGCAAGACATTTTCCCAGAAGATCCGGCGTTGCGCGGGTTGCTGAATATGCTGTTTGACTTTATCCCTGAACTGGTCGGCCATGCCGGCAAGGCGGCCATAGGCGGGAGGAATCACCGTTTCTATTTTGGCCCTGAGTAATCGGGCCAACACCGGTGCGGCTCCTCCTGACGATACCGCGGCAATAATCGGCGAGCGGTCGATAATGGCCGGAAAAATGAAGCTGCACAGCTCGGGATTATCGACCACATTGACAGGGATATTTTGTTTCGTCGCCGTTTCGGCAACCAGGCAATTGGTCTCCGTATTATCGGTTGCCGATACCACAAGCCTGAATTCGCCAAGATCGGCAGGGGAGAATGATTTTTGCAGCAGCGTTAAGTTATGCGTCGCTTGCAGGCTTAATACGGTGGGACTTATCTCCCTGGCTATCACGGTGATTTTTGCACCGGCTCGGGCCAACAATTCAATTTTTCGGGCGGCGATTTCGCCCGCCCCGACAACCAGGCAAGGCTGGTCTTTAAGCTTTAAAAATACAGGGAAATAATCCATTTAGTTACGATGATTCTTGGATTTAAAAGAGGATGATATTATAAGCGTACCAAACTTAGTTGAGACAACTTAAAATAAAGCTATGATCGAATTTAACCTGGAAGTAGATGCCAGCGGTTTGAATTGTCCATTACCCTTGCTGCGCCTGAAAAAAGCCTTGATGGACATGACCAGCGGCGATGTCGTCAAGGTGATCGCAACCGATCCGGCTGCGCACTTGGATTTTGGCGTTTACGCCGACCAGACCGGGCATCAAATTATTCAATTGATAAAAGAATCCAATAAGCAGGTGTTTTATTTCAAAAAAAAATAGCGTCGGCCGGGGATAAGATCATCCTCGCGCTGTCGCTCAAACAGGCTTATTCCGGTCGACAGCGTTCAACGCCGTTTTCCATGCATGAAGCTTTTGTTCATAGGAAAGCGAGGCATGCGCCGGGCTGGTTGATGGGAGACGCACGTAGCTGATCGGAATAGTGCTGAGGGCAGGCAAAACATACTGCCGGTACGCCGACTCCGCCTTTGCCCCGTTGAAGAACACCGCACGGATCTTGTCATGCGTACCAAAGAAGTTCTGAAAGTCATTTACAGTGATGGAGCCGTTGTCAATTCTTGCGTCCAAGCTGCCGACCCGCGTACAGGACTGCAACACATCCCATAAGGCGATGCGGGCCCACTTAAGCTCGTTAAGCCTATCTTCATAGGCAGCGTCAGGATCAAAGCCGAGCAATTGCGCCATGATTTTCCAGAAGGCATTGCGCCGATTCGCATAATATCGGCCCGCCGCCAAAGAGGCCTGCCCCGGCATGCTGCCTAGAATCAATATCTCGGCATTCGAATCTGCGATCGGTTCGAAGCACAATAAAAGTGGTTTTGTCATTTCGGTTTGCCGGGTTTAAAGCATAAAATCACGTAGCGTACGAAGAAAAAACAAGATAAAAACTCCGTGTATTAAATAGCTAACAGAATAACCGAAACGGTGTAATTAATCAGGTTGCTTTTAAAGTTGGATTTATAATGCCGGTAGAGTAAGCCTCTGTAAGCCAAATTAACTTCCCAAACACAATCTTGAGTTTAAACAAAATGGTTAAACGAAGTATTTTCAGAAAGCTGTTAGTCACGATGGTGGGTTTAATTATCGCCTTGTTGATGCTGTTAACCTTTGTTCAGATTGAGTTTCAAAAAGATGTGTTCGAAAAGGAATTGGATAAGCGCATTGCACTGATGAAAGGACGACTAATCGATAGAGGGCAGATTCTATCCGGTAATTTATCCGGGCAGGTTAAGAATGGCATCGCTTCCGTCAACCTCTCTCTGGTTGCCGACCAGTTAAGAAACGCAGTGCAGGAAAATAAAGAGCTTCATTACATCATATTAATGCAGGCCTCGGGGAGAGCGTATATTCACACGCTAAAGCCGCAGTTGGAAATGGCGATTTTATCCGAAACAGAGGACTTGTTTGCTGCGGACCAAAAGACGGCCGCGGTTAATGAGTATGTCAGCAACGGTGAGTCCTTTATGGAATTTATCATGCCGATTCAAGTGAGTGCCAAGCCTTGGGGCGTGCTCCGGCTGGGTTTTTCCCTGGATCTTCTTAATCAGGAGATTGTTAATTCCCGAATGGAGAGTATTAGGCAAATCGGCGAAATGATAACGCGGTTATTAATCACTGCGGCCATTTTTATCCTGATTGGCGCGTGTATCGTATTGTTCGTATCCGAGCGTTTATCCAGGCCGCTGATGCATCTGACCCGATTGGCAAATGAATTGGCCCAAGGTAATTTTGCGGTCAGCGACAATGTCCAAAAAATCCCTCCTGATGGCGAAATCGGGGCGCTAACGACTGCGTTTTCTCAAATGGCCCGGAACCTGAAAATTTCCTACGATAAGCTTGAAGAATACAGTCGGACGTTAGAGCAAAAAGTAATAAACCGCACCTCCGAATTGGCCGAGGCGCGAGATCAGGCGATTGCAGCCGATAAAAGCAAATCAGAGTTTCTTTCGATGATGAGTCACGAAATTCGAACGCCGATGAATGCCATTATCGGTATGACCCGCTTAGCCTTACAGACGGATCTGACGGCAAAACAAAAGGATTATTTGACTAAGGTGCAAATTTCTTCACGCGCCTTACTCGGCATCATTAATGATATTTTAGATTTTTCCAAAATCGAAGCCGGGAAGCTGGAGCTGGAGTCTATCGCATTTAACTTGGATGGCGTGTTGAATGATCTTTCCAGTGTAATGAACGACAAAGCGGAAGAAAAAGGCTTGCAGATACGCTTTATTACCGCTGACGATGTGCCTTCGGATTTGATAGGCGATCCGTTAAGGCTGGGGCAGGTATTGCTTAACTTAGTCAACAACGCAGTAAAATTTACCAGCCACGGCGGTGATATCGATATTAACGTCGCGTTAGCGGGAGGCGGCGAACAAGCAAAAAGAGCCGATCAAATTAAGCTGGAATTTTCTGTTAAGGATACCGGCATCGGCTTGACCGCAGAGCAAATAGGCGGGTTATTTCAATCCTTTAATCAAGCCGATAAATCTACCACCCGCAAATACGGGGGAACCGGGCTGGGTCTGGCCATTTGCAAGCGGATAGTGGACATGATGGGGGGCGCCATTCATGTAAACAGTGAAATAGGCAAGGGCAGTACTTTTATTTTTACCGCCATCTTTGGACAATCCTATGAGCTGGGTCAAAAACGAGCGGCATCGCGCGATGCCTTTCGCGGCCTAAAAGCATTAGTGGTGGATAGCAACGAGGCATCGCGAAATCTTTTATGCTTGCATTTGGAAAGCCTTTTTTTCCAAGTGACGCCGGTCAGTACCGGGGAGGAAGCTATTCACCTGTTGGAAAACGCCTGCATTGAAGAGCCTTATCGGCTGGTGCTGATGGACTGGAGTTTACCTAAAATGGACGGCATTTCTGTCGCCCGGCATATTAAAAATAATCTTGAAGTTGCCTGCATTCCGCACATCATCATCGTAACCGTGCATAGCAGAGAGGATATTGCGCAGCGAGCAAAAGATCTTAATCTGGATGGCTTTCTTATTAAGCCGGTGCATGCGTCGGCGCTGCGCAACGCGGTTGTTGAAGCGTTTAAGCAAAATGATTTTGACCGTTATTCGGCCTCGCAAGCCCGCCGACCAGTGGAGGGGCAGGAAAAGTTGCATCAAATTAAAGGCGCAAAACTGCTGCTGGTGGAAGATAATCAGATTAATCAGCAGATTGCCAAAGAAACACTGGAACAGGAATGTTTTGAAGTCACTATTGCCGAGGATGGCCGGGACGCCGTGCAAAAGATTCGAGCAAGCTATTTTGATGCGGTATTAATGGACTTGGAAATGCCGGTCATGGATGGCTATGAGGCAACCCGTATTATACGATCTGAGCCGCAATTCGATGATTTGCCGATTATCGCGATGACGGCCCATGCCATGAACGATGTGAGGGAAAAGTGTTTACACATAGGTATGAACGGGTATGTGACAAAGCCGATAGACGTTGATGAGTTATTGGCAAGCTTGATTGATTTTATCAAGCCGAAAGTGCGGAAGACACCGGTCCCCTGCTTGACGATAGCAACCCAGCCAAAAGCGGCAGCACTACCGGACTATTTGCCCTGCATCGATATGCAGCAAGGTTTAAAAAATGTTGTGGGAAACGAGCGACTGTTACATGACTTGCTGTTGAAATTTCATGAAGGCTTTAGCGATGCGCAGGTCCGTCTGGATGCTTTTTTACAAGCGGGCGATGTCGATTCGGCTTTAAGATTTCTCCATGCCATGAAAGGCGTGGCGGCCAATCTTGCCATGTCGGACTTGAAAATAGGCATAGAAGCGCTGGAACAGACGCTTAATAAACCAGGGGAATATGGACCCGAATTATTAACTGACTTTGAGAGCGCACTGAACAGGGTGCTTGAGTCGGTTGGGCAGTTATGCCGTTCTGACGGCCAAGAGATAACGGCTGAGACGGCGTCGCCCGATTGAGAGGTCGTATCGGGTTTTGCCGAATGGATTAAAAGTGCGTAATTAATAGTTATAAAATTTGTAATTCATTTTTAGACTGGTAAATTGAAATGAAATAACAATACAGTTGAGCGATACGCTCGGCAAGGAATGATTTGACAATGCAAATTAAGTTTCCATTTGATTTATCAAAGCCGGTTACGGGTGAAGCAAGCATTGAGATCGATAAACCGATTCACGAGGTTTTTTCTTATATTGGCGAGCATTTTTATGACAACTATCCTAAATGGTCTGTGGAAGTTGTTGAATTCGAGCCCTTGGATGGTAAAGAGGTTTTTGTCGGCGCTAAAGCGAAACAAACCCGTAAAGACAACGGAGCCGCAGTCGAATCTATTTTTGAAATTACAGATTATCAACCTTCTGTAAAGCTTATCTTTAAAGGTCTGACCGAACCCTATAAACACAGTTATTTATTGGCAAGCAGTCAGCAAACACAAGCAACGCGCCTGACGTTTCGCTTCGACTTATTAGAAATCGAAGTTTTTATGCGCCCCTTTGAAAAGCTGATACGTTCCGCCATTGAAGATGGCGCAGAAAATACGGTTGAAAATATCAAAAATTTAATTGCACTTGAAAGCAATTAATATCGAGTAGATTCGTAATTATCATAAACATTGGAGTTTAATCATGCCTTTTATTGTTGAAAAAGATAGCGGGCTTATTCCGCAAGTGCTTTCCGCTATTTTAGATGAATGTGTTAACGGCGTGACTTTAGCGGATCCGGATTTAGAAGACTCGCCCATTATATATGCCAATAAAGCCTTCGAACGTTTAACCGGTTATAGTCAAGAAGACATCATCGGGCATAATTGCCGTTTTCTTCAAGGCGATGATAGAGATCAACCGGCTCGCAATCAGATCGCTAAAGCAATGGAAAATCATCAAGCCGTTGAAGTAACGTTACGTAATTATAAAAAAGACGGCACCTTGTTCCATAATCGCTTGAAAATAACGCCATTATTAGATAGAAAACAACGGGTTATTTATTATCTTGGGGTGCAGTACGATATAACCGAACAGATCACCGCGAGTAATGAAATTAAGGAATTGAACGATTTACTCAGCGCCATGACCAACAAATAAACAAACTGTTATGAAAGGGTGTAAAAGATGAAGGTATGTTTATGAGCGCAACTGAAAATGCCTCCAGTAGTAGCGATGGCTTGCTTTTTAATGAAGAGTTATTCGGCCTTGCCATATTCGCTTTTATTGTCTTGTTAATCTTCGAAAAGATTAAGCCGTATCGTAGCTTTTCTAATAAAATCAATAAAGAATCATTCGTTACCAATACCACTGCCTTTTTAATTAATAACTTGATCTTGACGGCATTAAGAGCATCGTCATTATTCCTGGTCGCGCAGCAATTTTCATCTTACGGCTTATTGTCCGGCTTGGATAACGGCGTAGTCAAATGGCTATCGGCTTTTGCTTTCTTCGACTTTGCAATTTACATTTGGCATGTGGCAAGTCATAAATTCGAGTTTCTATGGCGATTTCATAAGGTACATCATAGCGATAAAAGTTTTAATGTTTCCACGGGATTTCGTTTTCACGTTTTCGATTTATTGCTGGAAATTATTTACAAGTCCGTATTCGTCGTAGTCATCGGTGTCGACGCCTATTTGGTGCTTTCCATCGAGATTATCGAGCTATTTTTCATCTTCTTTCATCATGCCAATCTCCGCGTGCCCAATGAGGAGGCTATTTCGCAAATCATTATCACGCCGTCACTACACCGAACGCATCATTCCACATTACGCACGGAACACGACAGTAACTATGGCATTGTCTTGTCTATTTGGGATCGGATTTTTGGGACGCGAAAAGAACGGGTTCCTGAACATATCGGCCTGGATTTAATTGAAGCGGAAAATTTTATACAACTATTTTCGCTGGCATTTATTACTGAAATTAAAATACGGCGATTATTGTCCTGGATTCCGAGAGGCCGAAAATAAATATGCTGCGTTGATTACCGCTTGGTGAGTTTGGCGATGATAATTAAGAGAACAACAGATATTCCTTCCAGTGAAATTACCGATCCCTTGATTTTTAGGGAACGGCGAAAAATCATTAAAGCCATGCTTGCGACAATGGCGGCCAGTGCGGGCATTGCGCCGGCCGCGGCCGATAACAATCAATCGGCTTGGACGAACTTGCCCAAAGGCGATTTTTCCGCTGAGTTTTTAACGCCTACGCCCGCTCAACTCATTAAAAATTACACAAACTATTACGAGTTCGCATTCAATAAAAAAGATACGACGCATCTGGCGCAAAAGTTACGTACCGATCTCTGGTCTGTAGAGATAAGCGGCGAGGTGGAAAAACCGGGTCGTTATTATTTGGAAGATATTTTGCGGCAGCAGACGCTTCAGGAGCATATTTATCGTTTTCGTTGCGTCGAAGCCTGGTCAATGGTCGTGCCCTGGGTTGGTTTTTCGCTGGGAAGTTTATTAAAAACGGTTAAGCCTTTATCGACGGCCAATTTTGTAAAGTTTACCGCTGTTCATCAACCGGAAGTCATGCCCAAACAGCTTAATAACGCGATGCTGGAATGGCCGTATGTCGAAGCCTTGCGGATGGATGAAGCCATGCATCCTTTGACAATATTGGCGGTCGGAATGTATGGCGATATGCTGCCAAAGCAAAACGGTGCGCCATTGCGATTGGTCGTGCCTTGGAAATACGGCTTTAAAAGCATTAAAGCTATTGTGAAAATTGAATTATTAAAGCGAGCGCCAAACACAACCTGGAATAAATTCGCGCCTAATGAATACGGCTTTTACTCTAATGTCAATCCGGCGGTTGCCCATCCGCGTTGGAGTCAAAACAGTGAACGCCAATTAGGCAGCGGTTTTTTTACCCCGCGTCGGCAAACTGAATTATTTAACGGCTATGGCGAGCAAGTCGCATCAATGTATAGCAATATGGACTTACGGCATTTTTTCTAATGGTTCTACGAATTAACAATTTGCGGTCATTAACTATTGCCGGTTGTTTAATACCTTTGTTATGGCTGTTTATTGATATTGCTTTCGATAATTTAGGCTCAAATTCCATTCAAGCGCTGCATATCCGCCTGGGCGATTGGTCATTGCGCTTTTTGTGTTTGACCCTGGCTATTACGCCGATTCAAACCGTTACAAAATGGCGCGGCATGACAGATTATCGGCAAATATTCGGGTTGTACGCTTTTTTTTATGCGACCTTGCATGTCTTGGCCTATTTGCTTGTCGATCATGCCATGATCTGGCGTATGGTCGGTATCGATATTGTTGAAAGTCCCTATATTTGGTTTGGGCTGCCGGCTTATGCCATTATTTTTTTATTAGCGCTGACCTCGCCTAAACGGGCTAAAAAGCGTATGGGTAGAACTTGGAAAAAACTGCATCGTTTTATCTATATTGCCGCGGTCGCCGCAATTGTTCATTATTTCTGGCAACTCAAAGGTAATCTGGCCGAACCTTTGTTTTATTCAATAATCGTGTTTTTGCTGCTGAGTTTTCGTATTTTGGTTTGGGTTAAAAGTCGTCAATTAAGCCGTATGATGATTCCGACGGGTCGAAGAGTCCTGGCCGTGGCGGAGAAACAAGGCGCTATGCCGGAAGTGGTCCGAAAGCGACGCTGAGCGCAGCTGAAAGACTGAATGGATGTCGAGCCTTAAATCTAAAATAAGTTAAAAAGAAAAGATTAGATTAATATAACCAATTGATATTTAAATTATTAATTGTTTTTTTCAAGCGATTTACCCTTTTTTTTAAATAGATACAAGAATAATTATTAAAGTTTTTGATTAGGCTTCCGATAAACAAGCTAGAAATATTAGTTTTTTACGGGGCAGTGGTCAGCGCTAGCTCTAACAATTACATAAAAATCAAGGGGAAAATTATGGTCTCAATAGTCACCGGAATGTCAGCAGGGCAAATTTCAGCACTGACAACCACCCAAATCCAGGGACTGAGTACTGCTGACTTTAAAGCAATGTCAACAGCACAAATTCAAGCGATTACAAGCGACCAAATCACCGCGATCGAAACCAGAGATCTCGTTGTGCTGAGTTCAGGTCAGATTGAAGCCATAGCTACATATAGTTTACAGTCGTTAGCCTCCAATCAGGTCCAAGCGCTTACCTCGATGCAAATTGCCGCGATGACCACCGATCAAGTCCAAGCCCTAAGCACCGATCAGATTGTAGCGCTGACTACCGCACAGGTTAAAGCGATCGAAACCCGCGATCTGGCCGCACTGTCGACCGATCAAATCGCCGCAATGGAAACCCGCGATCTGGCATCCTTAACAACCGCGCAGATAGCAGCTTTGACCACCGATCAAATCCAAGCCCTAAGCACCGATCAGATTGTAGCGCTGACTACCGCGCAGGCCAAGGCGTTAACCACGGACCAATTGACCGCGCTGTCGACCGATCAAATCGGCGCTATGGAAACCCGAGATCTGGCGTCCTTAACGACCGCGCAAGTCTCCGCGTTGACCACCGACCAAGTCCAAAGCGGCCTGAGCACGGCGCAAGTCGCCGCACTAACCACCGCGCAAATTGGCGCATTGACCACCGATCAAGCCCAAGCCCTGAGCACCGATCAGATCGTGGCGCTGACCACCGCGCAGGTCAAGGCTTTGAACACGGCTGATCTGGCCGCGCTGTCGACCGATCAAATCGGCGCAATGGAAACCCGCGATCTGGCATCCTTAACGACCGCGCAAGTCTCCGCGTTGACCACCGATCAAATTCAGAGCGGCCTGAGCACGGCGCAAGTCGCTGCACTGACCACCGCGCAAATTGTTGCATTGACCACCGATCAAATTCAGGCCTTGAGCACCGATCAGGTCGTGGCATTGACTACTGCGCAGGCCAAGGCGCTGGAATTAGCCGATCTGGGGGCGCTGACTACCGATCAAATCGGCGCAATGGAAACCCGCGACCTGGCATCCTTGACGACTGCGCAGATTGCGGGTTTATCAACAGACCAAATCCAAGCCCTAAGCACCGATCAGGTCGTGGCGCTGACTACCGCACAGGCCAAGGCGTTGACTACGGATCAGGTGGCCGCGTTGTCAACCGATCAAATCGGCGCAATGGAAACCCGCGATCTGGCATCCTTAACGACCGCGCAAGTCTCCGCGTTGACTACCGATCAAATTCAGAGCGGCCTGAGCACGGCGCAAGTCGCTGCACTGACCACCGCGCAAATTGGCGCATT
>DAINRH010000081.1:5781-16911 GCA_036741905.1 Methylobacter sp. | reverse complement strand
ATAGCTCAGGCCGAGACCTTATCGGCCTTATTAGACATGGCGAGAGTTAATGAACCGGCCTATCTTAGCGCCAGGGCCGCGGTACAGGCTGCCAACGCGCGTACTGAGCAGGCATTCGGCGGATTGCTGCCGCAAATCAATGTGACTGCCAGCGTTAATTTCAACAAACGCAATTACCAGACCCGTAGCCAGGAAGTGCCTCCTGCGCAGGATCAATACGATAGCGACTCCGAACAAATAAGCCTGACTCAGCCGATCTGGAAGCGCCCAAATTATATTGGCTTGCAGCAAGCTGAAACGGCGGTCTCTCAGGCAGAGCAGCAATTGGCGAATACCGAGCAGGAGCTTTTGGCCAAGGTTGTTTCGGTGTGGTTCGATTTGCTGGCGGCTCGAGATCAGGTGCTGTTTACCCCGCACCGGTTTGCCGTTGCGCAACACCGTTGGGAGGAGGCGAAACGCGGCTTCGAGCTTAATTACATAGGCCAACCGGAGCTTGACGAGGCCAAGGCAAAACGGGATCAAGCGATGGCTGAGCAAGTGTTCGCCGAGACCGATTTAAATCTTAAACGCGCGGCATTGGAGCAGCTTGTCGGTAATGTCGATCAAATCACGCCTACATTCATGCGCACGGACGCCGAGCTGGCCGACTTGAGCAACGAAAAGCTCAAAGCGGTGTTAGACGGCGTGGCGGCCGGCAATCACAATATACTGGCGGCGATGCATGCGCATCAAGCGGCTTCCGATGAGGTTCGCAAGCAGCAGGCAGGACACCAGCCGACTCTGGATTTGGTCGCCAGCTATGGCAAAAATAGCTAGGCAGTCGGCGGCTTTCCGGGGCAGGCAGGCTATGACATTATGCTGGGAAGCGTTGGCTTGCAGCTTAATATGCCTATTTATTCCGGCGGCGCCCAGTCGGCCAAGGTCGATGAGGCCGTTGCGCAACAAGAAAAAGCCCGGTTCGATATTGATGCGGCAAGACATTTATCGAATTTATCCGCCAAGCAGGCTTGGTATGGCTGGTATTCGGCCTATGCAAAAAACCGTGCCGCCGAACAGGCCATCAAGGCGGCAAACTCGGCATTACTGGCGGCGACAGTTGCCAGCCGAAATGGCTTGAAGTTTGAAACAGCCGTTCTGGAAGCGCAGCAGAAACTGTCCGAAGCGCAGCGCGATTACAGCAAAAGCCGCTATGATCAGGTCGTTAACTTTGTAAAGTTGAAATCGATTATGGGGGTTTTGATCAATGAGGATATTGCCGCTTTAGATAGCCTTTTTGTGGACATGCCGACGCCGGAAACAGGCAAGATATTCAAGGGGTTGGTCGAGTGATTCAAAATCCGCAAGATAATGATTCGGCCCCGGCAGAGCAAATCATAACGGCGGCGTCGCCTTGGGATGCTTTTATTAATGCCGATACCTCAAATGAGTTATGCCAAGCTTGGCTTACCTTGATATGCGAACAGATTCCGGGCGCAACTGCGGCAGCGGTGTTAGTCGAAAATCAGGCGGCGCAAAACTATGTGCCGATGGCCGTGTGGCCGACAGCGAGTCCCGGCATGGGCAGGCTGGCAACCATAGTGGAGACTTGCTTGCGGGATCGACGCGGGGTTTTCCAATCCGCCGCCTTATCGCAGCAAGCGGGGGATGCAGTAGACCGGATCGACTTGAGCCATTTAACCCAGATTTCTTATCCGATTATTTTAGGGGCGAGGGTGATTGCGGTTGTTGCCGTCGAAGCCGATTGCGATGCCGGTGATGTCAATAAGATATTTCGCGATCTTCATTGGGCCGGCGCTTGGCTGACGAACCTGTTTTCCAGGCGGGAGCTGGATCAGGCAATAACCGCCAAGGCGCGTGTAGGCTCGGTATTGGAAGCGATTGCCGTCGTCTTGCGGCATGGGACATTACAGCGGGTGTTGTTCGAAATGGTCAACGAACTGCGGCAGCGCCTTGATTGCGCCAGGGTTGCCATCGGCATGGTCAACAACGATAGCGTCAAGTTGGCCGCACTTTCAGACGCAGCGGTTTTTGAAAAGAGCAGCTCGCTTGCCAAGGCTTACCGGCGGGCTATGGAAGAGGCTTACGACCACGGGAAGACGGTGTTGTTCGATGCTGCTTCTGAGAGCGCTCATTTCCCCATGCAGCGGGAGCTGATGCAAATATCCGGTTCACGGGCGGTTATTTCCTGCCCGCTTTTTGACGGCGGGCGCAGTATCGGCGTGCTGGTGCTGGAGTCGTCCGGCAAGGCTTTTGATGAGGCTGATACGGCCTGGCTGGATGCTTTTACTGCGCTGGCCGCGCCGATTATTGCGCAACGTAAAAAGGCGGAACAAAACGGCGGGATGCGCCTGGCGGATGACGCTAAATCGATGTTGGCAAAGTTTTTCGGGCCGCGCCACCTGATATGGAAGTCGGCAGCGGCGTCATTATTACTGCTCTTTGCAATTTTAGTCTTGGTATCTATCGATTACCGGGTAACTGCGAAAACGGTCATTGAAGGTGAGATTCAACGCGTGGTATCGGCTCCATTCGACGGCTTTGTAGGCTCGGCCTGTGTCCGCGCAGGCGATACGGTCAAACAGGGACAATTGTTGGCCGGTTTGGACGATCGCGAGCTGATGATCGAAAAAGCGCGCTGGGCAAGCGAGCGCGACCAGTATGACAACCGTTTGCGCGAGGCTATGGCGACTCATGACTTGACCGCGGTGCAGGTGCTGGGCGCTCAGTTAAGCCAGGCTGAGGCGGAATTAAATCTGGTGACTAAAAAGATTGACTCTGCACGCTTGCTTGCGCCTTTCGACGGATTGGTGGTGTCCGGCGATTTAAGCCAGCAAGTGGGCGCGCCGGTCGAGGTCGGCAAGCAGTTGTTTGAAATTGCGCCGTTGCAAAGTTATCGGGTGATTCTGCAAGTCGATGAGCGGGACATTCGCCATATCGAGGTCGGGCAACCGGGAATGCTGGTCATTACCGGCATAGCCGGCAATCCTATGCCGTTAACAATACAAAAAGTGACGCCGGTTGCAACGGCTGAGGATGGGAAAAATTTCTTTAGGGTCGAGGCGAGTCTTGCCCAAGCGTCTGCGCGGCTGCGTCCGGGCATGGAAGGCATCGGGAAAGTGGTTGCCGACCGCCATTCCTTGTGCTGGGTATTGTTTCATAGCTTTACCGATTGGCTAAAGCTGACACTATGGACTTGGATGCCATGAACTTGGAAACCGAAATAGATCATACCAAAATCCCGTTCGCCCTGAGCCTGTCGAAGGGGGGGCGGGATTTTGGCATGATCGGCAAATGGGTGAGCGTATGGCAGCCATTCATGCTTCGACAAGCTCAGCACGAACGGCTGCCATACGCTCTAGTCGCGGTTTTAGGATGAAGCGCATCGCCCATGACCCGCAGCCTTTTTAGTTCCTCATGGCATAGCGTTGCCGAGTTAAAGCCGCGCCTGATGCCGCAAGCGCGGGTGCATCGCCATGTCTATCGCGGCCAGCTTTGGTATGTGGTGCAGGATCAGACCGGCGGCCGCTATCACCGGCTTTCTCCCGAAGCCTATTCGCTGGTCAAGGGAATGGATGGCGCAAGATCCGTTCAAACGCTGTGGGAGCAGGCAAATACCGGCGGGGAAGGGGATGCCTGCACCCAAAACGAGGTTGTCGAGTTGTTAGTGCAAATGCATGCGGCAGACTTGTTGCAAGTCGACTCTGCGCCGGACTCTGTTGCGCTGCTGCAACGTTATAATAAAAAACGCATCGCTACCTTGAAGCAGTGGCTGCTTAACCCGATGAGCCTTAAGTTGCCGTTGGTCGATCCCGACGCTTTCCTGTCGCGCCGGACGCCAAATGTTGCTTGGCTTTTTAGCCCGGCGGGCGCTTTGCTGTGGCTGGCGGTGGTGCTTCCCGCCCTGTTTCTGGCTGGGCAGCATTGGCCCGAGTTAACCAACAACTTATCGGATAATGTGCTGTCGTCAAGCAACCTGATGGTCATGGCGCTGGTTTTTCCGGTCGTTAAGTTGCTGCATGAATTGGGGCACGGTTTTGCGGTCAAAGTGTGGGGCGGTGCGGTGCATGAAATGGGCTTGATGTTTCTGGTCTTTACGCCGGTGCCTTATGTGGATGCGTCATCGTCGGCGGCGTTTCTGTGCAAATACCAACGCGCCTTGGTTGCCGCGGCAGGCATCTTGGTCGAACTGTTGCTGGCCGCACTGGCGCTGTATGTTTGGTTGTTGATTGAACCGGGCATTGTTCGTGCGATGGCCTTTAATGTGATGGTGGTCGCCGGGGTTTCCACGCTGGTTGTTAACGGCAATCCGTTATTGCGCTACGACGGCTATTACATACTGAGCGATCTGATTGAAATTCCCAATCTCGCGCAACGCGGGCAAAAGTATCTGAGTTATCTTTGGGATCGGCATGTTTTCGGCGCGCATGATATTGCCCCGACCCATGAGACGAAGGCGGAGCGTCTGTGGTTGTTTTGTTATACGCCGCTGGCGTGGCTGTATCGCACCTTCGTCACGGTATCGATTATTCTGTTTATCGGCGGGGAGTTTTTTATTTTCGGCGCTCTGCTGGCGCTATGGGGCGGCATTAAGCTGGTTGCCATGCCGTTATGGGCGGCTTACAGGCATGTTACAGGTTCGCCTAATTTGAGGTGGCGGCGTAAGTCCGCCTTGTTGGTTTCGGCCGCTATCGCAATCGGCCTGTGGCTGTTGGGCTTCGTTCTGCCCATGCCGCTTTATACCAAGGCTCAAGGGGTGGTCTGGTTGCCGGACCAAGCCATTTTACGGGCAGGGGGTAACGGTTTTTTTCGCCGCTGGCTGGTTGATCCCGGCGTGAGGGTCAAGAAATCGACGCCTCTGTATGTACTGGAAGATGATTTGCTGTTCACCGAGCTTAGCGTTGCAACAGCCAAGGTTAAAGAAACCCAAGCAAAATATGACGCCGAACAATTTTCCGACCCGACCAAAGCGGTCGTTTTATTTCGGCAATTGCAGGGCGAACAAGAGAAGCTGAGCCAATTGGAAAAACGCGCTGAAAACCTGATCGGCTATGCCAATACCGACGGCGTTTTTGTCGCTACGCAGCCGCAGGATATGCCCGGCAAATATTTCAAAAAAGGCGACTTGATCGGTCATGTCTTGGAGCGCGAGGCCTTATTGGCGCGCGTGGTTGTTCCTCAGGACGATATAGATCTGGTGCGGTCTCGGTTGGTATCGATAGAACTGCGCTTATCGAACTGGATCGCGCAAAGCCATCGCGTTAACTTAGCCAGGGAATCCGCGGGCGGAATAAACGAACTGCCGTCTGCGGCCTTATCGTTAAGCGGCGGCGGAACCATCGTTACTGCCCCCAACGACCCGGACGGATTGAAGACGGTCGAGCGGGTTTTTATTGTCGATCTTGCCTTGCCGGCGACGGTTTCGACAGTGACCTTTGGGGAGCGCGTCCATGTGCGCTTCGATCATGGTAACGAACCTGTAGCCCGTCAGGTTTTACGGCGGTTGCGGCAATTGTTCCTGAGCCGCTTCGGTGTCTGATATTCGGGCGCTGCTGGCCGGACGCGCCGTTGAGATTAGCGATGGCTGTTATGTCGAGCGGCTCGACGTGCATGAACCCGAGCTTGAGGAACGCTTGCGCGGATTCATGGCGCGCTTCTCTTCAAGTGGCCGCGCTAAAGCCAAAGGTTTTGTGCAAAAGGTTAATGCGCTGGAATCTTCGCTTCGGGAGTATCAAGACGATGAGTTGCGCGCCGCATTGGCCAACGTGGCTCGACAGCTGCAAAAAACAGGCTTTCGCGACGCTTTGCTGGCGACGGCTTTTGCGGCGATACGGGAAGCATCGAGGCGCATACTGGGCATGCGTCATTATGATGTCCAGTTGATGGCCGGGCGGTTTCTGTTGCAAGGCAAGATTGCCGAAATGTCCACCGGGGAAGGCAAAACACTCGCCGCTACCTTGGCGATATGCACGGCCGCGGCCACGGGAGCTTTTGTGCATGTCGTTACCGTCAATGATTACCTGGCCGAACGCGATGCCGAAAAAAATGCGCCGCTGTTTGCTTTTTTCGGTTTCTCGCTGGGCGTAGTTATTCGGGATACCGCTCTGGAGGCGCGTCGCGAGCAATACGCCAACAATATTGTCTACGTTTCAAATAAGGAGCTGACCTTCGATTATTTAAAAGACCGGATCGCGGCAGGCGGGGCGTTGCATGCGCATCTCAAGCTTCGCCGTTTGGAGCATAGCCGTTTTGCGCCGGGATTACTCTTAAGCGGCCTGCATGTCGCCATTGTCGATGAGGCCGATAGCGTCCTGATCGACGAGGCGCGTACGCCGCTGATTATTTCGGAAACGGCACCCGATGACATTGACGATGCGGTTTACAGGCAGGCCATTGCTTTGGCGCGGCAGTTAAACGTCAATGTGGATTTTGTGCAGAGCAAGGATCGTGACATTTGGCTTACGGCTACGGGAAATCAAACGCTCAAAGGCCTGACCGAAAATTTGGACGGCTTATGGAAATCGTCCTTATGGCGTCGCGAACTGGTGCAAAAAGCCCTGTCGGCCTTGTATTTGTTTCAACGCGATCGGCATTACATCGTTGCCGAAAACAAAGTGCAGATTGTCGATGAGTTTACCGGTCGCGCCATGCCTGACCGGACTTGGGAGCGAGGCCTGCATCAGATGATCGAAGTTAAGGAAAATTGCGTAATAAGCAGGCAACGGAAAACTTTGTCGCAAATAACCTATCAGCGGTTTTTCGGCCGCTACCTGCTTCTTTCCGGCATGACCGGGACCGCTAAGGAAATCGAGCCCGAGTTGAAGCGGGTTTACGATATTTCGGTAGCTAAAGTGCCGACGCACAAGCCCAGCCGCCGCAAAAGACTGCCGGATCGGGTATGTTCGACCTCGGAAGCGCGATGGCGGCATGTTGCGGTCCGCGCCGCCGAATTGGCGGCTATGGGACGAGCCGTGCTGGTGGGTACGCGTTCGGTAGAAGGCTCTGAATATCTCGGTAGTCTTCTTGCCGACAGGGGCGTTTTGCATACCGTGCTGAATGCGCGTCAAGACCATATTGAGGCGGAAGCGGTTGCGCAGGCCGGTTTGCCGGGTAAGGTAACGGTAGCCACCAATATGGCCGGTCGAGGCACCGACATCCAGCTATCGGATGAAGTGGCTGAAACAGGCGGGTTGCACGTAATATTGACCGAGTTTCATGAAAGCGCGCGAGTGGATAGGCAATTATTCGGCCGTGCGGCTCGTCAAGGCGATCCGGGCACTGTCGAAGCCATTGTCAGTTTGCAAGACGAGTTGTTTGTGAGATATGCGCCTTTGATCACGCGGGCGGCAACATCAATATTGCTAAATACCGGATTTTTCCGCTTACTGGTTTTTTATGCGCAGACTAAGGCCGAGCTTTATGCGCGTAAAATCCGGCTTGATACGATACGAACAGATAAAAAACGGTTGCGGGCATTAGGTTTTATCGGTTTGGATAAGAAATAACAGGGAATTATATGAAAGTAAGTTCTCTTACAGCGTTTTCGCTCTTGGTTCACCGCGTGAGTTAGATTTAGCTGAATGCGCCGCACTTACCCAGCTTACTTCAACCTTTAACAGGTGTCGCTTGTAGGGGGATAAGCTGCGCGCATTCACCGAAGCTGTAATTAACGCAATAATTCCGGTTTTCACTATTTTTCCATAGCTGCCAAACAGACCAGTTTGCATTCCGGTTGCAAGGCGACCAGCAGAGTGGTTTGCAAAAAACATTGCGGCCCATGTAATGGATGATTAAACCTGCGTTCGCCCCCTTCGCGGTTTAGCACGGCTTGTTCGCGCCAATGTTGGGCGAACAACGGACTTCCGGCCAATAGATCGTCAATCAGTGCTTGCATGGCTGCATCTTGCGGACGGCGGCTGTAATCGGCGCGGAATTCGGCAACCAGACGGCGGGCTCGTTCCGGCCAGTCGGCTATTAATAGCTTTGCGCTCGGACAGAGGAAGACGAATTGAAGCAGATTGCGCTCTTTAGTCGCTTCGTCCAACCAGCCAGTGAATAGTTTGGCCGCGTCAGTATTCCAGGCTCGGGCAGTCCAGGTGCGATCGAGGAGGTAGGCCGGCCCCGCAAACAGCGTCGGCAAAGTTAAAAGCTCCGGCAGCAGGTCGGCCTGGGCTTCGGCAGGGGCGGCCGGATCTCGTTTTCCCGCCAGATCGAACAGCGAGGCGCGCTCGGCCGGAGCCAGCCTTAGTGCATCGGCAAGCCGGGTCAGCGCCGCGGCGGAAGCGGCAACATCCCGTCCTTGCTCAAGCCAAGTGATCCAGGTAACGCTGACCCCGGCAGCTTCAGCCAATTCTTCGCGTCGCAAACCGGGTGTTCGGCGACGTCCCGCAGTTTTGGGCGGCGGTAAACACTCGCGATGTGTACGAATGAAAGTACCAAGAATGCGTCGAGGGTTGGATTCGATCATAGCGTATTTTATACCAGCATAAATTGTCATCTTGTACCCGTTATAAAGATGGAGAAACAATATCCCATTATCCATTTATTTAGGAGTTTGTGATGAATACATACAGCTGGAATGCGAAGGATTATGAGAGAAATTCGGAAGCCCAACAAAAATGGGCGAAAGAACTGATTGCAAATCTGAACTTAACAGGCGCGGAAGACATTCTTGACGTAGGTTGCGGCGACGGCAAAGTAACCGCGGAAATCGCCCGGTTAGCGGGAGGCGGCTCGGTTGTCGGCGTTGATAACTCGAAGCAAATGATCGAGCTGGCACAGGAAAAATATTCACAAGACCGGCATCCTAATCTGTCGTTTCAAATCATGGATGCCAGTGATTTAGCATTTGAAGGCCGTTTTGACGTGGCGTTTTCGAATGCGGCGCTGCATTGGGTCAAGAATCATAAACCTGTTATTGAAGGCTTGTACAAGAGCCTCAGGGTTGGAGGAAAAATTCATCTGCGAATGGGCGGGAAAGGCGATGCTGAAGGCATGCTTTCGATCATGGATGACCTTAGCGCTTCAGATAAATGGGCGCAGTATTTTACTGAATTTGAATTTCCTTTTACGTTTCTTGGTGTCGATGAATATCAAGCGCTATTGAGGGAATCCGGATTTTCTATAAAACGCGTTGAACTCATGCCTAAAGATATGACCCATGATGGAAAATCAGGGTTGGAAGGATGGATTCGAACCACATGGTTACCCTATATGCAGCGAATTCCAACAGAACAAAGGAAGGCCTTTATCGAAGAGGTTTGTGCTAAATATCTGAATAAAGTGCCGCTAGCAGCAGATGGTAAAGCTCATGTGGCTATGGTAATGATTGAAGTCGAAGCAGAAAAATCTGGTTAACTTGAGGTTATGAATGGCCGTTTTACGAAACTGATTTTTAGGCTAAATGTCACTTATAAAGCGACAGACATAAAAAAAGGCCTTAGAAAAATCTAAGGCCTTTTTATTTATTTGGGGCGGCGATGGGAATCGAACTCGCGATCGGCTGTTCTAATTATTTAGGGCTATTGGATCAAGGCCTTAAAAATAAATCGCCTTTAATAGGACACTAAAGGGGCGGTTTAAAATAAAAAGCTGTCAGGTTGGTATTTTTTTGCTGGTCTGAGGATATGTGCTTGGGGAATGAATTTAGTGGTTTTAGCTGGTGAAGGTGTATGTTTTTAGGAAATGATGCAATCTATTTCAATGACAGCGCGATTTTTAGGGGAACACTGAACTAAAGAGCAAATATTTTGCCCCAGTTTTTGGATTCCTTTTGCGCTTCTTTTATCCATTGTTTAGCTTCAGATTTCAGCTGCTCTTTGCTGCTATTTCCAAGTATAATCAATGGCTTACTTAGGTGTTGATCTTTGGCGTTTGCTCTAGTTGGCTTTTTTTGATGCATAATTTTTTAACTCGCTAAGTGCATATTCAATAAGAATTCTTTTTGCAAATCGGTCAAGTATTTTTTCATACAGTACCTTGTTATTGGATGAAAAAAAAGCTTTATCTGTAGTAATTCTAAGAACAAGTGGGATGCTTTTGGTGTGTGTGCTTTTAATGGGGTAGCAAATGGCCGAACCTTTTTCTGTTGGGCAATGTTGAGAAATTTGAGACCTTGGCTTTTTTTCTCTTTTTCAATATCTTGAATGATAATTGTCCTGCCATTATTCTTAGCTGCATTAGCAGCCAAAGACTTCGGGTCATTAAGTAAATTTTGCTCTGGTCTTTTTGATTCTGGAAAATAACACCAACCTTCTACAGGAGCTCCGTCATCCATTTTAAAAAGAACAGTTGTAAAATCAAGCTGTTCATCTTGTAGCTTAGCCAAGCTCTCGAAAAAAATATGAATCGCACGGGTTATTTCAGCCAGTTGCTTATCTGGCTGGGTGATTGCTTGAAATATCTGTCCAGATGTCATGCTATCTTTAGCTGAACGTAGCACAGATAGAAAATGATTCATTTTCTTATCCACAGGATAGTCCAGGGCTCTCAAAAGAGTGGACTGTCCGTCTGATGTTAAGCTATTAGAATATGCTGGAGCCAACTTACGGATAAAGTCCTCAATGCCCACTAGTAGTGGAACCATAAACAGCCCTACAACTAAAAAACCACTTCTTTGTCTATCCAGGCAATGATATCCCCTGGAATCTTGCCTTTGAGTGGCTCTATTTTGTAACAAGCTAATGTTGCGCTAGGTAATGCTAGCATAAAAGGTTTTGCTAAAAACCTATACCAATTATTCTCGAATATTCGAGATAATGCCTGTATTGATAGGCTCTTGATATTTAAATACTTAAATAAAAGAGCTAGGGTTATACATGTAATTATTATTATGAGGTTTTCCATTTGCTTTCTATGGCAAGAGTAGCTATTTAGCTGGACATGAATTGCATTGTGGCTAAAACCTAAATTGAGTGGCGCAACAAAAAATTCAACGCCTCGCAAACTGCCGTATCAGCAAAACTAATTATAAATGTGCTATTTTGTATTGTGGCTTGTTGCAGTTATTTATTTTAAATTGTCCCGCCTGTGTCCTATAGGCATAAAAAAGGCCCGAGACTTTTGTCTAAGGCCTTTGAAATTCTTGGAGCTGGCGATGGGAATCGAACCCGCGACCGGCTGATTACAAATCAG
>DAINRH010000081.1:0-5771 GCA_036741905.1 Methylobacter sp. | reverse complement strand
CTACCGACTGAGCTACACCAGCGAAGAAGCGGGTATTATACACAACATTTTTTTGTTGGCTAGTATTTTTTTGGCTTTCTTTTTGCGTTGTTTTTGTTGATCGGATGCGGCTTGCCTTTTTCTGAACGGGCGTTGTCCAAGCCGGTATATTTAGTTTTAAAGCGCTGGATTTTTTCCGGCGTTTCTACCGTGCCTTTGGGCTGAAAGCTGGGGATCAAATGCTGCTTGCCATTGCCGATTAAATCGCTGCGCCCCATGTCTTTTAAGGCTTCGCGGAGCAACGGCCAGTTTTTGGGGTCGTGGTAACGCAGGAAGGCTTTGTGCAGGCGGCGCTGCTTGAAGCTTTTAGGTATGGCAATGTCTTCAGCAGTTCGGCTGACTTTACGCAAAGTGTCTTTGCCGGAGTGATACATGGCGGTGGCGATGGACATCGGCGACGGCAGGAAGGCCTGTACCTGGTCGGCCCTGAAACCGTTGTGTTTTAGCCATAACGCCAGATTGAGCATGTCGTTATCGGTCGTGCCGGGGTGGGCGGCGATAAAGTACGGGATCAAATATTGCTCTTTACCGGCTTCCTTTGAATACTTGTCAAACATTTCCTTGAAGCGGTCGTAAGTGCCCATGCCCGGCTTCATCATTTTGGATAACACGCCTTGCTCGGTATGTTCCGGGGCGATTTTAAGGTAGCCGCCGACATGGTGGGTGACCAGTTCCTTGACGTATTCCGGCGATTCCACGGCCAGATCGTAACGCAAGCCGGAGGCGATGAAGATTTTCTTGATGCCGGGCAGGGCGCGGGCCCTGCGGTAGAGTTTGATCAGCGGCGTGTGGTCGGTATTCAGGTTAGGACAAATGCCGGGATAAACGCAGGACGGCTTACGGCACGCAGCCTCGATTTTCGGGTCTTTACAGGCCAGCCGGTACATGTTGGCGGTGGGGCCGCCCAGGTCGGAAATATGGCCGGTAAAAGCGGGCGAGGTGTCGCGGATGGCTTCGATTTCCTTGATGATCGAATCTTCCGAGCGGCTCTGGATAATGCGGCCTTCATGCTCGGTGATCGAGCAGAAGGTGCAACCGCCGAAACAGCCGCGCATGATGTTGACCGAATGCTGGATCATTTCAAAGGCGGGTACGTTGGCGCTGCCGTATTCTTTGTGCGGTAGGCGGGAGTAGGGCAGGTCGAACACGCCGTCCATTTCCTTGGTGGTTAGCGGAATCGGGGGCGGATTGATCCATACTTGCCGGGAACCGTGCAGTTGAATCAATGCGCGCGCGTTGCCGGGGTTGGTTTCGCCATGCATGACGCGCGAGGCGTGAGCGTACAGTATCGGGTCGTCTTTTACTGTTTCATAAGCGGGCAGGCGGATGACGGTTTGTGAACGCTGGTTCCTGATCTGCAATTTATCAAAATGAATGACTTTTTCGTCCGCATTGCTCTGTTCCGGTTTTTTATCGCAGGCAGGCTGTTCCTGGTATGGGTCGATAGGCACCATCGCCGCGCCCGGTTTATCTATATCGGTGGAATCTTTAACCGCCCAGCCTTCCGGTATTTGTTTAACGAAATGTACCGTGCCGCGTATGCCTTTCAGCTCCGATATGGCTTCACCGTTAGCCAGGCGGTGGGCGATTTCGACGACCTGACGCTCGGCGTTGCCGTAAACCAGCAGGTCGGCTTTGGAGTCCAGCAGCACCGATTTTCTAACCTTGTCCGACCAATAATCGTAATGCGCGATGCGCCGCAAGCTGGCTTCGATGCCGCCGATGATGATAGGCACATCCTTGTAAGCTTCGCGGCAGCGGTGCGAGTAAACGTTGACGGCGCGATCAGGGCGTTTGCCCGCCGCGCCGTTCGGCGTGTAGGCATCGTTGGAACGGATTTTTTTGTCCGAAGTGTAACGATTGACCATTGAATCCATATTGCCGCCGGTCACGCCGAAAAACAGGTTCGGGCGGCCGAGTTTCATGAAATCCTTGGCGCTGGTCCAGTCGGGCTGGGAGATGATGCCGACCCTGAATCCTTGCGCTTCTAGCAATCGTCCAATCAGCGCCATGCCGAAGCTCGGGTGATCGATATAGGCATCGCCGGTTACCAGAATCACATCGCAGGCATCCCAGCCCAATTCGTCCATTTCAGTCTTGCTCATCGGCAAAACAGGGGCGACGCCAAAGCGCTGCGCCCAATATAAGCGGTAACTAAAAAGGTTGGGTTCGGTTTGCAAGGCGCTAGACATTATTTTTGTATCGAGTTGTTGAGGACGCTGGCATTGTGTTTGGCAATTTCTTTTAAATAAGAGATAAATTCAATCTGGTAAATCTGCTCAAGGACAATGGCTCGGGTTCTCAAGTCTTTCATGGAATGGAGCGGGGCATCCTCATTAAAGGCCAAGCCGATAATATTGCCGCGGTCAGGAACGGGAAGAAACAGGATTCTCCAGTCAAAAGTACGCCCCA
The DNA here is from genome assembly GCA_036741905.1 of Methylobacter sp. GTDB lineage: Bacteria > Pseudomonadota > Gammaproteobacteria > Methylococcales > Methylomonadaceae > Methylobacter_A. The sequence goes on along the minus strand of DAINRH010000081.1, from coordinate 3,320 downwards.
GCCACAGGGCAACCTGCTTGAATAAGGGGTTGCCGGCACCGCCCCACAGATTGATGACGAGCATGCCGTCTTTTTTTAACAGCATTTTACAGGCATCGAAAAACGCATGGTTACTGATCGACGGTGCCATGCCTTCATGGTCGAACGCGTCGACAAACATCAGGCTGTATTGCTCGCTTTGGCTCTCGGTCCGTTGGCGTACGTATTTTGCGCCGTCGTCGATAATAACTTTCAGGCGCGGGTCGAGCGGCAGGCCGAAATGACTGCGCGCGATTTTGACCACGCTTTCCCGGTATTCCACGACTTTCAAGCGGCAGTCCGGGAAATGATGCAGTAAATGCTTGGTTAATGAGCCGCCGCCCAAGCCGATAATCAAGGCCTCGTCATCCAGTGTGGGTTTGAATAACAGCCAGCTGGTCATGGCCCGCACATAATTCAGATACAGTTTATCCGGCTCGGCCAGCAGCATGCTGCTCTGCCGGGGGAACGAGCCGAAGTGCAGCGACCTTACGCCATCAGTTTCGACGACTTCTAAAATACCGTCGTCATCGTGGCTTTCGTGGATAACGCGGCCTTCATATCTATACATAAACGCGGTAAGTTATTAAAAGATTGGCTAAACATTATACAGGAGAATAAGGTTTGGTTGGTGGGTGTTGATGAGGTTGCTGCGGGGTAATGCCATTTAAGCACATTGCCGTCGTAGGAGCGGGCCGCGCCCGCGATGAAGCCGCTAAAACGCTACAACGGCTGCCCAAATATCGCGGGCGCGGCCCGCTCCTACGGCGCTTAACTGATTGGTATTGGGGGTTATCAAGCGGAAGGTTGGGGCGAACAAGGCGGAAACCCTTTTTAGGCGTGTTCCGCCAGTCGCGTACTCTAATCAACCGTCCAGGTTGATTTTCGCAATAATTGCTTTTAAGTGTTGCTCGCTGTCCTGGTTATCGACCTGGCAAGTGCCGGCATTCAAATGTCCGCCGCCGTTATAGCTTAAGCACAGTTCGCCGACATTGGTGTTGGAGGTGCGATTCAAGATAGATTTGCCTATCGCGAACACGGTGTTTTGTTGCTTAACGCCCCACATCACATGGATGGAGATATTGCACTCGGGATACAGCGCATAAATCATGAAACGATTGACCGCGTAGATGATTTCTTCATCGCGCAAATCCAATACCACCAAGTTGTTGTAAACCGTAGAGCAGCGCTGAATTTGTTCTTTGGCCGCCACTTCGTGTTCTTTAAACAGATTGACGCGTTCCTGAACGTCGGAAAGTTGCAGAATGTCATCGATACTATGATTTTTGCAGTAATCGATCAGGTTCATCATCAATTGATAATTTGACACGGTAAAGTCCCGGAATCGGCCTAAACCGGTGCGCGCATCCATCAGGAAATTCATTAATACCCAGCCTTCCGGGTTTAAAATTTCTTCGCGGTTGAATTGCGCGGCATCGCCTTTATCGACGGCTTCCATCATCTCGTTCCAGTCGGCCGGGAAGCGGCTTGCACCGCCGTAATAGTCGTAAACGACTCGCGCGGCTGAAGGGGCGTCCGGATCTATGATGTGATTGTCGGCTTTTTCATTGCGGATGGTTTCGCTTAAATGATGGTCAAACGCAAGATGAACGCCTTTTACGTAGGGCAGGTTGGTGGTAATGTCGCGGTCGTTAATCTCGATAATGCCGTCTTGCATGTCCTTTGGGTGAACAAATTTGATGTCGTCAATCAAGTCCAGTTCTTTTAATAAAACCGCGCAGATTAAGCCGTCAAAATCACTGCGTGTAACGAGCCGAAATTTTTTGTCTGTCATGATGCTACCTTGGATGAAAGGGAATTAAGGTAGGGGCAGGGTGTTGAGCCCCCTCTATGGTTAAAATAAGCCGGTGATTTTGCCGTTATTATCAATATCGATTCTTTCCGCAGCGGGTACTTTAGGTAAGCCGGGCATGGTCATCATATCACCGGCAATTGCGACAATAAAGCCTGCGCCGTTTGCCAGCCGGACATCGCTGATGTCAACGATATGTCCGGACGGCGCGCCTTTGGCGTTCGGGTTAGTTGAAAACGACATTTGGGTTTTGGCCATGCAAATCGGGAACGTGCCGTAATCGGCATTCCATGCGGCCAGTTGCGCTTTGACTTTGGCGCTGGCGGTGACGCTGCCGGCACCATACAGCTTGGTGGCAATGGCTTCGATCTTTTCCCAGAGGCTCAGGTTTTCGTCGTAAACGTAGTTAAACGCGGGTTCGCGGTTGTCGACGATGTCGCTGACTGCGTGGGCCAGTTCTTCCGCGCCGGCGCCGCCTGACGCCCAATGCTTGGAAACCACGCATTTTGCGCCCAAGGCTTCGCATTTTTTCTTCAGCAAAGCGATTTCCGCATCGGTATCGAAGGTGAAGTGATTGATGCACACGACGCAAGGCAGACCGTAATGATGGGTGATGTTGTGCAGGTGGCGTTCAAGGTTTGCAAAACCTTGCTCCAGCGCGGCCAGATTTTCCTGGTTTAATTCTTCCTTAACCACGCCGCCGTGGAATTTAAGTGCTCTTACCGTAGCCACCAGCACCACGGCGGAGGGTTTGAGCCCGGCCATGCGGCATTTGATGTCGATAAATTTTTCAGCGCCCAAATCGGCCCCGAAACCCGCTTCGGTCACCACATAATCGGCCAGTTTCAGCGCGGTCTTGGTCGCGCTTACGGTGTTGCAACCGTGGGCGATATTGGCGAATGGCCCGCCATGAATGATCGCGATATTGTTTTCCAGTGTTTGCACTAGATTAGGCTTGATCGCGTCTTTCAACAAGGCCGCCATCGAGCCTTGCGCATTCAGGTCGCGGGCGTAAACCGGCGTGACCCGGTCGGACTTATAGCCGATCACGATGCGGCCCAGACGCTCTTTAAGATCCGCGCGGCTGGTCGCCAGGCATAAAATCGCCATAACTTCGGACGCGACCACGATGTCGTAACCGTCTTCACGCAAATAGCCGTTGGCCGGGCCGCCCATGCCGACCACGATATTGCGCAGGGCGCGGTCGTTCATATCGACAACGCGCTTCCATTGGATGCGCCGCGGGTCGATGTCCAGATCGTTGCCGTGATTGATATGGTTGTCGATCAACGCCGATAGCAGGTTATGCGCCACGCCGATCGCGTGAAAATCGCCGGTGAAATGCAGGTTGATGTCTTCCATCGGCACCACTTGCGAGTACCCGCCGCCCGCCGCGCCGCCTTTTACGCCAAAGCACGGGCCTAATGACGGTTCGCGCAGGCACATCATGGTTTTTTTGCCGATGCGGTTCATCGCATCGCCGAGGCCC
>DAINRH010000080.1:0-17001 GCA_036741905.1 Methylobacter sp. | reverse complement strand
TATCCAAAAGCGGGCGCCCTTTGTGGATATAGTGTTCGGGCCGCAAACCCTGCACCGTTTGCCCCAGTTGCTGGATCAGGCGCGCAGCCAGCACAAACCTGTCGTCGACGTCTCCTTCCCTGAAATAGAAAAATTCGATGCATTGCCCGAGCCCAGAGCGGAAGGCCCGAAAGCCTTTGTGTCTGTTATGGAAGGTTGCAGCAAGTATTGTACGTTCTGCGTAGTGCCTTATACGCGAGGTGAAGAAATCAGCCGTCCGCTGGATGATGTGATCGCCGAAATTACGGCGTTGGCCAAACAAGGCGTGCGCGAAATCAACCTGTTGGGCCAAAACGTTAATGCCTATCGCGGCGAAATGGACGATGGCGACATCGCCGATTTTGCCTTGTTGCTGCATTATGTGGCGGCGGTGAAGGGCATCGACCGGATTCGTTTCACCACTTCGCACCCGATGGAATTTACAGACGAGCTGATTGAAGCCTTTGCCGAAATTCCGCAATTGGTCGACCATTTGCATTTGCCGGTACAAAGCGGCAGCGATCATATCTTGAAAATGATGAAGCGCGGCCATGCGCGCGCCGACTATATTGAAATCATCCGCAAATTGCGCGCGGTGCGCCCCAATATTTACCTGTCATCGGATTTTATTATCGGATTCCCCGGCGAAACCGATGCCGAGTTTGAAGAAACCATGTCGTTCATCGAAGAAATCGGTTTCGATCTATCCTTCAGTTTCGTCTATAGCCAGCGTCCCGGCACACCGGCGGCCGATTTGCCGGACGATGTGCCTGCTGAGGTTAAAAAACAGCGCTTGGAGCGTTTTCAAAATCGCATTAACGAAATGACTGCGGCTATTTCCGAGAGCATGATCGGCACCGTGCAAACCGTTTTGGTTGAAGGGCAGTCTAAAAAGAATCCGTTGCAAATGCAGGGTAGAACCGAGAATAATCGGGTTGTTAACTTTATCGGGCATCCCCGCTTGGCCGGACAGTTTGTCGATGTGCTGATTGCCGAGGCTTTGCCCAATTCTTTACGAGGCCGTATGGTCGATGCTTCCGTTGATAAAATTGTTGGTAACAATTGATTTATGATTTCACAGGAAATTTCCCTCGCACCTGCCGATAATGACCGGCTGTCCAATCTTTGCGGCCAATTCGATGAGCACTTGCGGCAGATTGAGTCGCGCCTTCAGGTCGAAATCGCCAATCGCGGTAATCAGTTCAGGGTGACGGGCTTGGATAGTTCGGTCAAGGCGGCCTGCGCCGTCATGGAGAAATTATTTGCCAGCACCGAAAAAGAACACCTGACCGCCGAATCGGTTCATTTAGCCATGCAGGATGCATCGATTGATGAACTGTTGGATGCTGCTCCGGCAACCTCGGCCCAGCAAAACGTAAGTATCAAGACCAAATGCGGGATGATCAGAGGACGAGGGGCTAACCAGCAAGAATATCTGAGGAAAATTGTCACGCATGATATTAACTTCGGCGTGGGACCGGCCGGAACCGGTAAAACCTATCTGGCCGTTGCCTGTGCCATTGAGGCCTTGCAAAGCGAAAAGGTCAGGAAAATCATTCTGGTGCGTCCCGCAGTGGAAGCCGGTGAAAAACTGGGCTTTCTGCCGGGCGACATGGCGCAAAAAGTCGATCCTTATTTGCGGCCTTTGTACGACGCGCTGTACGACATGCTCGGTTTTGAGCGGGTTGAGAAAATGATCGATAAAGGCATTATCGAGGTTGCGCCGCTGGCTTTTATGCGCGGCAGAACGCTCAACGACGCTTTTATTATCCTTGATGAGGCGCAAAATACCACCGTCGAGCAGATCAAAATGTTCCTGACCCGAGTCGGGTTCGGTTCGACAGCGGTGGTGACAGGCGATGTGACCCAGATCGATTTGCCCTCGGAAAAAATGTCCGGTCTGCGGCATGTGCTTGAAGTATTAAAAAATGTGGAAGGCATCAGCTTTACCTTTTTCGATGCGCGCGATGTGGTCAGGCATCCTTTGGTGCAGCGCATTGTTTGCGCCTATGAAGCTTATGAGAAAGCGCACAAGGCCGAGTCGTGAACCGGATAGAAATCCAGGCTGTTTTTGACTCGGCAGATCAGCCTGACCGGCAACAAATCCAGCTTTGGGTCGATACGGCGCTGGACGATTACGATCATGACACCGAGATTGTGGTGCGCATTGTTGGCGTTGAGGAAAGCGCCGAACTTAATGAACAGTATCGCCATAAATCAGGCCCGACCAATATTCTCAGTTTTCCGGTTGACGTGCCTGAAGGTATTGAACTGGACTTACTGGGCGATTTGGTCATCTGCGCCCCGGTAGTGGAAAAAGAAGCGCTCGAACAGGACAAGCCACTGGCGCACCATTGGGCGCATATCATTGTGCATGGCGTGTTGCATTTATTAGGTTACGATCACATCGATGACGATGAGGCCGAACTTATGGAAAATAAAGAAATAGCCATTTTAAACAAATTACATATAAATAATCCGTATACAGAGGTAAGCGATAAATGAGTGATGAACAACCCCCAAGTAGACACTCCCCACAGAAAAGCTGGGTTGATAAAATCAGCCATTTACTGACTGGGGAGCCGCAAGACCTTGAAGATCTACTTGAAATATTAAGAGAAGCACGGGAAAAACGCTTATTGGATACGGATGCGTTATCCATGATTGAAGGCGTTTTACAGGTGTCTCAAATGCGGGTCAGGGATATTATGATTCCCCGCATTCAAATGGTTGTCGTACCGAAAGACGCCGAGCTGGAGACCATCATGCCGTTGGTTACCGAGTTTGGGCATTCGCGCTACCCGGTTATTGACGGAGACCGGAGCAAGGTGGTTGGCGTCCTGTTAGCCAAGGATTTGCTGACTCGCGTTTTACAAAACAAGTCCCTGAAAGTTCATGAAATAATGCGGCCTTCCTGTGTCGTGCCGGAAAGCAAGCGCTTGAATGTGTTGCTTAAAGAATTGCGTACCAATGGCAATCACATGGCCATTGTGGTCGATGAGTACGGCCAGTCGGCAGGCTTGGTCACCATTGAGGATGTGTTAGAGCAAATCGTCGGCGAAATTGAAGACGAACACGACGATCACGAAGACGAAGGCTATATTTTTCAGCGTAGTTCAAATGAATATATGATTAAAGCGCTGACGCCTATGGATGAGTTTGACGAATACTTTTCAACCCATCTGGCAACGGATGAATACGATACTATCGGCGGTTTTATTGTCAGTCAGCTTGAACACATGCCCAAAAAAGGCGAGAGCCTGGTCGTGGATTCAATGAAGTTTGAAGTCATCAGGGCCGATAGTCGGCGCGTACATCTGCTGAAGCTGAAAATAATTGAGTAGGGTTCTGTCCACGAAAGGCACGAAAAATATAAGGGGCTAAAAGGCTAAAGCTCGGTATGTTGACGTGTTATTTTTCCGCCTTTCGCCCGGTTTTAATGATGTACATGTCGCTGTAGCTAATGTTAGATATTGTTTTTTTCGTGCTTTTCGTGCCTTTCGTGGACAAAATACGATTCCCCAGTCTAATCGTATTTGAGGTATTTAAACCTCGGGTCGTCAGGCGTGCCTGTTAAAGCGCCGCCTTCCTGTCCGGGCTGCCACATCACCACCTCTTCGATTTTACGGGCTAATTCAAAATCTTTATTGGTAATGCCTTTAGCCGCATGATTCATCAGCTTAACGATCACAAAGGCGTAAGAAACGGTAAGATCCGGATGATGAAATGCCGCTTCAGCCAAGTGTCCTACGGTGTTAACAACCATCAGCGTCGCTTTCCAGCCGCTGGTTTTGTATTTGCGCCGAATCCAGCCGTTTTCCAGATACCAGTGCGGCAATTCTTCCTTTAAACGCTGTTCGACATCGGTATCTGAATAAGCGTCTTCATGCGTACGTTCTCTCCAACTCATAGTGGCTTGCCTCTTTGTCTGTTCGGTGATGAAAAAGCCCGGATAACCTTGTTATCCTAGTTCTCCGGCTCCTGATGCGTGGCTTCGCAGCCTTGTTGATAAAAAATAAATGACGGGGAAAAGGGAACAACATCAATCGTCAAGGTGGTTTCTTTTTGGAATAGTTTAACGGCATCGGCCACGCTATTACGAAAGTTATTGGATAATTGTTTAGTCAGTTTCTCTTGAGCTTCGTCCGCGCCCAAAGCAAAGGGATCTTCCGCCAGATTAGTTGCATTGATGGCTTCCTGCAACGCGTCTGTCGCAAAGGATTGAATTTTGTTTTCGAAGTCGCTGAAGACTTGCGGGCCTTTTTCACGTTTAATCCGTTCTATATCGGCCGGGTCGGCGTAGATAAGAAATGTGCCTTTAGCGCCTTGAAAATCGTTTTTACAGGCTCCGCCATCCATGATTCTGACCAGATTTAATGTTTTGTCGCCTTTAAGCCTGGTCAACGGTGGATTTTGGCCTGAACTTTGTGTCGAATTCTCGGTTATTGCGGGCGTTTTAGCGGGAGTCGAGACGGCTTGTGCGTCATGTTTGACCTCTTGAGTCGAACAGGCGGTCAGAGCGATAAATGTCATGCCGAGTAAAATTTGTACGCTTGCTTTCATAAATTACGGTGTGTCGTTAAATGAGATTATCCAGTCTGCCGGGCATTGTAATCTTTAAAAAAGTCGCGAGGTGAAAAAATATGACCGATGGGCCGACAAATAGACTATGACGGATAAAATCTGGTTATGCCTAGCCCTCCCAAACACTTGATATTTGTTTAAAATGAATATCCGAGCTCCCGTTCATCACCGATTTTTATTGGTGTTGAATTAAAATTTCGCTTTACAAGCTTGTCATAAGTAATTAAAAAGTGAACTTTTAAAGCTAGATTAATTACGACTATGAAAGTATCTAAATCCGTACCCGATAAATCCTCGCCTGAAGTGGGCCCTGAAAAAAGCAAAGATGAAGTTGATCTCGATATTGAAGGCTTCGATTTGGGTTTGAGCGGTGAATATATTACGCTCCCTAACGAAAGCGAGCGAGCGGCAAAAAAGATGGCTGCGCGCAGAAAAATTGAGTTGTATTGGGAGAAAAAACGCTTGCAGGAACAGCTCGGCGATTTTTATGACGAGGATCTTGATTTTTAATTTAGTCATATCGACGGAGCAGGGCGGCGTTTATTTAGCGCATGGAAATAATAGATTTTTTTGTTAAGTAACAAGTTGTTGGATGGATTTCGCGGTCGGTAGCCGACCGTGCAATCGTGTTCAACCGATTATTCAATCCGGTTTGCACATTTTTCGGTTAATATTGTCGCCCGTTGGCGAGTTTTTCTTTTTTCAATCCGGATGTCATGACCATTTTTACACCTGTCACAGCAGTCAATTACTTAAATAAAGCGTTTTTGTTGTTTTTTCTTATCGGTTTTTTTGGTTACGCATCTGCCAAAGAGCATCACTTTCTGGTTCTCAATTATCACGACATCGTCGGTGCGGAAGGCGCCAAGCCGCCTTTTAATTCGATGGATGTCAGTGTCGATCATCTTGAAGAGCATCTAGGCTGGTTGAAACAAAACGGCTACAAGATTGTCAGCGTGCAAAATATTTTCGATGCAGCAGTGGGGAAAGATACGTTACCCGATAAAGCCGCGCTGTTGACCTTTGATGACGGCTATCTGAGTTTTTATACCCGCGTCTTCCCGCTATTAAAGAAACATCATTATCCGGCTACGGTTGCGCTGGTGGGAACCTGGATGGACGGCAACGTCACGGCGGACGAGCCGGGCAAGCCATTGCTCAACTGGGAGCAGGTAAGAGAAATGGTGCAGTCCGGTTTGGTAGAGGTCGCCTCGCACAGTTACGACCTGCATAAAGGCGTGAATGCCAATCCGCAAGCCAATTCCCAGGCGGCGGCGGTTACCCGGCTGTATGACGACCCGATGCTGGTTTACGAAACCGACGAGCAGTATCGCGAACGTATCAATGCAGCCCTGTTGAAGAGCGCCGAGTTCATTTTTCAACATGCGGGCGTCAGACCCAGGGCCATGGTTTGGCCGTATGGAGAATATAACCAAATTGCCGTGCAGGCGTCGCGTGAAGCCGGAATGCCGATGACGATGGGGCTGGTGGACGGCTTTAATACGGTGGCGGATATTAGCGCGTTGCGTCGCTTGATTATGGTCGATAATCCCGATCTCGGCCAATTTGCGGAGCTTGTGACCGGAATGCGTACCGGCAGGTCTTTGCGGGTGGCGCATCTGGACCTGGATTATCTTTACGATGAAGACCCCAAGCAAACCGAGCGTAATCTGGATGCTGCGGTTCAACGCATCAAAGACATGCATATCAACACCGTTTATTTACAAGCCTATGCCGATCCTGACGGCGACGGCAACGCCGATGCGTTATATTTTCCCAATCGCCATTTGCCGGTAAAACAGGACTTGTTCAGCCGCGTTGCCTGGCAATTAAAAACCGTAGCCCGTGTGAAAATTTATGCCTGGATGCCGATTATGGCCTATCAGGGCAAAGCGCCGGAATCCTGGTATGTTCAGGAATGGCGGGACGGCAAGGCGCAAAACGCCAGTCATGTTTATACCCGGTTATCGCCGTTCAATCCCGAAGCGCGTCAGTACGTAGCCGAAATTTACGAAGACTTGGCCAAACATTGTAGTTTTGACGGCATTCTGTTTCATGACGACGGCATTTTATCGGATTATGAAGATGTATCGCCGCTAGCATTGGCTTATGCGAAAGAGGCATGGGGCTTGCCCGATCAATTCGAACAGTTGCATGCGACCAGCAAAATGCGCATGGCGTGGGCGCAACATAAAACTGAATTGATCAACCAATTTACCGACGAGCTGGCAAGCCGGGTGCGTATTTATCGCCCCGGCATAAAGACCGCGCGTAATTTTTATGCGTTGCCTTTGTTAAAGCCTTACAGCGAAGAATGGTACGCGCAGTCGTTTAAATCCTTTTTAGCGCATTACGATTATGTCGCCATCGAAGCCATGCCTTTTATGGAAGAGGCGGAAAACCCCAAACAGTGGCTCACACAATTGGTAAAAACAGCGGCTAAACAGCCCGACGGTCTTAAAAAAACCGTGTTCGAGCTGCAATCGATCAATTGGAAAACCGGGCAGAAAATTCCGATGCCGGTCTTTATCGGGCAACTGGAGTTGCTGAAAAAATTGGGCGCCGGCCACATTGGCTATTATCCTGACAATGTTTTTGAGGATCAGCCGCGCTTGGCTGATTTACAACAACATTTCTCACTTCCTATCCAGCCTTAATCATGAATTTTGTTTTAATCAACCTGAATAGGGCGGGCGATGCCGTTTGCTCTGAAAAACCATGAATATTTCATTGCAAAACGCGATCGCAATACTACAGAGCCAATGGCATGACTTTGTGACTGCATGGGAACCGCTGGACGGCACCATCGAAGGATTCATTTATTACTATCCTTTGTTTATGGCCTATATCTGGATGTTCGGCGCGCTGATTTTTTATTTTCGTCATGAATGGCGTCAGCAAGGTAATGCCGAACACCTGCCCGAATTAACCGAGCAGCCGCCGGTTTCGATTTTGATTCCCTGTTATAACGAAGGCGACAATATTCGCGAAACCGTGGAAATTTTGTTGCGCCAGAAATACCCGGCCTTCGAAATTATCGCCGTTAATGACGGCAGCAAGGACAACACGTTGGAAATATTGCAGGAGCTGGCTGAACAACATCAGCAACTACGCGTGGTCAATTTGCACACCAATCAGGGTAAGGCGATGGGCTTGCGTACCGCCGCGTTATTGGCTAACAATGAAATCCTGATTTGCATCGACGGTGATGCGTTGCTGGCTCCCGAAGCCGTCGCCTGGATGGTGCGGCATTTTCAGGATAATCCGAATGTCGGCGCAGTCACCGGCAATCCGCGCATACGCAATCGCTCCACGCTGTTAGGCCGGATTCAGGTCGGTGAGTTTTCAGCCATCGTCGGCATGATCAAACGGGCGCAACGGTCTTACGGGCAGGTCTTCACCGTCTCCGGCGTTATTGCGGCATTTAGAAAATCCGCATTGCACGATGTCGGTTACTGGAGCAACGACATGGTCACCGAAGACATCGATATCAGCTGGAAGTTGCAGCTGGCCGGTTGGACGATCTATTTCGAGCCGAACGCCTTGTGTTGGGTGTTGATGCCGGAAACCCTGCATGGCTTATGGAAGCAACGATCACGCTGGGCGCAGGGCGGAACCGAAGTATTGTTGCGCTATTTTCGCGATCTGTTTCGCTGGTCGTCCCGCGGCATGTGGCTGTTATACGGCGAATGCCTGATCAGTATCTTCTGGGCGTTTTTGATACTGTTGCATGTGCTTTACGCACCCGTGGCATTGTTTAACGAATCGACCAGCGAATCGTTGCACGATCTCAGCCCCAACTGGACCAGCATGTTGCTGAGCCTGACCTGTCTTATACAATTCGGCGTCAGCCTGTTCATAGATTCGCATTACGAATCCCGTACCGGCGGCGTCGCGCGGTATTATTACTGGATGGTATGGTATCCCCTGGTGTACTGGCTGATAAACGTCGGCACCACCATTGTCGGCTCGATACGGGCGATAAAAAAGAAACGCGGACAACGTGCGATATGGGTCACCGTAGACAGAGGTTTGCGCGAGAAATGAAAGAATACATTATTAACGCCCCGCAGCTGCAAAGCCTGCAAAAAAGGGCTGGGGCCTTATTTGTCTGGGTCGTCTGCTGGGTGATGTGGATTTACTTGCTGATTCCCTTGGTCACTTTAAGCAGCTGGGTGCTGGGCGATAGAAAGATGATCAACGAAATGCGCTGGTTTGGCGGTTATAAAAGCCTGCTGGAGCTGATGGAGATTTACGGTGTCACTTTGTTGGTAATGGTTGCGCTCTGGTTATGCTGGATAAGTTATCGCAAATTCCGGAGCAGGATGATACTTCCGGCAGCGCATAAAATTGTTAACGATACGGAGCTATGCGCGTTTTATCAAGTGAAAGCCGATGAATTGCAGCAATGCCGGAATGTGTCAATGATTACCGTTTATTTTGACGATCATGGGCATATTGTTCATCTTGATCCGCATATAGATCGTTAGCTTATAATCTTTATTGCCTTGTTATTCGTGGCTGATGTGAAGTAAAGCAGACGATTATGTGGTTTACGGCGAAGTGCAGTATATTAGGTCAAACTGCACACACAAAGAGCTGGTTACAGCAAAAAAACACTTCGGGGAGCGAACATGAATCCAAAGCAATTAATTATCAAATGCTATGCTGAATGCGAAGGCGGCGTTTGGGTGGCCCTATGTTTAGACTTTAATCTTGCAGCGCAAGGCGATTCATTTGAAGATGCCAAAGTCAAGCTCGAAGCGATGATTAAAGAATATGTTTATGATGCTTTGGAAGGCGACGATAAAATTTACGCAAACCAGTTATTAAGCAGACGCGCGCCTTTTTCGGCATGGTTTAAATACTATGTTATGAAAATCAAAAATAACATCTTCCATAGCAGCAACCATATATTCGATGAAACAATGCCGTTGAGACCGGCATGAGTGGAGAATTCCCACCACTGACCTGTAAAGAAATAAAACTAATCTTAACCTATCTCAATTTTACGCCACGCCCGAGAAAAGGCACGTCGCACGAACAATGGGTTAAAGAAGAAAACGGTAGATTTTATAAAGTCACCGTTGATTGTCCCAAAGCGCCTTTCTCGCAAACGCTGATCAAGAGCATGGCCGAACAGGCTGGAAAAACCAAGAAAGATTTCTACGTTATTATCAAAAAACTGTAACTTGCCCGGAGTTGTTTTTTATGACCAGTATGTAGGATGTGCTGAACGCAGTGAAGCGCATCTTCGCGATTGATGGCTTCCTACCTCAGCACATCCTACGGCCCTGTTAGTTTTTTACGTTAGTCAATTTACATCGGAAAAATAATATGAACAGTGTAATTCAAGAGAATCCATCTTCTTTTTTGGCGAGTCTAGATGCAATATTTGCAAGTATCGAGAAATGGGCGGCGTCAGCCGGTTTAAAAGTAGTAAAGTCTAAAATATCAATAACTGAAGAGAGATATGGCACTTATGGTGTGCAAAAACTGTCAATTTTAAATTCTTCCGGCACAGAACTGGCTGAAGTAATTCCAGTTGGGGCATCAATTCTGGGAGCTAACGGTCGGATTGATATTAAAGGGGCTTACGACAAGGTAATACTCGTTGATTTGAATATAGGCGGCCCAACAATGGCAACAACAGTAACTGTCGGCGATCATAAAAAAGTACATACCAGACATTTCTATAGAGGTATAGACGAAGCAGGATGGTATTGGATTGAAAACAAGGTAAGTGGTAAGGGACATAAGCTCACGAGTGAATTATTCCTTGAACTTCTTGCTGAGGTTTCTGATTATGAGCGCCAGTAATACTATTGATGATATTTGGTGTTCATACCAAATTACTTTGGATTGTTTGAAAATTGCAAATCGTAGTATTGTCAATAACGACATTAGCTCTTTAGAAAAAACGGGATTTATAGGCTCGCCTCAGGACGAAGCAAAAAGACAAATAATGCAAAGTAGATCAAATGCTGATGATTACGTGATATTGTCCCTATGGGCTTCATTTGAAAGGACTTTGCTTTCATACGTGCAAAACGAAAGCAATCGCATTTTAGCTGAGCCGACAACTGATTTCACTTATTCAGTGCATCAAAAAATTGACAATGAGATTGAATACTGGAGAGTTGACGATATTTTGAATATTTTTAAAACCATAATAAGCCCAGATTTAATTGGGCAGGCAAAACAAGTTAAAAAATATAGAGACTGGATTGCCCATAGAAATATAAAAAAGGCAGTCCACAAAATGTTCCACCACAAACCGCTTACATAATTTTGTCTGAAATACTCATGCAGCTAACGAATCATGAATACTTTTAAACATCCATCTAAATGGCCTAACAATTTCATTAGTCTTGTTGGGCATGTTGTTTATGCTCTACATTTCCATATTTCAATGTAGCGACGGATTTCGGGTTTGCTCAACGCAGCAGTCACAGGGCAGATGTAGGAATGTCCAGCAACGAAAAGCTGTTGCTCAGCCTGCACTTTAATCTGGTTTTCGTGGAATCAAGCGCTGTTTGTAACGCGATTATCAGGAAACAAGAGGGTGCCGATATGTCGAAAGAATCCTTTCCACTGTCCAAGGTCTACGGTCTGCTTGAGCCGGGGCCGGTTGTACTGGTCTCAACCGCCAGGAAGGGCCGGGCGAACATCATGACTCTATCCTGGCACACCATGATGGAGTTTGAACCGCCGCTGGTAGGTTGCGTCATCAGCAATGGGGACTTCACATTCGATAGCTTGAAAGCAAGCAAGGAATGCGTAATCAACATTCCAACGGTGGAGTTGTCGAAACAGGTCGTAGCCTGCGGGAACTGCTCAGGACGAACGGTCGACAAGTTCAAGGCGTTTGGCCTCACGCCCGTGGCTGCCTCGTGCGTCGATGCGCCGCTGATCGACGAATGCTACGCCAATCTTGAATGCAGGGTCGTCGATGAGACGATGGTTGTCAAATACAATCTCTTTATCCTTGAGGTTGTTAAAGCCTGGATTGACCCAGAGAAGAAAAATCCGCGGACGATTCATCATCTGGGGGAAGGCGCATTCATGGTCGCCGGTGAGACGATCCATCTGCCTTCCAAGATGAAATAACTACTCCAGCCATTCGATAATGTGGTCTTCCAAATCATCGATTTCAGATTCTTTCATCGCATAGCTGCTGATTGAAACACCGGCATCCTGAACAGTTTCGGCGCTTTTTGATAGCAGGGGATGCCAGGATGGCAGTTCTTCTCCATCGCTCAATAGCCGGTAAGCGCAGGTTGCCGGTAGCCAGTTGTATTCGGCAAAGTCGTGTTGTTTTAAGTCCAGACATTCGGGGACTAATTGGGTGCGTTCGCTATAACGGGTGCAGCGGCAAGTATCCAGATCGATCAGGTTGCAGACGACGCTGGTAAAGTAGATGTCGCCGGTGTCTTCGTCTTCCAGTTTATGCAGGCAGCATTTGCCGCAGTTATCGCATAATGACTCCCATTCTTCGGTGGTCATTTCAGATAGTTTTTTGGTTTCCCAAAAGTTCATGTGGCGTTGCTCATTAAATTAGGATGGAGTTGTGGGTTTAATCAAGTTGATTAATTCACCACGAAGGCACGAAGTTCACGAAGAAAATCCGGCAAAACTTCGTGTTCTTCGTGCCTTCGTGGTGATTTTTTAAATTACTGCATAAAGTCAGTTCCCAAGTAGCTCCCATACCGGCTTGATGCTCTCAGGCAGGGGCGCAAGTTTGCCTAATTCCACCCATTGATTGGCCGGATTGTGAAAGTCGGAACCGACCGAACCGGCCAGCTCAAAGCGCGTTGCGTAACCGGCAACCAGTTTTATTTCGTCGCTATTATATCGGCCCGTTACGACTTCAATGCCTTGGCCTCCGGCTTCCTTGAATGCGGCTAACAGGCGTTTCATCCAACTGGCGGTCAATTTGTAGCGCAAAGGGTGCGCCAATACCGCAACGCCGCCGGACCCGGTAATCCAGTTTATTGCCAGCTCCATGTCAGACCAGGTCGTAGCAACAAAAGCGGCTTTTCCTGCGCCAAGATAGCGGTCGAAAGCTTCCTGCTGGGTGGAGACATGGAATTGCGAAAGCAGGAAGTCGGCGAAATGGGTGCGGGTGATCATGCCTTCTCCGGCGGCTTTTTTGACAGCTTCCAGCGCGCCGGGAATGCGTTTTTTCTCCAGCTTATCGGCGATTTTTTCGGCGCGTTCGATGCGCATGGTTTGCAGGTTGCGGGTGGCATCGGCAAGCGGCGGATAAGCGGGGTCAATACCCAGTCCGACAATGTGAAAACATTTATTCTGCCAGCTGGTTGACAGCTCTATGCCGGGTATTAATTTGATGCCTGCTGTGTCTGCGGCAGCTTGGGCTTCGTTGAGTCCCGAGACGGTATCGTGATCGGTTAAAGCCAGCGAGGTGACGCCGCATTCATGGGCGCGCTGCACTAATGCCGTCGGCGATAATGCGCCGTCGGAAGCGGTAGAATGGCAGTGTAGGTCGTAGTTTTCAGTCATAGGTTTTCTAGGTTAAAGGGGTAAGGTTAAAGGCGGCTTAAGGGCGTTGATTTGTCCTTACACTTTTCACCTGTCTCACTGATACTCGCCATAAAGTTTTGCATAAAGGCCGTTTTGGCTGAGTAGGGTTTCATGTTGTCCATGTTCGCAAATTTGACCTTGTTCAAAAACATAAACATGATCGGCTTGTTTAACGGCGCTCAGGCGATGGGCGATAATGATGGTGGTGCGGCCTTTTAAAAAGTCCGCCATCGCTTGATGCAATTTGTGCTCTGTTTCGCTGTCCAGCGCCGAGGTGGCCTCATCCAGTATGACCATTTTGGGATCGGCGACGATCATTCTGGCAATGGCCATGCGTTGCCGCTGGCCGCCTGAAAGCCTCATGCCCAGCCGACCGATGACGGTGTCCAAGCCTTTGTCCAGATCCTGCACGACGTCGTGTAATTGCGCGATAGCCAGTGCATTCCATAATACGGCATCGGTAGCCGGTTTGCCCAAAGTCAGGTTGGCGCGGATGGTGTCGTTAAACAGGACGGGATGTTGCAGCACGGTGACGACGTTTTCCCTGACCACTTCGAGGCCGATGCGGTCGATGGCGACATCGTCGAAATAAATCTGGCCTTGGTCGGGCGGGTAGAGGCCGATCAGGGTTTGGACCAAGGTCGATTTGCCGCCGCCGCTGGCTCCCACCAAGGCAACCTTTTCGCCGGCTTTGATTTTTAACTGGATGCCGTCGAGTATCTTTTCCTCGCTGTAACTGAAATGCAGATCTTCTACGCGTAAAGAGACGGTTTTTTTATTTAAAAACGGGTTTTCAAGGTGAGGGTAATGCGGTTCTTGTTTCAGGGCATTAAGGCGGTTGATGCGGATCAACGCGGCTTTGGCGGCATAAAAGGCATATTGGATACTCAGGATTTCCTGCACCGGCGCCATCATGAACCATAGATAGCCGAACACCGCCAGCATTTGCCCGATGCTGAGATCGGAATAAAACACCATCAGCATCGCGCAGGCGCGGAATACGTCAAAGCCGAACAGGAATACCAGAAAACTCAAGCGCGTTGCCGCATCGCTTTTCCAGGCGAAAGCGGTCGAAAAATCCTTAACCGACCGGGCCGATTCGATCAGCTGCCGGCAATAATGTTTCTCGCGATTGCTGGCGCGTATTTGATGGATGGCTTCCAGCGTTTCAGTCAAGGATTGCTGGAAAACTTCGTAAGCGGAGTTTTCCCGTGATTTAAGGTCTTTGACGCGAGAGCCGATCACGCGGGTGAAATAAATAACCACGGGGTTTAGCAGCAGGATAAATAAACCCAGCTGCCAGTGCATCCATAATAAAATAACCGCTGTGCCGATAATGGTCAGGCCGGATACCAGCAGCTTGCTGACGGTCGTGCCGATAAAGGTGTCAATCGTATCAAGGTCTTTGACCAGATGGGTGACCACCGTGCCGGTGCCCAGGCTTTCATATTCGGACATCGAAATGTTTTGCAAATGCCCGATCAGGTTGGCACGGATGCGGAACACAATATCCTTGGCAATGCAGGAAAATTGCCGGGACTGAATGATGTTGAAAATGATCGCAATAATGCGCAGGACGACGCTGATCAGCAAAATAACGCCGATGTAAAGAATGGGAATTTGCCAGCTTACCGGGAACAGCAGGTTAACTGCTTTAATGATAACGCCGGGTTTATGCAATAGCACTTCGTCGACCAGCAACGGCATCAGCAACGGCACTGGAACGCTGGCAATGGTTGCCAGAATGGCGATAAAATGGGAAGCGATCAGTTCCTTTTTGTGTTCTAAAGCAATTTGGTAAATAGTGTTCCAACTATAAGGTTGGATAGCCTGTTTTGATTGCACGGGATTAGATAGGGATGTTTGTTCGAGCGCTTGATTATATCTGTCTGAAACATTTTTTAGGAATATATTTACTGTGAGTGGAATATGAAACACCTGCGTGGAAAACTGTTGTGGTGTCTGGTGCTTTTTTCCGGTGCAGTGCTTGGCGATACGCTTAACCAGCAAAGAAACAATTTTTTGCAGGCTGAAAAACTGCTTGCTCAAGGCAATAATGCGGCATTCGTGCGCGCCAGTGCCGCTTTGATCGATTACCCGTTATACCCCTATCTGCAATACCAGTGGCTGAAAGATAACTTACAGCAAGCCGATCAGGTTCTGTCTTTTCTGGCAGCCTATAAAGAGACCCGCTATGCCGAATTATTGCGTTCTAAATGGTTGGATTATCTGGCTAAAAACGAGCGCTGGAACGATTTTATCCAGCATTATATCTCCAGGGATGGAGTGTATGCCGCAAACCTGTCGGGAACAGGTTCGGCAATCTCCAGGGATGGAGTGTATGCCGCAAACCTGCCGGGAGCAGGTTCGGCGAAAGTGACAGACAATACCGCGCTTGAATGTCAGTACAATCTGGCAATCTATAACACGGGCAATCAACCGCAGGCATTAAACGAGGCCAAGCGCTTGTGGGTTACCGGGGATTCCTTGCCGCAAGAATGCGATCCGCTGGTATCGGTGTTAATGATGTCGCCCGGCTTCACGCCGGAACTGATTTGGCAGCGATTTGAGCTGGCCTTGAACAAAGATAATGTCTCGGTGGCCGAATACCTGCGCCGTTCGATGAATAGGGCGGATCAGGATGTTGCCGATGTTTGGTTGCGAGTTCACCAACATCCTGCGTTAATCGAAAACAGCGGTTTTTTGAGTCCGCAAATGGGGCGGCTTTTCGCGCATGGCGTAGATCGGCTGGCGAAGTCCGATTTGAATCTGGCGGTTACACTTTGGGATGACAGGAAACACGCCTTCCGGATAGATGACCAAACCGTCCAGCAACTGGATCGCAGTCTCGCGATCGGCTTGGCGCGTAGCCGAAACCCAAGTGCTTATTACCGCCTTAGTCAATTGCCTGTTGTCGATGCGGAGGTCAATGAATGGAAAGTCAGAGCGGCTTTGCTGGAACAAAATTGGCAGCATGTTGCCGAGACGCTGGCGGGGTTGACGACTCAGGAACGGCAGGATCCTAAATGGCAATACTGGTTGGCCAGGTCGCTGGATCAAACCGGGGACTCTCTGCAAGCACAGGCTGTCTACACTAAGCTCGCTGAAGACCGGAGCTTTTACGGATTCCTGGCCGCCGATAATCTTGATAAGCCTTATCAATTTTCCAATAAACCGGTTTTTCTGGCGGAAAATGAGCTCGAAAAGCTGGCTAATGAAGCCGATTTTAAAGTGGTTCGGGAGCTTAATGCACTGAACAGAGACACGGAAGCCGAACGGCAGTGGTGGTATGCGGTAAAAAAATTGAGCAAGGAACGGCGAATGATCGCCGCCAAATTGGCGCAGTTTTGGCACAAGGACCAAATTGCCATTACTACGTTGGTTAAAGCCGATTATTGGGACGATTTGGCGTTGCGATTTCCCGTTTATTATTCGAGTCAGATTCACAATAATGCCAACATGCAAAATCTCGATCCGTCCATTGTTTTCGGCCTGATCCGACAGGAAAGCATCTTCAATAAGGATGCCGAGTCAGCCGTTGGCGCGCGCGGCTTAATGCAGATCATGCCCAGAACGGGAATGCAGATAGCCGGCGATTTAAAGGAAAAATGGCAGTCGGACAACAGTCTGTTTAATCCTGATGTTAACGTCAGGTACGGCGCTTTTTATTATAAGCGCCTGTTAAAACAGTTTCATGGCCATTTTGCCTTGGCAATTGCCGCTTATAATGCGGGCTCCGGGCGAGTATCAAAATGGTTGCCGAGTGTTGCGTCCATGCCGGCCGATATTTGGATAGAAACTATCCCGTTTAAAGAAACCAGGAAATATGTCACTTCTGTACTTTCTTATGCCATT
>DAINRH010000079.1:0-17320 GCA_036741905.1 Methylobacter sp. | reverse complement strand
GCCACCTAAGACAAATCCGCCGCATAAATTTAACCAATGAGGCGACAACTAGATTGACAATTTCCGGTATATAAATAGTGCCTGAGAATAGATATTGGGCTACGCATATACTATGCACGTAACAGGTGCGGAACATTGTAAGCGCATGGTACGCCAAGATATTTAGTGGCTGACATTAAAGTAGCCGAAGCCGTTTGCGCTATATTATTAAATACGCTATAACTCGATCCCCGCCTTGAAACATAGGAAGACCAATGACAACCTCAGAAAATATCCTTGCGCAGTTGCAAATTTCCAAGGAAAACTTAATCAATGAAGTCTCCCTGTTGCTTGGTAAGCAACAACTTGCTGAGTTCCGCATGGAAAAAGACTATTTTGAGAAAAAGTACCAACAGACTTTTACAGAATTTAATGTCGCCTTTCAAAGCCAAACCGCAAGCTATGAAATGGAAAATGACTGGCTCAGTTGGAAATTTGCCGTAGAAAGCTTCGCATATTGGCAAGAGCTGCTGGGTTAATCGTGTTTTTAGACGTTTTAGAGCAATACCAAGACATTATTTCCAGTTACGATGTGTTGCAATTTAGAATGGTTGGCGCGTCGTATCAGTTCATTGCCAAGGTGTACTTGAACAATCAAACTGAATTGCATGTTAAAGACTATCTGTTTTTGGATGGCGCAAGAAAATATTCTTACCATTGGCAAGATGATCGTGGAAACTGCATTATCCGTTGGGATAACGCACCTCATCATCAAGCAATAACAACCTTTCCTTTTCATAAACATCTCGGTGAACAGGAAACAATAACCGAATCGCCACCCGTGAAATTAAATGCGGTTTTAGAAAATATTAGTCGGCTGATCAAATATCATTAAACCTTGTTCCCAATTTTAAAAGACACTACTCCCCATTGGGCATAGTCAGATTAGGAGCAAGGTCAACCAAGGACGCGCTTGTTGTGTTTCTACACCATCCCCTTAAGCCGGTAAAGCAATTCCAACGCCTGCCTAGGGCTGATTTCATCCGGGTTCATGTCTTCCAGCAACACCACTGCAGGATGACATTCCTTCGATGAAAACAAATCCAACTGGTTAACGCCGGTTTCGGCCTGTTGCTCAAGATAGGCATTATCTTCCAGATGCCGTAACTTGGCTTTGGCCTTATCAATTACCGAACGCGGCACACCGGCTAACGATGCGACCTGCAAACCGTAACTTTGGCTGGCCGGGCCGTCTTTGACCGCATGTAAGAAGATGATTTTGTCGCCATGCTCCATCGCATCCAAATGCACGTTTGCGATGGTTTTTTGTTCTTCAGGCAGGGTGGTTAACTCAAAATAATGCGTCGCAAACAGCGTAAACGCCTGGGTTTCTTTCGCCAAATGATCGGCACAGGCCCAGGCCAGAGACAGGCCGTCAAAGGTACTGGTGCCGCGGCCGATTTCGTCCATCAAGATCAGGCTTTTTGAAGTCGCGTTATGCAGGATATTGGCGGTTTCCGACATTTCCACCATAAACGTGGAGCGGCCGCTGGACAGGTCGTCGGACGCGCCGATACGGGTGAAAATCTTGTCGACAGGGCCGCAGGTCAAGGCTTTTGCCGGGACATAACAGCCGATATGGGCGATTAGCACGATCAGCGCGGCTTGGCGCATATAGGTCGATTTGCCGCCCATGTTCGGGCCGGTAATGACCAGCATCCGGCGTCGGCTTGAAAACGACAAATCATTAGGCACAAACGGAATATCCGAAACCTGTTCGACGACCAGATGCCGACCGGCCTCAATCGCTATGCCGGGTTTATCGACCAATGTCGGTTGCGATAAGTTCAAAGTCTCCGCGCGTTCGGCAAAGTTGACCAGCACATCCAGCTCGGCCAGCGCGGCGGCGCATTGCTGCAATGAAATTAATGACGCACCGATGATGTTCAGCAATTCGTCATACAAGGCTTTTTCAAAAGACAGCGATTTTTCCTTGGCGCTGAGCACCTTGTCTTCAAACGATTTCAGCTCCTCGGTAATGTAGCGTTCCGCGCCTTTTAGAGTCTGTTTGCGGGTGTAATGTGCGGGGACTTTCTCCGCATGCAGGTTGGAAATCTCGATATAGTAGCCATGCACCCGGTTGTAATTGACTTTCAACGTGCTGATGCCGGTCGCCGCTTTTTCGCGGTTCTCCATGTCGATCAGGAACTGGTCGGCATTCTGGCTTAAGTTGCGCAGCTCATCCAGTTCAGGATGGTAGCCCGGCGCAATCACGCCGCCGTCGCGGATCAGCACCGGCGGATTATCGATAATGGCCGCTTGCAGCAGCTTTAACATCTCAGGATGCTCGCCGATCTGCCCGCATAACTGCGCAAGCTGCGGGTTATCGCCGCCGGACAGTGCCTGTTGCAGCGCGGGCAGAACCGCCAGGGTATTGCGCAATACCAGCAAGTCGCGGGGGCGCGCCGATTTTAACGCGATACGGGAGCTGATTCGTTCGATGTCGCCGACTTGTCGCAGATGGCTTTGAATGTCGCGATACAACAAGACATTCAGCAGGGTATCGATACAGGCATAGCGGTTATTGAGTATGTCATGATCGCGCAGAGGCCGATTGATCCAGCGCCTTAAACAGCGACTGCCCATCGCCGTTGCGGTTTTATCCAGCACCCCGAACAGCGTGTATTGCAATTGTCCGGACGGGTGAAAATCCAGTTCCAGATTACGGCGGCTGGACGCATCCAGCAAAATACTGTCGTCGCTGCTTTCGGTACGGATGCCCTGAATATGCGGCAGCGCGCTTTGCTGGGTGTCTTTAACATATTGCAGCAAACCGCCCGCCGCAGCGATGGCGGCGGGCATGTTTTCGCAGCCATAGCCTTTTAAATCCAGCGTATTGAACTGCTTTAATACCAGTTGCCTTGCGCTTTCCGCTTCAAAATGCCAGGGCGGCCTTCTGCACAAACCGCCACGTTGTTTCAAGCTGGCAGGTAGCGGCCAGTCTTCGCTAAACAAGAGTTCGGCAGGATTAAGGCGGCCGATTTCGCTCAATAACTGGTCTATGGATTCGACCTGTTGCAACACAAAACGACCGCTGGTTAAATCCAGGCTGGCGATGCCGTGTTGGGTAGTCGAGTTGGAACTTGGTAACGAGCACACCGCGACCAACAGATTATCTTTACGGTCTTCGAGCAAGGCTTCGTCGGTGACGGTGCCGGGGGTGACGATACGCACTACCTTGCGTTCGACCGGGCCTTTTGACGTTGCCGGGTCGCCGATTTGCTCGCAGATCGCGATGGATTCGCCGTGCTTTAACAGCTTGGCAAGATAGCCTTCAGCCGCGTGATAAGGAATGCCCGCCATAGGGATCGGAAGTCCCCCGGATTGCCCCCGGCTGGTCAGGGTGATGTCCAATAATTGGGATGCCTTTTTGGCGTCATCGAAAAACAGTTCGTAAAAGTCCCCCATACGGTAGAACAACAAAGTATCGGGGTGTTCGGCCTTGATGCGCATGAATTGCTGCATCATCGGGGTGTGCTGGTCGTTGGTCTTTTGTTTTATACTCATGAGCCTATTTTATCCGAAGTCGCACGAGGTCACATCATGGAGTCTGAATTATTTGAGCTGGCCGAACAACTGGGGCGCTTATTAAAAGCCCACGGCAAAACCATTGCCACCGCCGAATCCTGCACCGGCGGCTGGATCGCTCAAACGATTACCGAAGTGCCGGGTAGTTCAACCTGGTTCGACCGGGGCTTTGTCACCTACAGCAACGCCGCAAAAGTGCAAATGTTGGGCGTCGGTCTGCAAACACTGGAAAAATACGGCGCGGTAAGTTCAGAGATAGCAACGGAAATGGCGGCGGGTGCTTTGGTACATAGCGACGCCGATGTTGCGGTCGCGGTGACCGGCATAGCAGGACCCGATGGAGGGACGCCGGAGAAACCGGTCGGGACTGTGTTTATCGCATGGGCGGACAAAAACGGGAAAGCCAAGGCGGTTAGAAAGCAATTGTCGGGAAACCGTCGGCAAATAAGGGCGCAAACAGTGAAAAGCGCTGTTGAGGGAATGTGGTTATTTTACTGATGTTATGCAAGGCGTTGTGAAAGAAAGGGCGGGTTCACCGCGCGTCAGGAAATAGATTGGGGCTGATCAAGCTGCCACTCGCCTTAAAAATTATCTCAGCGTTTTGCTCGTAAGGCGGTTATGTGCGGTAGCGCACAGACGAACCATGTTGTTGCGGTTAAGCTACTTTTGAGATTTTTTAGCAACAAACTGTTATAATAAAAACGTCTTCTGCAAGGGTGTCGCCATCATTCAATTCAAAGGAACAGCCCATGAAAAATAAATGTAAACATATAGATAAGGAAAATATTATGCTGAAAACGAAATTACTCACTATTGCCTCAGTCATCAGCGTGGGTTTCCTGCCGCTGGCACATGCGGCCGATCAAATTCAGGATAACCGGTGGTATGTGGCGCCTTTCGCTTCATTTGTCAAAACCGGTGGCGATCGTAGAGCAAGCGACGGCTGGGGTGGCGGCATGGGCATCGGCAAGATTCTCGATAAGCATTTCAACGTTGAGGTGAAAGGCTTTTATGAAGACTTCGGCGGTGATAACGGCCCCTGGAGCCTGACTGGCGGTACGGCTGATTTACAGTATTATTTCAGTCGCGATAAATTCTCGCCTTATACGGTCGTCGGCGTAGGCGGCATGAACAGTTGCGCTTCCGCTAATTGCGGTGCCGGCATCATTGGCGAAGCAGGCTTAGGCTTTACCTATGAACTGCACGACAACTTGTTGCTCCGCAGTGATGTGCGTTATCGCTATAACAACAATCTCAATGCGCAGGTACAGCCCGGTACGGACGAATTTCATGATATGACGGTTAACTTAGGCTTTGTCATTCCGTTTGGCGACAAGCCAAAGCCTGCTGCAAAAACCGAGGCCCCGATTGTCGTTGCTCCGGCTGCCGTAGTTGACACTTGTGCGACCCGCGATACCGATTTTGACGGCGTTAACGATTGCCTGGATAAATGTCCCGGAACTATCAAAGGCAGCAAAATTGATAACAGCGGATGCCCAATCAAGCTTGTGCTCACCGGTCAACACTTCAAATATAATTCTGCCGAGTTGACATTGAATGCCAAGGAAATTCTTGACGGTGTTGCTGGAAATCTTGTTGCCTATCCTCAGAAAAACGATATTGAGGTTCAAGGACACACCAGCAGCGAAGGCACCAATAAATATAACCTGAAGCTATCGCAACGGCGCGCGCAAGCAGTTGTTGATTATCTTAAAATGAAAGGCGTTACTAACAGACTGACTGCGAAAGGCTACGGCGAAGCCCAACCTATTGCCGATAACAGCACGGAAGCGGGTAAGTCTGAAAACCGTCGTGTTGAGTTGATTTGGATTGAAAATTAATGAAGTTTTAAGGCCGAACAGTCGGCCGGAATTTTCTTAAATGCTGTAAACATTAAAGCCCGCTTTCAAAGCGGGTTTTTTTTGCCAAGTTGTTAAGGGCTATGGAACCCTTATGTGCGATACCGTACAGACTGCGATTGATATTGCCGATAAAGTTAAAATGAGTTTTTAGCTCATTGCGATTGATTTAATAGAGGATGTCATTTGGCACACTTACTAAAAATACAACACTTTAAGGAATAGCCCATGAAAACGACAAATGAGTACAAGCAAAAGACCTTAATCGATAACGCTGTTGTGGTTACCTGTCTAGCCGTTGTTCTAGGGTTGACGGGTTGCCAAAAAGAAGAAGGAACAGCGGAACAAGCCGGGAAAAAAATCGATAATGCGGCTGAAAAGGCTGAGCAAAAAATTGAACAAACGACTGAAAAAGTGGGAAAAGAACTTGAAAGCGCAAAGGAGTCGGTAACCGATAAGGCCGCAACAGCCGGAGAATTCATCGATGATTCGGTTATTACCACAACGGTTAAGGCGGCAATTTTAAATGACCCTTTGCTTAAAGCATCCCATATCGAAGTAACCACCGACAAAGGCGTAGTGAAGTTGAGCGGTACGGTCGATTCCGAGCCCGGCATCAGCAAAGCGATAGAAGTGGCCAAGCGCCAGAAGAATGTGCTTTCGGTTGAAAGCAGTCTGGTTGTTAATATTATGCCGGGTAAAATGTGATGCATTGCTTGCGCTTTTTTATCCGCTATTGCTAAATAAGGCTTTATGTCTATACGCCTCTAAATTAAAACGCTTTAGAGGCGTATAGACAGGACTGGCGGATGCTGTATGCTTTATCGGTCGTCATTATCCTTTACCGCCAACAAGGAGCAATTTTCATGAAACGGTTATATTTAGCGCTTATCTCTCTCAGCATGCTGATCAGTTTTTCTGTAGTTGCGGAGCCGTTTATTATCAAGCCGCAAACCCAAGGCGAGGTTACCTTTGTCACGGGTGGCGTGGGGGAGGATGAGCGGAGTGCGATGCAAGCAATGCGGGCTGACTACAACTTGAACCTGTTATTTTCGGTAAAAGGTACAGGAGAATATGTCAGTGACGTGAAGGTGCGTATCACGGATTCACGCGGCAATATCCTGTTGGAATCGGTGTCTGACGGACCTATGCTATTCGCCAAACTCAAGCCCGGCCGTTATATCGTTAGCGTAGAGCGAGAGGGGCATCAGGCGATCGATAAAACGGTCACGGTCAAACAGAGAGCTTCGCTGTCGTTCACTTGGCCACAAGAGCAGGGCGACTAGGCGCTTGTTCGAGAGCTAACGTTATAGAGTGACAGGAAGGATTCAAAAAACACTATATCCTTAGGGAAGCGCTGATTAAATCCTTCGACAGGCTCAGGACGAACGGTAAGTTATTGATTTAGTTAGTGGTGAACTTGTCGAAGCATGAATGGAATCAACGTGTTCAGCGCTTCCTTAGGACAACTGACGAACAGATTGGTTCTCGGACAGACTCGTGCGCCATGCAAACCCATACGCCTAATTCGGTCTATCGGGTAATTTAGCTTGCTTTGAACCCAATAACCGATCAAAGAACTCATGCATCAGCAATGCGCCGAGTATGAGTAGCGTGCCTGCTGCCACTTTCATGGTCAGCGGTTCATGATTAACGGCATGCCCCAACAGCAACGCCATGACCGGTGAAATTAAAGTAATCAGCGCAACCTTGGTAGCGCTCTGGTGGATCAGTAAATAGTAATAAAGAACAAAGCCGATCGTCGTGGCTATCATCCCCAGATAGACAATAGATGCCAGACTGATGGGTGAAATTTCAGTAGGCCAATGACCGTCAAATGTTGCCCAGGTAATCAGATAAGCCGGTAGAGACAATAACAGGCCGCCCGTGACCTGGGATAACGCCGGTATTTTTCCGTCGATGCGTTTGACCCAAACCGAACTGACTGCCTGCAAAAAGGTAGATGCCAGTACGCCGACGATACCCAGTACTGCGTCATGACCCAATTGCAAGGCCGAGCCGAACATGACCCACAAGCCGCCAATTCCCAGTACATAGGCCAGCAGTCTGCCCAGGGTCAGGCTCCGCTCCCCTAACCAGAGCGCTGCTAATAAAGCCGTCATCAACGGAGAAAGACCAAATATCACCGAAATCCAGCCGGAAGGAATAAATTGCGCCGCCCAATAAACCACCAGCATCGATCCGTAAATTTGCACGGCCACGGCAAGGTAAGTCAGCAGCGCTTTACGATGCCAGGCCAGGCGTTGTTCGGACAGGACCAGCATCAATAAAATGCATAGCGTTCCAATCGCCATTCGTCCGGTTACCCCGAACAGAAACCCCGGACCTTCGCCGCTCCATTTGATGGCCAGCGGTGTCGTCGCCCAAAGCAAAACAATACTGATGTAGGCTACAGGTATGCGCATTAATTTAAATCGGGTGCTGTAAAGAAAGAGGCCGGCACCGCTTTTCGATAGTGCCGAGCATCAATAGATGACTTAAGATGACTTACTTGATCGGCGCTAATTCAAAAATAACGAGTTCGGCGCTATCGTCGCCGACATTTTCTACCGACATCAGCTCGCCGGTTTCCCAAAAAACTTCACCGGCAGCGTAGGTGTTGGCTTTACCGCCCTCGACGACTTTTAAGGTACCTTTAACCACATAGCGAGGCCCCGGTCCTTCATGGGTATGCCAAGGCGTTTTAAACGCGGGTGGAAACGCGACCCGTATCATTTTGGCATTGACGCTCGGACTGGAAAGTTCCAGTTTTTTTTCTAATAAAACGGTTCTGTTCAGGCCGGGTTTCTCTTGGGCTGAAGCGGCTTGTATGCCGCCCAAGAATAGCGCTGTAAGCGTTGCAAGAATAAATCCCGTTGCTTTGATGGTTGGTATTTTTAACATTTATCGGTCTCTCGATTTTATGGTGGTTAACTGTTTTGTATCTATATTTTGTTGCTTTGTTAAAACAGTCTAAACAAAAATTATACGCTACCGCCTGTTTTTTCTAATTGTTAAATTATTCAAATGCACACAGAATATGCGCATCATTAAAAGGCTTTGACCGACTGAAGCAGCGAGACGATATATTGCGGCGCTGGATTTTTTAATTAGCGGCATTTAAAACACAACACCGAACTGTGCATGAATATTGAAAATATTACCGAAGTAAAAAACTACCTGCTTAATCTGCAAGACCGAATCTGCACGGCGCTGGAATCTGTAGAACCGGAAGCCCGGTTTGTTGAAGACCTTTGGGACAGGGCTGAAGGTGGCGGCGGCCGAACCCGCGTATTGGCTAACGGTCGGGTTATCGAACAAGGCGGCGTTAATTTTTCGCATGTATCCGGTTTTAAACTTCCGCCTTCGGCAACGGCTAAGCGCCCGGAACTGGCGGATCGGCAATTTCAGGCGATGGGCGTGTCGCTGGTCATTCATCCCAACAATCCTTACGTGCCGACATCGCACGCCAATGTACGGTTTTTAATCGCGGAAAAACCGGGCGAACCGACCATCTGGTGGTTCGGCGGCGGTTTTGATTTAACGCCGTTTTACCCGTTTAAAGAAGACGTGCTGCACTGGCATCAAACCGCCCGCGCAGCCTGTCAGCCGTTCGGCGATGATATTTACCCGACTTACAAGAAATGGTGCGACGAGTATTTTTTCCTCAAGCACCGGAATGAAACCCGTGGCGTAGGTGGGCTGTTTTTTGATGACCTGAACGAATGGGGTTTTGAGAAATCTTTCGCTTTTATGCAAAGCGTCGGCAATCATTATATCGATGCTTACCTGCCTATCGTACAAAAACGCAAGGACACGCCTTATGGCGACAAGGAACGCGATTTTCAGCTGTACCGCCGGGGCCGGTATGTTGAATTTAACCTGGTTTACGATCGCGGCACCTTATTCGGCCTGCAATCCGGCGGACGCACCGAATCGATTTTAATGTCCATGCCGCCGGCAGCTCACTGGAAATACAACTGGCAACCCGAGCCGGGCAGCCCTGAAGCGGTGCTTTATGATGAATATTTAAAGCCGCAAAATTGGCTGGGTGCTTGATCTTTAAAGCGGCGGTTTGTCCACGAAAAGCACGAAAGACACGAAAAAACAACCGAAAGAATCGTATTATGAAGATTTTCGTGCTTTTCGTGTCTTTCGTGGATAATTGATCTTTTGTGGTTTTAATTGGATGTTTGTATGTCGCCTGAGGTTTCTGGCTTTTCATTTACGCTTGCCTGAGACTAAATTGAAACCTATAATCGAGCATTTTTTTAACAGGCGGCAGATTGCGGCCTGTTTATTCCTTTTAATTATAGACGGATGCAATGACTAGCCACATTATGCCAACCTACGGACGCTTGCCCATTACCTTCGAACGGGGAGAGGGTGCATGGTTGTTTGATCAAAACAATAATCGCTATCTGGATGCGGTATCCGGCATAGCCGTGTGCAGTTTGGGCCACGCTCACCCGGCGATACATCAGGCCATCTGCAAACAAAGCGAAAAACTGCTGCATACCTCAAACCTGTACGGTATCGCCGTTCAGGAGCAGTTGGCCGATAAGCTGATCGAAAGAAGCGGCATGGATAACGTGTTTTTTTGCAATTCCGGCGCCGAAGCTAATGAAGCCGCAATCAAGTTGGCGCGTAAATACGGCCACGAGCAGGGCATAGAAAACCCGGCGATTATCGTCATGGAAAAAAGCTTTCACGGCCGCACGCTGGCAACGCTGAGCGCTACCGGCAACGCTAAAATTCAGCAAGGCTTTGCGCCGCTGGTTGAAGGCTTTATTCGCGTACCGTACAACGACGTCAACGCTATCGAACAAGCGCTTGCGCAGCATAACAATGTCGTCGCCGTCTTGGTTGAGCCCATCCAAGGGGAGGGCGGAGTCAATATCCCCGCTGCCGATTACCTTAACCGAATCCGCAGCCTGTGCGACCGGCATAACCTGTTGATGATGCTTGACGAGATCCAGACCGGCATTGGTCGTACCGGCAAGTTTCTCGCCTTCCAACATAACGGGATATTGCCCGATGTCTGCACGCTGGCCAAAGCGCTGGGCAACGGCGTACCGATAGGCGCTTGTCTGGCACGAGGCAAAGCGGCCACGATATTCACCGCTGGCAATCACGGCTCCACTTTTGGCGGCAATCCGTTAGCCTGTAGCGCGGCTTTAGCGGTATTGGCGACATTGGATGCCGAAAACCTGATCGATCAGGCCGCGCAAAAAGGCGATGCTATCAGCGCGGCGTTTAAAGAACAGTTACGCGGCAATGCGCATGTTGTCGATATTCGCCACAAAGGCATGATGATCGGCATCGAACTCGACCGCCCATGCACAGAGTTAGTACAAGCCGCGTTGCAAAATAAGCTGTTGATTAACGTCACCAGTGAAAAAACCATTCGGTTGTTGCCGCCGTTAATTATTAATCAGCAACAAATCACTCAACTCGTAGAAACTTTATCGGCGCTTATTTATAAGCATACAGACACTCCCTATGAATCCTAGACATTTCATCAGCCTGCTTGACTTATCCGGCGACGAATTTCGTAGCTTGATCGACAGAGGCATCGTTCTAAAAAACAACCGCGATCCGGATTACCAGCCGCTAAAAGGCCGGGTTTTGGCGATGATTTTTGAAAAATCGTCGACGCGTACCCGCATTTCATTTGAATCCGGCATGAGTCACTTCGGCGGCAGTGCATTATTTTTATCGCCCAGAGACACCCAGTTGGGTCGGGGCGAGCCGCTGCAAGACAGCGCCAGAGTCATCTCCAGCATGGTCGATTGCATCATGCTCAGGACCGATAAGCACGAAACGGTGACCACCTTCGCACAATATTCGAGCGTTCCGGTGATCAACGGCTTGACCGACTTACAGCATCCCTGCCAATTACTGGCCGACATGCAGACGTATTTTGAGCACCGCGGCGACATCAAAGGCAAAACGGTGACCTGGATCGGCGACGGCAATAATATGTGCCACTCTTATATCCATGCGGCAACGGTGCTGGACTTCACGTTGAACATCGCCTGCCCGAAAGGATATCTGCCCTTGCAAGACATCGTCGAGGCAGCCGGAGATCGCGTCCGGTTCTTTGATACGCCGCTGGACGCCTCCCAAAACTCAGATCTGGTGGTTACCGATGTTTGGGCCAGCATGGGCCAGGAAGAAGAACAAAAACAACGCGAAATGGCTTTTAAGGATTATCAGGTCGATGCCGGGATCATGAAAGCAGCACATAGCGCTGCGCTGTTTATGCACTGCTTGCCCGCCCATCGGGGCGAGGAAGTCAGCGCCGAAGTAATAGACGGCCCTCAAAGCGTTATCTTCGATGAAGCCGAAAATCGCCTGCATGCGCAAAAGGCACTGCTGGAATTTCTCCTGTGCAAAAAATCACGTTAGAATTAGCCTTAATCGCATCGGCTCCCTATCGATTGCGACATATCCACCATTCCCGGCAGTCGGTCGCATGGGTTTCTACCGATTGCGACACTTCCGCCATTCCTGGTAGCCGTCAGGTGAACAACCATTGAGATTCAAGTGAAAAAAATACTAAGCTCGTTTTTTATCCTACTGGTAGCTTTGGGCACGGCCCAGGCCGAAACCGTTTATGTTACCGATAACCTGAATTTATCGCTCAGGAGTGAAGAAAATAACAGCAGTAAAGTTGTAAAACTGCTCGCAACCGGCACCCCGCTGACGATAATAGAAGAAAACAAAAGCACCGGATTCGCCCATGTCCGCCTGAATGACGGCACGGAAGGCTACATGCCGATCCGTAATACCATGAAGGAGCCGCCCAGCCGTGCTCAATTGGAGATCGTCAATAAAAATATGGCAGCGTTGCAGTCTGAAAATGCCACACTGAAAGCTGAGTTGTCTACAGTAAAAGAATCCATCACGCCGGGAACGTCTCTTGAACAGTCCTTGGCGACAGAACGTGACCAGCTAAGCAGAGAACTCAGCGAACTGAAAAAAACCGCGGCCAGCACCGTGGAATTAAAAAACCAGCGCGATGAGCTTCAAGAACGCGTGGTTAATGTTGAACGGGAACTGCAACAGTTCAAACTTGAAAATCAGGCCTTGCAAGACACCGCCAATCAGGACTGGTTTTTATACGGCGGTATACTCGCGCTTATCGGTGTTATTTTAGGGTTTATTTTGCCTAAGCTCAGCTGGCGACGCAGCAGAAGCAGCTGGGATTCGTATTAATTTAGGCAAAAGGCGAAAGGCTAAAGGTACAAAGCGCTTTCGTCCTTAACTCCGTAGGGTACGCTGTGCGTACGTTTTTCAGTTACGCCTATCAACTCAACAAGGTACGTGCCGCGTACCCTAACTAATCTTTTAGGAATTGCTCGCATGAGTGACAAAAACACCCGTACCTTCTCTTCCCAAGTCGTTGACGGCATGGAGCGCGCTCCGAGCCGCGCGATGTTGCATGCGGTTGGTTTTAACAATGAAGACTTCAAAAAACCGCAAATAGGCATTGCTTCAACCTGGAGCATGGTCACGCCTTGCAACATGCATATCAACACATTGGCCGATGCGGCAGCCGTCGGCGTTAACAATGCCGACGGTAAAGCCGTCATCTTTAACACTATCACTATTTCCGACGGCATTTCGATGGGCACCGAGGGCATGAAATATTCGCTGGTCTCTCGCGAAGTGATTGCCGACTCGATTGAAACCGTGGTCGGTTGCCAGGGTTTTGACGGTGTCGTCGCGATCGGCGGCTGCGACAAGAACATGCCCGGCTGCATGATGGCTTTGGCACGATTAAACCGTCCGGCTGTGTTTGTTTACGGCGGAACGATTATGCCCGGCTGTCACAAAGACAAAAAACTGGATGTGGTTTCGGTATTCGAAGCGGTCGGCGCCCGAGCCAACAACCAGATCGACGATGCGGAGCTTGCCGAAATCGAAGCCAAAGCCATTCCGGGAGCGGGTTCCTGCGGCGGCATGTACACCGCCAATACCATGGCTTCAGCCATTGAAGCGCTGGGTATGAGCTTGCCCAACAGCTCCGCACAGGCCGCCATTTCAAACGACAAACGCCTGGATTGCGAACGCGCCGGCGCTGCGGTTTTGGAATTGCTGAAAAAAGACATCAAGCCCAGAGACATCATGACCAAAGCCGCATTCGAGAATGCGATCACTGTAGTCATCGCCCTCGGCGGTTCGACCAATGCGGTACTGCACATCCTGGCGATGGCCAACGCAACCGGCGTCGATATTACCCTGGACGACTTCACCCGCATCGGCAAACACGTGCCGATGCTGGCCGACTTAAAACCCAGCGGCCGTTATCTGATGACCGAATTGATCGAAATCGGCGGCATTCAACCGTTGATGAAAACACTGCTGGCTAAAGGTTTGCTGCACGGCGATTGCTTAACCGTTACCGGTTTAACGCTGGCCGAAAATCTGGCCGATGTAAAGCCGTATCCCGAAGATCAGGAAGTGATTCACTCGCTGGATAAACCGATCAAGAAAGACAGTCATTTGGTTATCTTGTACGGCAATCTGGCTTCCGGCGGTTCGGTCGCCAAAATTACCGGCAAGGAAGGGCTGGTATTTACCGGCACAGCCAAAGTATTCGAAGCCGAAGAACAAGCGCTGCAAAGCATTTTGAACGGCGATATCGTCAAAGGCGATGTGATTGTTATCCGCTACGAAGGCCCCAAAGGCGGCCCCGGCATGCGCGAAATGCTGTCTCCTACTTCGGCGGTCATGGGCAAAGGCTTGGGCAAGGAAGTGGCGCTGATTACCGATGGCCGTTTTTCCGGCGGCACTCACGGTTTCGTGGTCGGGCATATCACGCCGGAAGCCTATGTCGGCGGTGCGCTGGCGATAGTCGAAAATGGCGATACCATCACCATCGACGCGGAAAACAACGAACTGAAACTGCATGTCAACGAACATGAAATCGCCCGTCGTCTTGAAAAGTGGCAACAACCTGCGCCGCGTTATACCCGTGGCGTGTTGGCAAAATATGCCAAGCTGGTGAGTTCGGCTTCATTGGGTGCGGTTACGGATAATTTGGATTGATGTAGGGTACGCTGTGCGTACCTTTTAGATATTCACCACGAAGACACGAAGAGCACGAAGAGAAAATCGTAAGATGGGCTGACATAAGGAAGTCCATCGTTTTCATTGATGACGGGTTTTGCTAATGCTTTACCTAATCTTATGCGCCTAAAGTACTAGGCTTTACCAAAGAGTAAGCAGATGATTGGCGATAAGTTGGCAACTAAAAACGACTTGGTCGAATTGGAAAACAATTTACGACGTGATATGTGCGAGTTGGAATATAGGATTATTATCAAGTTGGTTGGCTTGATAATTGTATCTATTGGAGTTGTTGCTACATTGGCAAAATTGCTTTAAGGCTATGGCAAAATTAAGCAAGCTCACTATTAAAGGTTATAAATCCATTCAAAGCCTGGAAAACTTTGAATTGAGTAATCTTAATATTTTATTAGGAGCAAATGGAGCGGGGAAAAGTAACTTTCTTTCAGTGTTTAAATTACTCGCCAATATGTATGCGCAGAATTTACAACTATATATCCAAGAAAATGGCAGTGCAGATTTGTTACTTCATTATGGTCGGAAGAAAACTAAAAAAATAAGTATGGCGTTTTATTTTGACCTTAATGGGTATGAGTTTTCCTTAATTCCAACAAAAGATAATCGACTAATTTTTGAAAAAGAAGAGCTTTGTTTTACAGGTAGTTATTACAATGCTACTTTTGGAACGCAGTGTTCTCCATCATCGCAAATTATCAAGTCAGCGCATAGCGAAGCGATATTAAAAGATTCTACGCATAAATATGTCCAGTATATTAAGCCTGCCATTGAAAGCTGGCGCGTTTATCACTTTCATGACACTAGCGATACGGCTTTAGTTAAACAAGTTCATTATGCTAATGACAATTTAAGGCTAAAAACGGATGCGGCTAATCTGGCGGCATTTTTATTGCGGTTAAAACAAAAATTCCCTAAAAATTATGAACAAATTGTTAATACAATTCGATTGGTTGCGCCTTTCTTTGCTGACTTTGTACACAGAGACGATGAGGAGTCTGTTCAACTTGAATGGTTAGAGGTTGGTAATTTAGATACGCCTTTTAAAGCGCATGTTTTATCCGATGGCACATTACGCTTTATTTGTCTAGCAACTTTACTATTGCAACCATTTCAGCTAATGAGCGACATCATATTAATTGATGAGCCTGAATTAGGTTTGCATCCCTACGCATTGGCGGTATTAGCTGATTTAATCAAGCGGGCTGCCGAGAAAAAACAATTAATTATATCTACTCACTCCATTGAATTAATAAATCATTTCTCAGCGAGTGATATTATCGTGGTCGATAGAGTTAATGATGCATCGACATTTAAACGACTTGATGAAGAACGTTTAAAAGATTGGTTAGAAGATTACAGCCTTGGCGATTTGTGGAAACAGAATATTATTGGCGGGAGACCGTCACGGTGATTCGCGGTTATGTTGTTTGCGAAGGACAAACGGAAGAAACTTTTATTCGTGACGTTATCGCGCCCATTTTGGCACATCAGCAAATTTATTTAACAGCCCGATTAATTCCGACATCAAAAAACAATAAGGGAGGCGCATTAACTTATGAACGTGTTAAACGATTTGTTATTAATTCACTTAAAGAAGAAAATGTTTTTATAACAACGTTTTTTGATTTGTATGCATTAGATAATGGTTTTCCTGATTTCTCAGAAAGCCAAAAACAGTCCGATGTTTATAGAAAAGTTACTTGTCTTGAGCAGGCTTTTAAAGATGATGTTGTGGAAGATAATTCATCATTCGCACCCCGTTTTTTGCCGTATATTCAACCCTATGAATTTGAAGGCTTGCTATTTTCTGATATTGCCAAATTAACTGAAATTGAAATAACTTGGGCTAGGGCAACCAATGATTTGCAAGCTATTCGTAATAGTGTAGAGACGCCTGAGCATATTAATGACGGTTATGAAACTAAACCTTCAGCACACTTAGGAAGGCTTTTACATGTCCCCCATTACCGAAAAACGCTTCATGGCGCATTAGCTATTCAGTCAATAGGCATTGATAAATTATTAGCTGAATGTTTGCATTTTTCTGGGTGGTATAACCAACTAATTGAATTGAAGGTTAATTGTAATTGCTTGGAGCTGTAAGTCGTAATTTGTAGGGGCAACACGCTAAATTGCGTTCTACGTGCTTAGACACTGAATTTATGAATATTGAAACAATTACCGAGCAAGCATTAAAACTCGCCCCAGCTTCAAGAAGGTACATCGCAGAAATATTGCTGGAAAGTTTGGATTTCGAAGAGGACTTTATTGTTTCAGAAGAATGGAGGCAAGAAATACAAAAACGCTGTAAAGAAGCAGACGCTAACCCTTCACTATTGATTGATGGCGAGCAATTTATGGCCGAGCTGAAACAACGTTATTTATGAAGCACATCCTCTAATCAAATAATCATGGAACCACAAAAATCATTCGTCAGCTGGTTTAGAGATTCATCCCCTTACATCCACGCCCACCGCAACAAAACCTTTGTTGTTTTCTTTGGTGGCGAAGCGGTATTGGCTGACGACTTCAATCACCATGTCCATGATTTCGCCTTACTGAACAGCTTAGGTATTCGCCTGGTTTTGGTCCACGGCATACGTCCGCAGATCGACCAGCGACTTGCCAAGCTGGACATTCCCGCCCGCTTTCACAAAAACTTGCGCATTACCGACGGTGTCGCATTGCAATGTGTTAAGGAAGCGGCCGGATTGGTTCGCGTGGAAATTGAAGCGCTGCTATCGATGGGGTTGGCTAACTCGCCGATGGCGGGAGCCAAAATCAAGGTGTCCTCGGGT
>DAINRH010000078.1:3058-17325 GCA_036741905.1 Methylobacter sp. | reverse complement strand
CCTGCAAAGCCATCTACGGCGGTTCGATTCCGCCCGCAGCCTCCATTAGTGAATTCAAACAGACTCAAAGAAGTACATAAACCTGCAAGCCATAAGGCTTAGCGGGTTTTTTATTGTCTAAAATTTCCAGTAGTAAATTTTCCGTCCCCTAAACTAGCGGCGACATTATTCATTTAGTGATATTGTAAAATTCATCTTTTAATGTTGAGGGTTGAGAAAAATGACCATTTCATTTGCAAAAGTAGCTGCCTTTATCGTTATATTTTCTACAGGGTTATTGTCGTCCTGTGCCGAGTTTAAAGAGGCCGGCAGAACGATAGGCCATACGACGCGTAATGTCACCCGGGAAATCGGACACGGCACTCGGGATGCCGTCAAGGAAATCGGGCATGGTACGAGACGCGTTGTCGAAAGTATTGGGCAGGAAACTAAAGACCAGACCAAGCCGTTATCCGATGAGGGACAGTAACTTAAAGGGCCATTACAAATAGGATGTTTTTTAAAATTACGAGAGCGGGAAATCCACATCCAATTTTTGTGTGCGATTTAAAGCAATGATCGGCTAACGAACGCCATTCACGACAGGGACATGGATTTTTCACCTGCTAATGCATTCTGTTGCCAGTGAACAGACCAAAACAAAAAATAACTCAATAATAGCTATCAAAAAATCCGAGCTTTACTCCTCTCTGGTCCGGTTGTGATGAACTTCGCGGCGGCATGGATGCCAGTCAGTATAAGGATTATGTTCTCGTGCTGCTGTTCATCAAATATGTCAGCGATAAATATGCCGGTGTTTCTTATGCACCGATTACCATCCCCGAAGGCGCAAGCTTTAAAGACATGGTTGCGCTCAAGGGCAAGTCCGACATCGGCGACCAGATCAACAAGAAGATCATCGCGCCGCTGGCTAGTGCCAATAAGCTGTCGGATATGCCCGATTTCAACGATCTCGGAAAGCTGGGCAGCGGCCAGGAAATTGTCGAGCGCCTGACCAACCTGATTGCCATCTTCGAAAACAAGGCGCTCGACTTCAGCAAGAACCGTGCGGAAGGCGATGACATCCTTGGCGACGCCTACGAATACCTGATGCGCCATTTCGCGACCGAGAGCGGCAAGAGCAAGGGCCAGTTCTACACGCCGGCCGAGGTCAGCCGGATCATGGCCCAGATCATCGGCATAGGTGCTGCCGACACCAGTAATGCAACCACCGTTTACGACCCGACCTGCGGTTCCGGTTCGCTGCTGCTAAAAGTGGGCGACGAAGCCCATGCCAAAGTCACGCTCTACGGGCAAGAAAAGGACGCCGCCACCTCCGGTCTGGCGCGCATGAACATGATCCTGCACGACAACCCGACGGCCCTGATCAAGCAAGGCAACACGCTGGCTAATCCGCTGTTCACCAGCGATGACTGTCAGCTCAAAACCTTCGACTACGTAGTCGCCAATCCGCCGTTCAGCGATAAACGCTGGAGCACCGGCATCGACCCGCTTAACGATCCTCACCGGCGCTTCCATGATTTCGGCACGCCTCCGGACAAGCAAGGCGATTACGCCTACCTGCTGCACATCGTCCGTTCGCTGAAAAGCACCGGCAAAGGCGCTTGCATTCTGCCGCACGGCGTACTGTTCCGGGGCAACGCCGAGGCCGACATCCGCAAGAACCTGATCCGCAAAGGCTACATCAAAGGCATCATCGGCCTGCCTGCCAACCTGTTTTACGGCACCGGCATCCCCGCCTGCATCATCGTCATCGACAAGGAAAACGCCCATACCCGCAAAGGCATCTTCATGATCGACGCCGGCAGCGGCTACATCAAAGACGGCAACAAGAACCGTCTGCGCGACATGGACATCCACCGGATCGTCGATGTTTTCAACAAGCGGCTGGAGATTGCCAAATACTCGCGCATGGTCGGCGTCGAGGAGATCGAGAAGAACGAATTTAACCTGAATATCCCGCGCTATATCGACAGCCAGCAAGCGGAAGACATCCAGGACATTGAAGGGCATCTGAAAGGCGGCATACCCGGCGCCGACGTGGATGCCTTGCAGCCGTATTGGGATGTATGTCCTCAGCTTCGGCAAACCCTGTTCAAAGCCAACCGCCTCGGTTACCTGATCTGGCCGTTTCCAAGCAAGCCATCAAGACCGCCATCTACGAGCACTCGGAGTTCGTCAGCTTCATCGACAGCATGAATGCCCTGTTTGCCGACTGGCGGGAGCGGAGCGCCGAAACACTCAAAAGCCTGCAAGCGGACTGCCACCCCAAGACCGTCATTGCCCGGCTCGCCGAAGACCTGCTGGCCCATTACACGGGCAAGCCGCTGATTGCACAATACGACGTCTATCAGCACCTGATGGACTATTGGGCCGCGACCATGCAGGACGATTGTTACCTGATCGCCGCCTATGGCTGGAAGGCCGAGACCTACCGGATCATTGAGGTAAAGAAAAACAAGGACGGCAAAACCGTCAAGGAAACCGACAAAGGCTGGACTTGCGACCTCGTGCCCAAGCAGCTTATCGTCAACCGCTACTTTGCCGCACAACAGGCGGCTATCCGCGAGCAGGAGGCCGCGCTGGAAGCCCTTGCCGCGCAAATGACCGAGCTGGAAGAAGAACACGGCGGCGAGGACGGCGCATTTTCGGAGCTGGATAAGGTCAACAAGGCCAATGTCGCCGCCCGGCTGAAAGAAATCACCGGGAACGCCAAGCCCCGGCTTGGCGATAAAGCCGAGCTGGGGCTCGGCGCTCCCGAAGAAGCTGTCCTTTGCGCATGGCTGAGCTTGGCAAACGAGGAGGCCGAGCTCAAGAAAGCGCTGAAAGAAGCCGAGGCCGCACTCGATGCGCTGGCCTATGCCAAATACCCCATGCTCACCGAGGCCGAGATCAAAACGCTGTCGGTCGAAAATAAATGGCTGACTGCCATCGCCGCCGCCATTCACGGCGAAATGGACCGCATCAGCCAGGCGCTCACCCGGCGTGTGAAGGAACTGGCCGAACGTTATGAAACGCCGCTGCCGCAGGCGTCGCAGCGGGTTGCCGAATGGGAGCATGCTGTCAACGCCCATTTGGAAAGGATGGGGTTCGCATGGACTTGAGAGAGGCGAGAGCCGGTTATTTGGTCGAGGCCGAGCAGCGGGTACCGAAGGGGTACAAGCAGACTGAGGTTGGGGTGATTCCGGAGGATTGGGAAGTTCAGAATTTGGGAAGTATTGCCAGAGTCATTGGCGGTGGCGCATTTAAGAGTCAAGACGCAATGTTGACAGGACTTCGATGGTTGAAAATCGCTAATGTTGGTGTCAATGAAATTCTTTGGAATGATGAAAGTTTTCTCCCAGAACAGTTTGCAGTTACGTTCAGCAGTTTTTTACTAAAAGAAGGTGACTATGTCTTGGCTTTAACGCGACCAATTCTCGGTGGGGTGTTGAAGATTGCAAAGATTCGAAAGGAAGACGCTCCTACTTTGTTAAATCAACGCGTAGGGAAACTTGAGTGTGTGGATAACAACGATCTGGAGTTTATCTATTTTCTTTTTCAAAAGGAATCAAATGTTTCCGCCATACAGCAAAGTATGGCGGGAACTGATCCACCAAATTTGAGTACAAGAGGACTTTATTCAATTTTATGTGCTTTTCCTAAGAACAAAGCCGAACAAAAGGCTATCGCCGAGGCGTTGAGCGATGCGGATGCCCTGATTGAATCCCTGAAGCAACTCATCGCAAAAAAGCGCCAGATCAAACAAGGCACTATGCAGGAATTGCTGACCGGTAAGAAGCGATTGCCGGGGTTTAGCGGGGAATGGGAGGAATGTCGGTTAATAGATTGTCTGTTAGCCAATCCGGATTACGGAATCAATGCTCCAGGTGTTCCATCATCTGGCGATCTTCCGGTCTATCTACGCATTACAGATATTGATGACGATGGGCGCTTCATGGCTAATAACCGCGTTGCTGTAAATCATCCGCAAGCGTTGAATTACATTCTCAAAGAGAACGAGATTGTCTTCGCACGCACTGGAGCCAGCGTGGGAAAAACGTACCTCTATGATCCAGTAGATGGCTCAATAGTTTTTGCAGGATTTTTGATTCGTGCGCGAATTGATTGTTCGAAAATATCCCCGGCGTTTTTCGCTGCCTTCACAAGAGCCGGGCTTTATTGGAATTGGGTTCGCGTCATATCTATGCGTAGCGGGCAACCTGGAATCAACGGTAACGAATATGCTTCCTTAGAATTGAATTTGCCGTCGCTACCAGAACAAACCGCCATCGCCGCTATCCTCACCGACATGGATGCCGAAATCACCGCACTGGAAGAAAAGCTCGCCAAAACCCGTGCCATCAAACAGGGTATGATGCACAACCTACTGACCGGAAGGATACGATTGATATGACGACTCCAGGGAACGCCAAGCCCCAGCTTGGCGCGAATAACCGGAAAGATGACGATGATGGCGGCGCCGAGCTGGGGCTCGGCGTTCCCGTTCCCGCTTCCCTTGGTTGGTATAGCCGGGGTTATTTGCCGCATTTTGATGCGCCGGGCACGCTGCAATTCATCACCTTTCGGCTTGCCGATTCCCTGCCGCAAACAGTGCTGAAGCAACTGGAACAAGAGCTTGCACAATTGCCCAGTTCGACGCGCGAGCGTGAGCGGCGCAAGAAAATAGAACAATGGCTGGATGCCGGTTTGGGCTGCTGCGCTTTGCGTCATCCGCGCATGGCGGAATTGATGCAGCAAACTTTGCAGAAATTTGACGGCGGGCGTTATCGTTTGATCGCCTGGTGCATTATGCCCAACCATGTTCATGTGTTGATTGAGCCTGCGATTAGTCTGCCGAAGATTTTGCAGTCGTGGAAATCGTTTACCGGGAGTTGGGCTATTTCGCATAATGCCGAGCTGGGGCTCGGCGTTCCCGTTCTCAAGGCTGCCGGTGCGACTAAAAATCAGTTTTGGATGCGCGAATATTGGGATCGCTATATTCGCGATGAAGGACACTTCCACAGTACGGTCAGTTATATTCACAATAACCCGGTAAAAGCCGGGCTTTGCAATGAAGCGCATGATTGGCCTTGGTCGAGCGTATATACCGGACAGCGGTAGCAACGAGACAACCCTCGCGGCAGGCTTGTCAAAGTAGGTCGTTCGACATACTCTTCGGTAAATTTCAAGATGCATGGTTCGACAAGTTCACCACGAACGGTTTAATCTTAGACTGTCCCGCTTAAGTTAGTAGCCAATAATGGAAACGCAAAATGAATGAGATTGGTCAATCCGAACGCGCCACGCAAAACCGCGTCATTACTCTATTTCGCGATGAATTGGGCTATCGCTTCCTTGGCGACTGGACTGACCGCGACAACAACAGCAATATCGAGGAAGGGCTGCTTACCGGTTTTCTGACCAAGAGCGGCTACCGCCCGGAGCAGATCAGCCGGGCGTTTGACCGGCTGCGCTCGGAAGCGGGCAATCCGAACCGCAGCCTGTACGACAACAACAAGGCCGTGTACAGCCTGCTGCGTTACGGCATTCAGGTGCTGGCGGCAGCGGGCGAGAATACGGAGACGATCAAGCCGATCAACTGGGACGACCCGGCGCAAAACGATTTTTCTATCGCCGAGGAAGTGACGCTCAAAGGCAACCGCGAGCGGCGGCCCGACTTGGTGCTTTACCTCAACGGCATCGCTGTGGGTGTGATCGAGTTGAAGAACAGCCGCGTTTCAATCGGAGACGGCATTCGCCAGAACATTTCCAATCAGCAGCCGGAGTTCAATGCGTGGTTTTTTAGCACCGTGCAACTCATCTTCGCCGGTAACGATTCCGAGGGCCTGCAATACGGCACTATCAAGACCGAGGAAAAGTATTTCCTGACATGGAAAGAAAACGAGACCGACAACAGTCGCTACAAGCTGGATAAATACCTGCTGAAGATGTGCGACAAGGCGCGGTTGATCGAGCTGATGCACGATTTTGTGCTGTTCGACGGCGGGATGAAAAAGCTGCCGCGGGTACACCAGTATTTCGGCATCAAGGCCGCTCAGGCGCATGTCCGCCGCGCCGAGGGCGGCATCATCTGGCACACGCAGGGCAGCGGCAAGAGCATCGTGATGGTGCTGCTGGCGAAATGGATTCTGGAGTACAAGCCCGATGCCCGCGTGGTGATTGTCACCGACCGCGACTTGATGAGTCAGCTCGGCCAAGCTACGCCACGCTTGCTCTGTTCGCTGGTGCATAAGTTCGGCAAAAAGGGCGTGGAGGATTTCGAGCAGTTCATCAAGGAACTGGAAGCGCAACCCTGCCGGACGGTGGGCGAGCTATTCGTATTCGTGGACGAATGCCATCGCACTCAAAGCGGCAAGCTGCATCGTACGATGAAGGCACTGATGCCCAATGCCGTGTTTATCGGCTTTACCGGCACGCCGCTGTTGAAGCAGGATAAGCAGACTAGCCTGGAAGTGTTCGGCGGTTATATCCATACCTATAAATTCAGCGAGGCGGTGGAGGATAAGGTAGTGCTCGACTTGATTTATGAGGCGCGGGACATCGACCAGCATTTAGGTTCGGAGGAAACGGTCGATGAATGGTTCGAGGCTTCCACCACGAATCTGAACGATTGGCAAAAGGCTGCGCTGCGCGAAAAGTGGGGTACGATGCAGAATGTGCTCAGCTCAAAATCTCGCATGGCGCGGGTGGTTGCCGATATTATCTTCGACTTTAAAAGA
Organism: Methylobacter sp.; assembly: GCA_036741905.1. GTDB lineage: Bacteria > Pseudomonadota > Gammaproteobacteria > Methylococcales > Methylomonadaceae > Methylobacter_A. The sequence goes on along the minus strand of DAINRH010000078.1, from coordinate 10,603 downwards.
CGCCGACGCTTGAATGACGGGCGCGGTACCGCCATCCTGGTGGCTTCGAGCATTTACGAGGCGTGTAAGTATTTTGAGCTGTTTCAGAAGACGGTGTTTAAAGGCAAGTGTGCTGTCGTCACCTCCTATAATCCGCAGATTAAAGACGTCACGCTGGAAGACACCGGCGCGAACACGGAGACGGACAAACTGATCATCTACAACACCTACACCGAGCTGTTGCATAATGTGGATGCGCTGCCCGGTAAGTCCAAAACCGAGACTTACGAGGATAACGCCAAGAAGTTGTTCAAGGAGCAGCCTGCCAACATGAAGCTGTTGGTCGTGGTGGACAAGTTGCTGACCGGTTTCGATGCGCCGAGCTGCACTTATCTTTATATCGACAAGAGCATGAAAGATCACGGACTGTTCCAGGCCATTTGCCGCACTAACCGGCTGGATGGCGAGGATAAGGACTTCGGCTACATCGTGGACTACAAGGATTTGTTCAAGAAGGTCGAAAACGCCATCGCAGTCTATAGTTCAGAGCTTGATCATAGCGCTGGCGGCGCCGATCCTGAGATTCTGTTGCAAGACCGCCTGACTAAAGGCCGGGAGCGTTTGGACAATGCGCTGGAAGCTATCGCGCTGCTTTGCGAGCCGGTGGAGCCGCCGAAGAGCGAGCTTGAGCATATCCGTTATTTCTGCGGCAACACCGAGATTCCTGATGATCTGAAGACGCATGAAACGCAACGCGTTGCGTTTTACAAGGCGGCGGTCGCTTTGGTGCGCGCCTACGCCAATATTGACGGCGAACTGGACAAAGCCGGATACGGCGATGTCGAAACTAAGCGCATCAAACAGAAGCTTGACGAGTATCTCAAACTGCGGGAAATCATCCGCAACGCCGCCGACGAAAAGCTGGATATGAAAGCCTACGAGGCGGACATGCGGCACCTGATCGACACTTATATCGAAGCCGATGCGCCGAGAAAGATTTCGCCGTTCGATAACATGCCGTTATTGGAGCTGATTGTGAAAACCGGCATTGCCGATGCAATCAATGCGCAACTTGGCGGCTTGAAGGGCAGCAAGGATGCCGTGGCCGAGACCATCGAGAATAATGTTCGCAGCAAGATCATCAAGGAACACCTGAACAACCCGGCGTTGTACGACAAAATGTCGGCGTTGCTGGATGAGATCATCGCCACCCGTAAAGCCAAGGCCATTGAGTATGAGGAATACCTGAAACGGATTGCCGAGTTGGTGAAGACGGTGGAAGAAGGTCAGTCCGGCGATACGCCCGAACAATTGAATACGCCGGGACGCCGCGCGCTTTATGACAATCTTTGCGAGCCGTCTGCCGCCTATGGGGGCGCAAGTAAAAACGATGCGCTGGAACTGACGGTCAGGATCGACGAGACCATTAGGCAGGTACGGTCTGACGATTGGCGTGGTATTCAGGCAAAAGAGCAAATCATCAAAGCAGCTTTGTATGGGGTTTTGCAGGATACGGCGAAGGTTGAAGGTATCTTCCCGATCATTACCCAGCATAAGGAATACTGATGCCCACACAGATTCAGCTTGGCGATATTGCCGTGGATGTCGTGTTAAAAGACATCAAGAATATCCATTTGAGCGTGTATCCGCCTGTCGGCAAGGTGCGTATTGCCGCGCCGTTGCGGATGGATATGGATACTATCCGCGTGTTTGCGATTACCAAGCTCGGCTGGATCAAAAGCCAACAGAAAAAACTGCTCGAACAACAACGGGAGACGCCGCGCGAATACCTCGACCGCGAAAGCCATTACGTTTGGGGCAAGCGCTACCTGCTTCAACTGGTTGAGAACGATGCCACGCCGGAAGTGGCGTTAAAGCACAATAAAATACGTCTTCAGATTCGTCCTGCAAGCAGCGAGGAAAAAAAACAGGCGATTCTGGATGCATGGTATCGGGAGAGGCTCAAGGAAGCCGTGCCGGTTTTGATTGCCAAATGGGAGCCGCTTATCGGTGTGAAGGTGGAGCGGTTTTTTGTGCAAAGGATGAAAACGAAGTGGGGCAGTTGTAGCCCCGGCTCCAAAAGCATCCGGCTCAATGCCGAATTGGCCAAGAAACCGCCGGAATGTCTGGAATACATCGTCGTGCATGAGATGGTTCACCTGTTGGAACCCAGTCACAACAATCGATTCATAACCTTAATGGACCGGTTCATGCCGCTTTGGCGATTCTATAAGGATGAATTGAATAGGCTACCGGTTAGGCATGAGAACTGGGTTTATTGACGTTCGCAGTCGGAAAAAAGTATCCGGATTAACCCTGACGATATTGGTGAATCAAGCCCTCGCGCAAACCCAAACATCGACCCGGCTAGCGCCTGCTTTTTTCAACACGTAAGCCAGTTCATGAACTGTTGAGCCGGTGGTCATTACGTCATCGAGAATCGCGATATGCCGGGCGTGGATTGGTTTGATAACGGAAAAAGCATTTTTCAGGTTTTTGCGGCGTTTTTTGGCAGTTAACTGGGTTTGATGCGGCGTGTCACGGTGTCGCCTACAGCTGTTGAGGTCTAACGGAATCTGTAATTCTTTGCCTACGGTTCTGGCAATTTCTATGGCTTGGTTGAAACCGCGTTCGCGATAGCGGGATTTATGCAATGGAACCGGTAATATCAGCTCGGGTCGTTCGGCAGTTTGTCGCAAATGGTCGGCCAATAACATGCCCAGCAAGCGGGCATTCTTGTAATTAGCGCCGAATTTTAAGGTGCCGATCAAATGCCGGATGGCGCCTTGATGGATGAACGGTGCGTAGGTTTCGTCAAAAGCCGGATGGCGGCTCAGGCAGCGGCCGCAAAGCACGGGGGCGGTAGTGGGCGTTTCCAATATTTCGGCGCATCGGTAACAGCACTGATTATTGCGAGGCAGATGGGTGTAACACGAATGACAAATGTCGCGGGAATTGTGTCCTGGGTTTCCGCATAAGATGCAGGTAGGCGGCAGCAGGTAATCCTGTATAATGTTGAGCCAGTTGTATACCATTTTCATTTAAACAAGTTGACAAGTTTGTCGATTGCACCTGCGGGGTGAATCTAAGGATTTATTCACCACGAAGACACGAAGCACACGAAGAAAAAAATATAAAGTTTCGTGTTCTTCGTGTCTTCGTGGTGAGGAAAATGCGTAATTATGGGATTATTTTTTAAAAGAAATATAAAGTAACCGGAGCTTAACAGAATGTCTGCAAACCCTGCAATTCGCCATGACTGGCAGTTGGACGAAGTGCAAGCGCTTTATGCGTTGCCTTTTAATGACCTGATTTTTAAGGCGCAAACCATCCATCGGGAGAATTTCGATCCCAATGAAGTTCAGATCAGTAGTTTGCTGAGTATTAAAACCGGTTCCTGTTCGGAAGATTGCGGTTATTGTCCGCAAAGCGCCCGCTACGATTCCGATTTGACGCCCGAGGCGCTGATGCCGGTCGATAAGGTTTTGCAGGCGGCGCAACTGGCTAAAGATCAAGGCGCATCGCGTTTTTGCATGGGTGCGGCCTGGCGTCAGCCTAAGGATCGGGATGTGGAACGGGTGGTAGAAATGGTTCAGGGCGTTAAGGCCTTGGGTATGGAAACTTGCGTTACTTTAGGCATGTTGACCGATGCGCAAACGGCCCGGTTAAAAGAGGGCGGGCTGGATTATTACAACCACAATCTGGATACCTCGGAAGACTATTATTCCGAAGTTATCACCACAAGGACTTATCAGGACCGGTTGGATACGCTGGCGCGGGTCAGGGATGCCGGGATTAACGTCTGCTGCGGTGGCATCGTCGGCATGGGCGAGAGCGATGTCGATCGCGCCAAGCTGTTAATCGAACTGGCAAACCTGCCCAAACATCCCGAAAGCGTGCCGGTCAATATGCTGGTGCAGGTTGAGGGTACGCCGCTGATGGGCACCGAGTCGCTGGACCCGATCATTTTTATCAGAACCTTGGCGGTTGCCAGAATCATGATGCCCAAGTCGCGGGTGCGCTTGTCCGCAGGCCGCAATAACATGAGCGATGAGATGCAGGCGCTGTGTTTTCTGGCCGGAGCTAACTCGATTTTTTACGGCGACAAGTTATTGACCACCGATAATCCGATGACCAACCATGACTTGGCTTTGTTTGATCGTTTGGGCGTCTATTCCGGCGGTTCAAGTTACGCTTGATCCGAAAAAATCAATTGATCCACGAAAAACACGAAAAGCACGAAAATATTCAAAGTAATTTATTTCGTGTCTTTCGTGGACAAAGACTTTAAATCTAATGACTCCCCGATTCACAGAATTAGCAGCCAACCTAGACGATATTGCCCAACAGGGCTTGTATCGATCAAGGCGGGTTATCGCATCTCCCCAAGGCATTAATCTGGAAATTGACGGCAGGCATATCGTCAATTTTTGCAGCAATGATTATCTGGGCTTAGCCAACCATGCCGATGTGCTTAAAGCGTTTAAAGCCGGTGCGGATCAATACGGCGTCGGCAGCGGGTCGGCGCATTTGATTTGCGGGCATAGTGCGGCTCATCATGCTTTGGAAGAAGAGTTGGCGGCGTTTACCGGCCGTGACCGGGCATTATTGTTTTCCACGGGATACATGGCCAATATCGGTGCGATCTCGGCTTTATTGGGCCGCGGCGATACGGTGTTTGAAGACCGGTTGAATCATGCTTCTTTGCTGGACGGCGGCTTGTCGTCCGGCGCAACGTTTAAACGCTATGCCCATGCCGACGTGGCCGATCTCGGCTCAAAGTTGGACAAGGCCGCAGGCAATAAGCTGATCGTGACCGATGGCGTATTCAGCATGGATGGCGATTTTGCGCCGTTGGACGAGTTGGCGGTTGCGGCGAAAAATCATCATGCCTGGCTGATGGTTGACGATGCGCACGGCTTGGGCGTAATCGGTCGGCACGGCGGCGGAATTGTTGAGCATTACGGCCTCAGTCAGGACGATGTGCCGGTGTTGATGGGGACTTTAGGCAAGGGTTTCGGCACCTTCGGCGCCTTTGTCGCGGGTTCCGAGCTGCTGGTTGAAACTTTGATTCAGAAAGCCCGCACTTATATATATACCACTGCGTTACCGGCGGCGGTTGCCGAAGCGACTCGGGCAAGCTTGAAAATTGTCGTCGCGGAAAATTGGCGCAGGGATAAGCTTAAAAAACTGTCGGAGCGTTTCAGCGTGGGCGCTGAGCAGCTCGGATTGCAGGTGATGCCGTCATCGTCCGCTATTCAGCCGATCATGATCGGCGACAGTCAAAGGGCAGTGGATATAAGCAAGGCTTTATTGGAGGCCGGTTTCCTGGTCAGCGCGATTCGTCCGCCGACAGTGCCTCAAGGCAGCGCAAGGTTGCGGGTCACTTTTTCGGCGTTGCATGATGAGCAGCATGTCGACCGGTTGCTGGACGCGTTCGCCAAAATTATCGCAGGCCGTAAATGACCAAAATTCATTTGGAAACATACGGCAAAGGCAAAGCTATTGTGCTGGTGCATGGCTGGGCGATGCATGCCGGTATCTGGCGCGAGTTCGCCAAGCAGTTGGCGCAGAATTACCGGGTCACCTGTATCGATTTGCCGGGACACGGACGCAGCGAAACAATCGATCCGTTTACGCTGGAACGGATTAGCGGCGAGTTGGTTAAAGCGGTTCCCGAGCAGCGCTGTTGCTGGCTGGGCTGGTCTTTGGGGGCTACGGTGGTGCTTGACATAGCCGATCGTTACCCGGAGCGGGTAGCTTCGCTGGTGTTGCTGGCGGGGAATCCCTCGTACACGCAAACGCAGCAATGGCCGGGCATGGATACTGGCTTGCTGGATGATTTTGCGAGGCATTTGAATAAAGACTGTCAGGCGACTTTGCTGCGTTTTTTATCGTTGCAGGTAAACGGCTTGTCTGATCGGAAAGTCTTGTTGAAGGCGCTTAAAAGCGCCGTGTTTGAATGTGATGCACCTGATAAAAATACCTTGCAGGGCGGATTGAGCATATTAAAAGAAGCCGACTTAAGACCGGTTTTATCCGGGCTGACTATTCCCGTCGCGGTCATCTTAGGCGGCCTGGACACCTTGGTTCCCGTGGCTGTAGGTCAAAAAATGCAGCAGTTATTGTCAAGTCTTGAATTAAATATAATCGACAGGGCGGGACACGTGCCGTTTTTATCGCACAGCCGGGAAACGTCGGCGATTATTTCCCGATTTATGGATGAACAATGTATTTAGATAAAGCCAAAATCAAGCAGTCGTTTGCGGCGGCTTCGGTTACTTATGACGGTGTTGCCGAGCTACAGCGCACTGTCGGTAAGGCGCTGCTGGATACTATCGATACCGCAAGCCTGACCGGACCTCTGTTGGACTTGGGGTGCGGCACCGGTTTTTTATCCGCAAAGTTATTGGAATTTGCCCAGCCTGTTATCGCGCTGGATATTGCGTTGCCGATGTTGCAGGTAACGCGAACAAAGCTGGCCGATATGCCGAATGTCATTTATTTATGCGCCGATGCCGAACAGTTGCCGCTTGCCGGGCAAATCGTCGACGGCGTATTTTCCAATCTCGCGTTGCAGTGGTGCATCAATCTCGATGTTGTTTTTACCGATATTAAACGGGTATTAAGACCGGGTGGTCGGCTGGTTTTTTCGACATTCGGCCCGCAAACGTTGCAGGAATTAAAAGCCGCGTGGGCGGAAGTCGACGATTTCAACCACGTTAATGACTTTTACAGCGAGCGGCAGTTGACCCGCTTTCTTCAGTCGGCGGGGTACACCGAGATAAAAATCGAAACCAGGCTTTATCGATCGAACTACGCTTCGGTTATAGCGTTGATGAAGGAGCTAAAGCACATCGGCGCACATAATATGATTACCGGGCGTAATAAAAACATCACGACCAAGACCCAGATGCAGCGCATGATTGCGGCTTATGAGCGGCATCGAAGCGGCGATCTGGTTCCCGCGACTTTCGAGACCATGATGGTCACGGCAAGCTGATGGAAAAAGGTTACTTTATAACCGGCACCGACACTAACGCCGGCAAAACCTGGGCGACGATTGCGCTGATGCGTTACTTTAAAGGTCAGGGGAAAACAGTGGCAGGCATGAAGCCGGTGGCCGCCGGTTGTGTGATGGTGGACGGGCGGCTGAAAAATGCAGATGCGTTGCTGATACAGGAAAACGCGTCATGGCAGATTGATTACGACTTGATCAATCCTTACGCCTATGAACTGCCGGTTTCTCCTCATATTGCGGGTGTGGATAATCCGGTCAGGCTGGATGTGCTGGCAGCCCCATTCGAGCTATTGAAAACCTTGGCCGACATCGTTATCGTTGAAGGCGCCGGAGGTTGGTACGCGCCTTTAAATGAGCGGGAAGCTATCAGCGATTTGGCAAAAGCGCTGGCTTTGCCGGTTATTATGGTTGTTGCAATCCGGTTAGGTTGCATCAATCATGCGAGATTGACTTATCAGGCGATAGAGCATTCGGGTGTAAAGTGTGCGGGCTGGATTGCAGTCTGCACGGACCCGGATGTGTTAAGCAGGGATGAAAATATCCAA
>DAINRH010000078.1:0-2958 GCA_036741905.1 Methylobacter sp. | reverse complement strand
CTGGATTGCAGTCTGCACGGACCCGGATGTGTTAAGCAGGGATGAAAATATCCAAACCATAAAAGCCGCTGTGGACGCGCCTTTGTTGGCGGTATTGCCTTACATGGACGTTGCCGATTTTAATTTTCTAGCGGAGCAAGTCAGGATATAACCGCGCTTGAACACTGTTACGCGGGCGGCTAGCTAAAAATAAAACATGACAAAGTCTCTCCGATAGCCCTATTATTTTCCCCTTTTCCAGCTTGATTGGCCGTCTAACGTACGGTACAAGGTTAATGCATGTCGACTCGCACTCTCTCATCAGTAAAATTCATTTTGGTAGCCGGTACGCTGTTATCCGGATGTACAACGACCCGGCAAATTGTGGTTGATCATCCCTCGATTCAGGCGAGCCAGTTTCAACCGCTACAGGGTTTTCAGGCTATTGACGGCGATGACTATTACGTGCGCTTGATTTCGGAGTTCGATTTTAAAGGCGATAATGTTTTAAAAAGCGGCTGTACCAATATGACGCCTTCTTATGAAAAAGGCGATTTGTCGGCGGCGCTTATTTATAGCGTGCGTAACGAGGCGCTTAAGTTCAACCGTGAGGCCACCGGCTTTTTGTATCAGGCGACCACCGGCAAGTGCAATTTTACTTTCGATGCTAAAAAGCTTTACCTGACGCCGTGGATACGACTGGATTCGGGCAAGGAAACGCTGGTCGATTATAACTTCTACACCAATGCGAATAGCGATGTGGATGTGTCGAGCTTGGTCGGCGATGTGAATGCGGCCGGCAATTTGCTGGCGCTGACCGGCGTCGGCATGGGGGTTGCGATCATGGGGCAGGTTGCGGGGCAGTGGGTAAAGGGCAATCAGCAGGCAGAGGTAACAACGCCTGCGCCTCATCAATCGGCCAAACATAGTTCGGAATCGCATTCGTTGCCGGCGGCCACGACTTATGCGGGTAAAACCGGAACGCTCAATCAGACGATGTTTAAGGTTTTTGATGTGGCGGAAGGCGGGCTTAATCTGCTTGGTTCCGATACCAAACAGCTGGGCGAACTAAAGATTTATCCGGAAATTTTGCCATCCTTGCTGTTAAAAACGACGGCTGACGGCATTCCCGATGCGCGTGATTTATCGTTCGAAGAACTTGGCTATTCGCCGATAAAGTCAGCGGCCGGGGAAATCAATCTTCAACAACTGATCGAGCAATCGAAACATCCGGCAAAACCGAATTTAAAGCCGGACTGGAATAATTATCAGGACATGGAAGGCAATTGCCGGAAGATGAAGCTGGTAATGAAGGATTTGGGTTTCAATAAGTTTGACCGCAATGCGGTGATTTACTATTTTCTGGCTAAAAATGGCGATTGGAACAACTACAATATCACTCGGCAAAAGACGCAGAGTGAAGAAATGCGCCCTAAAGTCATAGAAAGTTATCGCAGTAAAAACTTCGCTAATTGTCTGGCGCCTGATGATTATGCGGTTATGAAAGCGATGGGCTTGCCGGTCAATACAGAGGCCGACTGGGATCAGATGGGGGAGGCCAGTCATAAAAAAGAGCAATTATTTACGCCGCTTAAGTCGATTGAAAGGCAGTTGGTTGCTGTGTTGAAAAACCCAAACAAGGCGGAAATGGAACAGCAGTTGTTTCCTTTGCTAAACACGGCAAAAAACGGCGACGGCAGCGTGTTGTTGCAAAATCATTTAGGTGACTTCGGCTTGGAATTATTGCTGAATCCGCCGGTAACGCCGGTAGCTCCCGCAGATGCTGCAATTATCCAGGCCGCTCCTGCTGCTCCCGATGTGGCTGTAGCGTCTGCATCGGCGCCTATTCCGGGCGAGGGCGTTATTGTCAATGCCCGTCAATTGGCGCAAGTTTTTTCAGGGTTGTCGATAAACGAGCTGAGCTGCGCGCGTCCGGTTCCTGACGGCTTGGGAAAATCTGTAGGAAATGCGGGCATTTTATTATTCACCACTAAAGAAGGCGGTCCGCGTGTTAAAGGCGGCGCTATGGAGTTTGAATTTTCCGGCGGCAAGATTACGCGCATTGCTTTTCAGTTATCCACCTATCGGGATTTCGAGCAGGATCTGCAGGATCGTCCGGAAATCGGCGGATGTCGAATTGATTCTTCTTTTTTGGCAAGGCTGCATTAACGCAAATGTTATTTTGATAGAGTTCCCTCTGTCTGGTGGTTAACCTGGAGTCAGGTTTTTGGATAGTGGGAGTAAGTTAATTATACCATAAATTAAATATGGATTTAGCGCCGGATATAATCCATAATATTTGTGCGGTAAATAATCAATAATATAAAAAATATCAGGAGAGACGTTATGGCTTTAATTACTTGGACAGCCGGTCAATACGGTACAAATGTCGGCTTTGCCGATGATGAACATAAGATTTTGTTTGATAAGCTTAATAAACTGTATGATTTGGCAACAGGTGGAGCGGAGCGTTCTGCCATAGGTGCGCAATTAGATGATTTGATTTCATATGTTGTCGATCATTTTGCTCATGAAGAAAAAGAAATGCTGGCAAAAGGTTATGCGGGCTACGATCGCCACAAGGAAGAGCATGAGGCGTTGGTAGGTATTTGCGGCGGTCTGCAAGCAAAGTTTCATGCGGGTCAGGCAGAAGTTGACGAAGGCGTCGGTCAACTGGTTAAGGGGTGGTTAGATAGCCACATCCCTAACTTTGATATGGCTTATGCGGATGCGTTAAACAGCTAAACCGAAGTCAAAATTCAAAAACAAAAGGCTTGTGAGTCGCATTGATTCACAAGCCTTTTTATTGTGCCAAATAACATCAGGGAAAGGACAGCTGGTATAGATTGCCTTCATAGGTTAAAATCAAACAGATTATTTGTGATAATTATTGCGTAAACGGAATAGGGCCGACCTTGGCATGTCCTGAAATTACGAAACGATATAACGCATACAAGAGTTTATAACTACTAACGAGGA
>DAINRH010000077.1:0-17450 GCA_036741905.1 Methylobacter sp. | reverse complement strand
ATTATTGGCTCCTAACCGCTTTGTACTGGACTGGGTTAAAGAGCATCATTTTGCGAAAATTGAAGAAACTATTTATGAGTTTTCCAACGGCACATTAAATTTGAGTCTGGAAATCGGTTCCAGAAATTCAACCGTTGCAATGGCCGCAAAAGTAGCCAAGCCTGCCGGAAACCAAAAAAGCAGTCCCAACTTCCTCAATAAGGCGTTTACCTTCGATAATTTTGTCGAAGGTAAGTCCAATCAGTTGGCAAGAGCGGCTTCAATACAGGTTTCCGAGAACATCGGCAAAGCTTATAACCCATTACTTATTTACGGCAGTTCGGGTTTAGGTAAAACCCATATGATGCATGCCATAGGCAATGCGGTTTTACAAAAAAATCCGTCAGCGACTGTCGTTTACCTGCACTCTGAAAAATTCGTCCAGGATATGGTCAAGGCATTGCAGCAAAACTCCATTAATGCCTTTAAAGAATTTTATCGCGGCGTTGATGTGCTGTTGATCGACGATATTCAATTTTTTGCCGGCAAGGAACGCTCACAGGAAGAGTTTTTCCATACCTTCAATACGCTGCTGGAAAAGAAACACCAAGTTATTTTGACCTGCGACAAATATCCCAAGGAAATAATAGGTCTTGAAGACCGCTTAAAATCAAGGTTTGGCTGGGGGCTTCCGGTTTTAATCGAGCCGCCTGATATGGAAACCAGGGCCGCTATCTTAATGAAAAAAGCCGCTTTGGTTAATATTGAGCTGGCTCAGGATGTCGCTTTCTTTATCGCCAAAAGGATTCCTTCCAACGTTAGAGATCTGGAAGGCGCTTTAAGGCGAGTCATTGCCAACGCACAGTTTACCGGCCGTGAAATCACCATAGATTTCACTAAGGAAGCGTTGCATGATTTAATTTCCTTGCAGGATAAACTCGTTAATATCGACAACATCCAGAAAACGGTTGCCGAATATTTTAAAATTCGCGTTGCCGATTTGTCATCAAAAAACAGAAAGCAATCCATTACCAGGCCCAGGCAAATGGCCATGTGCCTGGCCAGGGAACTGACATCGCACAGCTTTCCCGAAATCGGCGATGCCTTTGGCGGCCGCGACCACACCACGGTAATGAATGCCTGCAAACGAATTGCCGAGTTAAAAGAAGCCGATAGCAAGATTGCCGAAGATTATTCCAACCTGTTGAGAACCCTGTCGCATTGACCGTGAGCAACCTGTGGATAAAATGCGCTTTTGTTAACATCGTTTAGTTACCTACAATCCGTACACGTTAAACCAGCACCCTTAAACACATTATTCATAACAACACAGCTAATTGATTATTAAGGATAAAATACTGTTATCAACAGTTTCCTTTTAAGCTAATAGTAATAATATAAGAATATTCTTTTATGAAATTTATTATTAATAGAGAAGAACTCCTGCTTCCTTTGCAGCAAATAGTCAGCGTCATAGAAAAAAGGCAAACCATGCCTATTCTTTCTAATGTATTGATGGTTATCGAGGAAAATCAGCTTATTTTGACCGGTACCGATCTGGAAATTCAGATCGTCGCTAAAATCAATATCGCAACAGCTACGTCGGGTTCGATTACTGTCCCGGCAAGAAAGTTCTTGGATATTTGCAGGCTTTTACCTAGCGGAGCGGAAATAAAGTTTGAGTTGCTGGATGATAAAGTAAAAATCGCCTCCGGTCGCAGCCGTTTTTCCTTGAGCTGTTTGCCGGCAGATAATTATCCCGAATTTGCCGAATCGGAATTAGAGAACCACTTATTTATCAATGCCGGAAAATTTAAAAAAGCATTGGATAAGACGATCTTCTGCATGGCTAACCAGGATGTTCGTTATTACCTGAATGGTTTATTACTTAATGTTTCCAATAGTAAGTTGAAACTGGTTGCATCGGATGGGCACCGCTTATCTATTTATGAGGATAATCTCGATCAGGCTACCGGTTTTGAAGCGCGAATTATTCTGCCCAGAAAAGGCGTTCTCGAACTGAGCCGCTTGCTTGACGATCCGGATGCTGATTTGAAAGTCGAGTTTTCCAGCAACAATATTAGAATTTTTATCAAGAACCTGATTTTCTCCGCGAAACTGGTCGATTCTAAATATCCTGATTTCGGCAAAGTTTTTCAGCAAGAGTTTTTTAACCAAATCCATATTCAAAAGCAGATACTGAAAGAAGCATTGACCCGTGTCGCTATCTTGTCGAATGAAAAATTCAAGGGCGTGACTTTCGACATTAAACCCGACAGCCTAAAAATCAGCACGCATAACCCGGAGCATGATGAAGCCGAAGAAGAACTGTTTATCGAATACACCGGCGAACCGTTAACTATTGCTTTTAACGCCCAGTATTTATTGGATGCTGTTTCAAATCTGGATTCGGAGCTTGCGGTTCTGACGATTGCGAGCAATGCCAGTAGTTGTTTTATCGATGAACCCGGTGACTGCGGGTATAAGTTTATCGTCATGCCCATGAGACTGTAATATTGCAGTTATGAGTTTGTTGAAACTGGATATTTACGGAGTTAGAAATATCCAAAAACAATCCATCACCCCCTCACCGGCAATTAATCTGATTGTTGGAGAAAATGCCAGTGGAAAAAGCACGCTTATTGAAGCGATTTTTATTTTAGGGCGAGCCAAATCTTTTCGTTGTTCAGCTATCAAGTCGGTTATCAATTTTACGCAAAACCATCTGGTTGTTTCAGCCCAAACCGTGCAGGAAAATGGCAGTCGTCTGCATTTGGGCATACAACTGGATGGTAAAAATATTGAAATTCGCATCAATCAACAATCAAAACAAAAACGCTCGGATTTAGCTTACGCATTGCCATTGCAGCTTATTCATCCCAAAAGCTATGAATTGCTCGATGCGGGTTCCCAAATCAGGAGAGAGTTTTTAGATTGGGGCGTTTTTAATAATGATCAGCACTTCTTGCCTGCATGGCGCAGATTTAAAAAAGCCTTGTCCCAACGTAATGCACTGTTAAAAACAAGACGGCTTGAACAGCTCAATGTTTGGGATAATGAACTTGTGTATTACGGTACAATAGTGGATAGCTACCGTCAGCAATATTTAGAAAAATTCAAGCCTGTTTTTATCGAGATTGTCGGCAGATTTCTTAGCCTTGATGGAATCGATTTAAGGTTAGTTTCCGGTTGGGATACTGTTAAAGAATTCAGCCGTGTCTTAATCGAAGACCAAGATAAAGACCTGCGCTATGGATTTACCCATAGCGGGCCGCATCGGGGGGATTTTCAATTATTGATCAATAACCGGTTAGCAAAAGATTTTGTTTCACGCGGTCAATTGAAGTTATTGGTCATGAGCTTGAAATTGGCGCAGGTTCAGTTGCTTGCCAACGAACAGAGCCAAACCGGCTGCATATTGATTGATGATTTCGCGGCGGAACTCGATGTAGTTAACCGTGCTAAATTATTGCGCTATTTGTCAGAAATGTCATGCCAAGTGTTTATAACGGCTACAGAAAGACAAGACTTTGGCGATTTAAGCCAAATAAAAAATTACAAAATGTTCCACGTGGAACAAGGCACCATAAAACCCGCGTAATGTTTCACGTGGAACATTCGCAACCAATAGGAAAAAAAACAATCATGAGTAACTCTGTTGATCAAGTTGTCGAAACGTCAAGCCAAACAGCCGCTATAACAACTGCCGTGCCTGAATACGACAGTACCAATATTCAAGTGTTAAAAGGGTTAGATGCGGTAAGAAAAAGACCGGGCATGTATATCGGTGATACGGATGACGGTTCCGGGTTGCATCACATGGTTTTTGAGGTTGTCGATAATTCGATTGACGAAGCCTTAGCGGGATATTGCAAAGAAGTCAGGGTGATTATTCACAATAATGGCTCAGTCTCGGTTTCTGATGATGGCCGGGGAATTCCGGTTGATATTCACAAGGAAGAGGGCAGGTCTGCGGCGGAAGTCATTATGACCGTACTGCACGCCGGCGGTAAGTTTGATGATAACGCTTATAAAGTTTCCGGCGGTCTGCACGGAGTAGGGGTATCGGTTGTAAACGCCTTGTCTGAAGAATTGAATCTTGAAGTTCGCAAAAATGGTCAACTTTACAAGCAGCAGTATCGTATGGGTAACCCGGTTGCCCCCTTGGCAGCAGTAGGGCCTGCCGAAGGCTCCGGTACCATGATTAATTTCAAGCCCAGCGCGGAAACCTTTACCGATGTCGAGTTTCACTATGACATTCTGGCAAAAAGGCTCAGAGAATTGTCCTTCCTGAATTCCGGCGTACGCATCAGCCTGGAAGACGAACGTACTGATAGAAAAGACGTCTTCGAGTTCGAAGGCGGCATCGGCGCATTCGTCGAACATCTGAATAAAAACAAAACACCGTTGTTCCCGGAAGTGTTCCATTTTATTGCGGAAAAAGAAGGAGTCACTGTTGAAGTGGCAATGCAATGGAATGATTCCTATCAGGAGAATGTGTTTTGCTACACCAACAACATTCCGCAACGCGACGGCGGCAGTCATTTGGCCGGTTTCAGGGGCGCTTTGACCCGTACTATCAATCAATACATCGAATCCAGCGGCTTGGCTAAAAAAGAAAAAGTACAGACCACCGGAGACGATGCTCGAGAAGGTTTAACTGCCGTGCTGTCGGTTAAAGTGCCCGATCCGAAGTTTTCCTCGCAAACCAAAGACAAACTGGTTTCATCGGAAGTTAAACCTCTGGTTGAATCGACGATGAACGAGAAGCTACA
Source organism: Methylobacter sp. (assembly GCA_036741905.1). GTDB lineage: Bacteria > Pseudomonadota > Gammaproteobacteria > Methylococcales > Methylomonadaceae > Methylobacter_A. Next base: position 12,696 of record DAINRH010000077.1, on the reverse strand, counting down.
GGAATTCTTGCTGGAAAAGCCGCAAATCGCCAAAGCCATCGTCGGCAAGATCGTCGATGCGGCTCGTGCCAGGGAAGCCGCCCGTAAAGCCCGTGAAATGACCCGCCGCAAGACCACGCTGGATATTGCCGGACTGCCGGGCAAACTGGCCGATTGCCAGGAAAAAGATCCCGCATTATCCGAATTGTTCCTGGTGGAAGGGGATTCTGCGGGCGGATCGGCCAAGCAGGGCAGAGATCGCCGCACCCAAGCCATCCTGCCGTTGAAGGGTAAAATTCTTAACGTAGAAAAAGCCCGTTTCGACAAAATGATTTCATCGGAAGAAGTCGGAACCTTGATTACCGCCTTAGGTTGCGGCATAGGCAAAGACGAATACAACCTGGCCAAACTGCGCTACCACCGCATTATCATCATGACCGATGCGGACGTCGACGGCTCGCATATCAGAACCTTGTTGCTGACCTTCTTTTATCGCCAATTGCCCGAGATTGTCGAGAAAGGCTATATCTACATTGCCCAACCGCCGTTGTATAAAGTTAAAAAAGGCAAGCAAGAGCATTACGTTAAAGACGATGCCCAGCTGAACGAATACCTGATCCAGCTTGCATTGGATAAAGCCCAGCTGTTCACCGATGTATCCGCACCGCCCATTCAAGGGCAGGGATTGGAAAAACTGGCCAAACTGTTTACCGAAGTGGATGGCATCAATAACCGCCTGTCCAGACGTTATGACGAGATATTTTTGGAGCAATTCGCCTATATGGATGTAATCAGCGACGAACTCAAACAGGATCAGCAAAAGCTCGCCGCCTGGTTTGCCGATATGGAGCGACGGTTGACTGACTCTGACAGCAAGGCGATATACACCGTTGAGCTGGACTACAAATCAAGCAGTGACTTTTCGGTTGTAGTTAATAAACGCCTGCACGCAATCACCAAAACCTTTGTATTGCCGTCGACCTTTTTCAACGGTAAGGATTACCAAAAAATCGCGCAATATGCAGCGGATACGGCGGGCATGTTTAACGAAAGCTCATTTATGCAAATGGGCGAAAGACAGCAGCCGGTCAGCAACTTTAAACAGGCTTTCGAATGGATGATGAAGGAAATCAAAAAAGGCCAGCATATCCAGCGTTACAAAGGTCTGGGCGAAATGAATCCTGAACAGCTGTGGGAAACCACGCTGGATGCCAACAACCGGCGCTTGCTGCAAGTCAGGATCGAAGACGTGATTGCCGCCGATGAAATCTTCACGACATTAATGGGCGATGTGGTCGAGCCGCGTCGGGATTTTATTGTTAAGAATGCGTTGGATGTTACTAATTTGGATGTTTAACTTTGGTCTAATGTGATGAACGCAATTTTCTTTCCTAAATGAAGTTATGCGAAACCTTAATTTAACGACAAAACAAGCAATTGCTTACAAGCTTGCTAGACTACAAGCAGGTGATATGCCTCGCGTTTTAGACCTTTTTGCCGGATGTGGCGGTCTCTCACTTGGATTCAAAACTGCTGGATTTGATATTGCTGCCGCAATTGAGATTGATCCTGATGCCGCAAGATCACACGGTATCAATTTTCATAATGGGAGAGAAGAGCATTGTAAAGCCAGAGATATTATAACGACGCACCCTGAGGATTTAGTGCGTGAATTAGGACTAGGGACTATAAATGAAGCAGTTGACGTAATTGTGGGCGGCCCCCCATGTCAGGCTTTCGCACGCGTTGGTCGGCCTAAATTACGGGAGATCGATGCTCATCCACAGGCATTTAAACATGATCCAAGAGCACAGTTGTATTTGGAATATCTTCGTTATGTGGAAGCATTTCAACCACTTGCTGTATTAGTAGAAAATGTGCCTGATGTTTTGAATCATGGAGGTCAGAATATTGCCGAGGAAATAGGGGAGGTTCTGGAAAGTAAAGGATACATATGTCGTTACACTCTTCTTCATGCAGCGTTCTATGGCGTACCACAGATGCGTCAACGGATGTTCCTTATTGCCTATCGCCGGGAACTAACCGATCAGATAATATTCCCGTCACCGACGCATTGGGTTGATGTTCCGGCAGGTTATGATGGCTCGCGAGCCGTAGCGTTGAAGCTTCTAAAAAAAGGTGAATTTTTCGAGAACACTCATAATTATGTTGAGCCTCCTGAAGCTACAGCAGAGCTTATTCCCGCCATTACTGTAGAGCAGGCCATCAGTGATTTGCCACCCGTTTATGCCAGAGAATTACTAAAATCCGGGGAATTGCGACGGGGGGCTAGGCGGTTCGATAAACCAATTCCGTATGGCAAGCGTTCAAATTATTCTACCTATGCTCGATTAATGCGAACATGGCCTGGATTTGAAGCACCGGAAAGTCTCATGGATCATGTTATCCGTTATCTACCCCGCGACTATGATCTTTTTGCCCGTCTTAATCCGGGAGACCAATATCCAGAAGCCTGGAAGCATGCACACAATATGCTTGCTGAACGGATTTCGCAGCTTCAAAGTGAAGGCATCAATATAATTGAAGGTACATCTGAATATGAGAACCTGAAGAATCAGATAGTGCCACCCTATGATGTCAACAAATTTCCGAATAAATGGCGAAAAATGGAGGCTGATAAACCGGCACGTACTCTGATGGCACATCTTGGAAAGGATGGTTACAGCCATATTCATTATGACAGTGCTCAAGCACGTACAATATCTGTAAGGGAAGCCGCAAGGCTTCAGTCATTTCCAGATGGTTTTGTGTTCAGTGGCACGATGAATCCGGCGTTTCGCCAAATTGGTAATTCTGTACCGCCACTTATGGCAAGGGCGCTTGCCACAACTATAATTCAGCAACTGCAAAAAGGAATAATAAAAGGTGAAACGAAAACTCGTATTGAAACGGCTAGCTGCGTCTGATTTAACGTTCTTCGAATATCACTATAGAACTTCTGAAAGCAAACAAAAAGCGTTCAATTTGGATGCAGCTGTGTTTGTCCAGTCTCTTTATCCGGGGTTGTCTGAATTGACCTCTGCCAGTAAGCGTATTCCTTTGAATCTCTCCATTTATGGGCCGGGAGGTGCCGGACTTCACAATTTACAGAGAAAAATACTCAAGCAACAAAAGAACTGGCGACTAAATGGTGAGCTAATCTATGATCCACCAGAGGAAGTGGAGCGCTATGTTCCTTTGAAAAAAGGTGATTATGCGATTCTTGAGTTTTCAGGAGATACCGAGCCCCATGCCGCCAGTCTTTATCTTGTATCCAGCGCATTAGCCTCAGATACGCAGATATATCAAGCAATAGAAAATAAATACTCTGATGCGTTTTCTGTGAGAAAAGGAATGTTGGCTCTTAATGCTGATGAATTTACGAATGCATTTAGTGATGTTGACCTTGATGAGGGACATCCTTTTCTTGATCTTATTGGCCAGGATATACTTGAAGATGTTGCAGCTGGAGGATTTGAGGGTTTTCGCAAATTAACAAAACGACGTCAAGGGCGTGGTGTCAGCCAAGAAGAACTTAATAAAGCAAAGCGATCTGCGGAGTTGGTTGGCAGATTAGGAGAAGAAATCCTGAATGCTTGGCTTGCAGTGGAGAAACAGGCAAACCGTATTTTGGATTATCGTTGGATTTCTGATGAAAATGCGATAGCGCCGTATGATTTTGAGATTGTTGAGACGAGCGGGTTACTCAGGAACGTCGATGCAAAATCAACTGCCGGGGACTTTAATAATCCAATACATATTTCCATAGGGGAGCTTTATGAAATGGCTGATGGAAAAGCACCTTATGATCTTTTTCGACTCTATATGGTCACGGAAACGTCAGCTAAACTTCGGATAGCAACTGACCTAAACAATACTGCAATTGAATTGCGGAATCATTTTGCGGAGCTTCCTGCCGGTATTACAGTAGACAGCATTTCTGTTGCCCCTAAGGTTTTAAAATTCGATCAAGAGATTCAGATTGATTTGTCTGATGTTGATGAAAATAGTTATGAACCAAGCTAGGCACAACAGCAACCGAAACGATGTTCTGACGCCAGAGCAACGAAGTAGATGCATGTCTAATATCAAGGGGAAAAATACTAAACCTGAATTGCAACTTCGCAGGGCTTTGTGGGCTAAGGGATTAAGATATAGAGTGCATGCGGCTTTGATTGGTCGGCCTGATATTGTTTTTCCGAAACAGCGGTTAGCAATTTTTGTTGATGGGTGCTTTTGGCATGGATGTCCAATTCATGGAACAAGTCCCGTTACTCATGCCGATTTCTGGGAAAATAAAATCAAAGGTAATATTGAAAGAGATAGGCGGGTTACATCACAACTTACGGAGTTGGGTTGGATAGTTATTCGGGTATGGGCGCATGAGATTAAAGAATGTCTTGATAAAGTCACAAACAACGTCATCAAGTTGTTAGGCGAAAAGGGGGCAGGTTAATTTATTTTAAATATTGCAAGGGTTTGAAAAACTTGTATTTATCCTGGCATATTATCCAAAGAGATCAATAAGTGTACCTTAACCTGACTCTTTTCCGGTATTTGTTATTGTTTGCCTACAGCCCAACAATTATGTGATGCTTTGGCTTGTCAAATATAACCTATTAGGTTAGCGGTGGACATGGAAAAACAAACGCCTCACTGCAAATTGTCATTTATCAAGGCTATGATCGAGGCCGGAAATGTTCAAACAACGAAAGCGGCCCGTGAAGGCGGCGCTACGTTAGGGTTTGATTTCGACAGCATGATTGAGGTAGTGATGACACTTACTCCGGCTGATTTCTACAAAAGTATGACCACTCTACAGACTATCGAATTAGCAAGACCTGTACCGGCCAATCACGATACGTTGAAAAACAAGTGTCGCAATTTTCTATGATAATGGATACACAGCGTGTATCTATTATGCTAGGATCAACAACTTAATATCGTCAAAGAGATTGCCATGCCCAACAAACAAGCAATACACGACACGCAAACCCATGCGGTCAATTTACGCGTGCGTAGCGACATCCGTTCGTTGATTGACAGAGCGGCAAAGGCTCAGGGTAAGACGCGTTCCGATTTTATGATTGATGCCGCACGCCGTGCTGCGGAAGAATCTTTACTCGATCAAACGCTAGTGCGGGTAGACCCAAAAACTTATGACTACTTCCTTGAGGTTCTTGACCAGCCTCCTACTGGGGAAGGATTTGAACGATTAATGTCTGCCGCAAAACCTTGGCAGGATTAATGCTCACCGCTCCTGTTCCGCTAACGGCGGAATATAGGCTTGACGACTTTGCCTGCGGAGTCGACAGCCTTGATGATTGGCTCAAGCGGCGCGCACGTCCTAACCAGGTTAGCGGAGCGTCACGCACCTATGTTGTCGCCGAAGGCGGCAAGGTGGTCGGTTATTACTGTCTTGCCTCCGGCGCGTTGGCATTGAACGATGCGCCTGCCCCGGTTCGCCGCAATATGCCAGATCCCGTGCCTATAGCCGTTTTAGGCCGTCTTGCTATCGATAAATCCTGCCAAGGCCGAGGACTGGGAGTTGCCCTGTTGCAAGACGCCGTGCTGCGCACAATACACGCGAGCGATATTCTTGGCATACGAGGCCTTCTGGTTCATGCGCTTTCAGGTCAGGCAAAAGCTTTTTACGAGCATCATGGCTTTGTTGCATCGCCGAGCCAGCCGATGGCTTTGATGTTGTCACTCAAGAAAAACGTTTCCGGACATAACAGCAATGATGCAGGATATTGAAACACTGAAACTGTCAACCTCCCAGCCAGCGGCCAATAGCGCGTTGGTGCAATGCTGCTGGCAATCGGCAGCCTGATTGTCGAACCTGAGCAACAGGGACAGGCTCGCGCCGCAAACTTAATTGAAAGAATCAAAATGCTTTATGTCACGGAATCCTATAGATTCGAAGAAATCATAAAAAAATCGCGATTTATCGGCGTCATTCATCCCTGCACCAGTGAACAAGATGTTTGGCGGCACTTAAAAACATTACAGGCCGAACATCCGCACGCGAATCATATTGCCTTTGCCTACCGGATCAAAACCGATGCAGGCATTGTTTACCGGTTCCATGATGCAGGCGAGCCGACAGGCACGGCGGGAAAGCCGATCTTTCAATACATTGAAGGCAAAAACCTGATTAATGCGCTGATTGCCGTGATCCGCTATTTCGGCGGCGTCAAATTGGGAGCAGGCGGGCTGACCAGAGCTTACGGCCAAACGGCGAAACAGGTGATCGATGTAGCGGCATTGCAGCCTTACAGAGAAATGACAACGCTCCGTTTCACGCTGGATTATGAAAAATTTCAGGCTTTTGAGTATGCGTTGAAAAAAGCGGATGGCCGAATTATCGAGCAAGTATTTGCCGAACAAATTCATCTAAGCGTTAAGCTGCCTGTCGATAAACAAGGGGAGTTGGCAAGCCAGTTCGCGCCTGTATAACTTTGCGCAAGAATGGCCTTGCAAGCTTTTTGACAATGCGTAACTTCCATTATGCTTAAAAGGCTAACGACATTTTAATAACCAGGCCGACTTATGGTTTGCCTAGTTGATTGATGCATCCATTCTTCAATACTCGTATTTTAATTTCGCTGTTCTATCGCCAACGACCATGGCCTGGTTTTTGTGGGCAGCACCTTTCCCCCTCCGTCCAGTTTGATATGAGCTAAAGTGACCGCATCCAGGACATTGCCGCCTATTACATCAAGCTCTCCAGGCCGTTGTGCAACCACTAAATCACAGTGGTAAGCCCCGCGTCTTAGATCGTTATAGTTGTGAATTGACTGGATAAAAGCTTCACCCCGCGGCGTGCAAATAATGTCTCCGGGCTTAGGGGCATAAGTGCTGATGTCATGGCTTACAAATCTGTCTTCGGAACCGGCCGACATCACATGCTCAATATAATCCCAATGCAAAACAGTAGAAGGCAAATCGCTTTCAGGCACGCCTGCACTCCGAGCCAGCCAGACAATAAAAGCGCCAGACCAGGGTCTTATTTCCCCTTCATGCCCGATTATCGGTAGGTCTGTCACAGCATACCAATACATAAAGATCCGACTGAAAAAAGGCGGTAGAGTTTCATGGCCATGGGTTGATTCACTTGGATAGGTGAGTGAAGGCGGCTCAATATCGTAATTGACTTCGGGACGGCCGAACAATTCCCATTCCTGGCGGGCAAGGTACAGCATCCGATCTCTAACGTTAGGAATAGCAAACGATGGGCTGACATTGTCATCGGCTGTAATGGCGGGCATTTCGCCTTGTTTTAGCACAGCACAGCCATTAACAAGCAAAACAATACTGAGTAGAAAATAAGGCATGGCAATCGACTCCTCTAACGATTCAACGGTTTTCTGTTTGCCATCACTTTCAAATATTCGACAATATCGGCGATGAGTTTCCCTCGATTACCGACATCCTTGAGGATGACGCTAATGGGGATGATAAGCTGGTATCCGTCCGATGCTGTAAATTTAATCGCGCGCGATCTTTCCAAGCTGAATTGAAAACGGCGTCCAACAACGGGATTAACGAAACGCCTTGATAAGATTTGATTCTCGAATCGGTCGGGTTGTTCAGGGTTAACATCTTTGTTCCACCGGTTCGAACCCGTTCATCGGTCTCCATCATTTTGACGAAATGGCCATTATCAACGAATGTTAGCGAAGAGGAATAACATGAAACCCCGATGAAATAGAGCAGCAGAGTGCAGAGTCGAGAAAGTGTTTGGCGATAATTATCTGACATGGTTTTGGCTCCAAAAAACGACCTGATTAGTAAGCTGCTTCAGCTAGCGCCGTCATACTGGCATGGATGTGAATGGATGACTTGGCATAATGCCTAAATTGGATACGGGCGCCAGGGATAGTCACCCTCCCTGGCTCTAGATTCCTGCATCCATGCCGGAATGACGGCGTTTTTTGCGTTAGCTGAAGCAGCTTTATAATCAGGAAAAACGATGCTTGTAAAAGAATTTCCAGCTTTTTCCATTTCGAGCATCAATTTTACCAGTTAAGTTAGAACATATTGTTTAAAAACAGTAATGCGCTATACCGTCATTCCTGCGCAAATCTGGCCGGAATGGATTTGCATTAACCCCGAAGGTCGTCAGGCAGTATAGCCTGACGTGCTTTGAAACACTTGTTTACAACGATGAGAGCGGAGCGTGGGAAATAGGCCCGCCTGTGTTGTAACCTTCTATACAATAATGTAAGCTCAGGCTGCATACAAAGGAGTATAGCCATGCCGAATGCACAAACCAAAGAAGCGGCTTCCGTTTCCATCAACATCCGCGCCAAGGCCAAACAGCGCGACCTGATCGATCAAGCTGCAAATCGCCTAGGCCGCAGCCGCTCAGATTTCATGCTTGAAGCCGCCTGCCGTGAAGCGGAAGACGTGCTGCTCGACCAGGCATTCTTCACCGTCGATGAAGGCACTTTTGCTAAATTTCAGGCACTGCTCGACCAGCCATTGCCGCCGACCGACAAACTACGCCGGTTGCTCAAGACCAAAGCGCCCTGGGAGAAATGAGCTCGCTTGATTTTACAGCGCCCGCGCCGATCACGGCCGATCAAGAGTTGGCGGAGCTTCGCGAGACGGGAAGCTTGAGCTTGGGAACTAGCGCAAACCGTCATCATTGGGCAAATTCCTGATGATTTACCGATCATTCGTGATCCCGACGATCAAAAATTTTTAATCCTTGCTGTGGTTGGACAAGCCGAGGTATTAGTCACAGGCGATACCGACATTCTCGACATCCAATCCAGTTTTCACACCCCACCGATTATGACTTTAGCAGAATATAAGGATTGCTTAAATAAAACCGTGGTCTGCCCCACATTCAATTCTATATAACATAACTCGACCCGTACCCCGTACTGTACGGTGCAAAATGTAACCTCTGTCTACGGACAGCCCTAATCTGGTGTATGACGCTTCACTTATACACACTTGCTATATAAAAGAAGCATGACTTTTAATTGGAAACAAAATGGACAAAAAAATTGCCGTTGCACGATGCCATGAAATTCAGCTCGCAATTCGCGACAAGGAAGTTCCTCGTTTTGAATCTATTCCTGAAATTGGGATGGCTGTGCAACTCGCTTTGCATATTAGGGGGCTTCCCATAATTGAGTACGAGATTCTTAAATTGGTGGCTTCGACCATGCTGGGAATACCACGCCTAGTAGTTGATAGGATCGTGGAATTACTCTCAGAGATTGAGTTCGTCAGAGTTCAAAGAGATGGAAATCGTATTAAAGCTGTTCTTCCGACTGTTCCATTTTTTGATGATGTGTACGAAAGACTTGGCGAATATATGGAATCCGTTGCAGGTTTGGATGAGTTTGAAACGCTTACGCTAGAAATTGTTGACCGGCTTGCAACTGCTCCAGATAATGCCGACGCTCTAGCAAGCAAAATTGGGACTGATCGAAAATCGTTCGATGCAAGTATTGAGATAGGCACAAAGGGTAGTTTTCTTTTTAGTCGCCGATCACGCGCTAAAACTATTTTACTGAACCCGACATATTTCTCTGAAAATGCGGAAGTTTTTGCAGATCACGTCGCCAAGTGCGGTGCCACTAGTGTTCAAAGGACACTGAAATTGATTCAATCTGCTCAAGGATGGCCATTATCGTTAATTGAAAAACAAGGTGAGATACTTGGAACTAAAATAAATATTGATGATATACAGCTGCTTAAGCGTCTTGCTCAGGATGGAATTGTCAAGCCTCCAACTATTACTACCACACACTCAGGTGAATCTGCATTTATATTTACACCAACGCCAAATTTCGCAAATATAAGTCCCTTGAAAAGAGAACAGTATGAACGGGCTTTAGCGATTGTGTCCGCCATAAGGCAAGGACAACTCTTACCTAATCGTTATCGAATTCGAAGCCCTGGCGCGGTGCTTTATACGCTTAAGAGAGACCTTCAGTTATCGCCAACTTCAGATTACGCAGAACAATATCAAAATCTAGTGCATTTGCGAGTTGCACAACTAGTGAAGCTTGAAGGGGGGTATCGGCAGCTAAAAATCATTGATACGCCAGAAAATAGAGAATCGCTAAATATTGCGTATCAACTTGTTCAAGGTGAAACAATCCCAGAACTCAATGTAGACAACGATGCTATGAAAGCGATGACGGGGCAACAAGATTTTGTTGAGTCTCTTGTCAGCTCTCGAATTTTAAGAGACCGCGATATTATTACGTTATCAGATGAAACTGCTCATGAACTTGATCAACTTTTGTTGGGAGGATTTTAACGACCATGTTAAAAGATCGAGCACAAAAATCCACAGCACTCAGACTTAGTGTATCTAAACGTTGGCTGCCCCAATTAGAAGTTGAAATCGAGCCAACTCGTCGTTTAGAAAAATCAAAATTCTTACTGACAGATATTGATGTTTTATCTGTTGCAGCTTCTCCAATAGGAGGGCATATACGATTAGTGTTTGACTGCAAAAGCGGAACTAGAGAGTCGGCGATAGGGCGTTCTTTTTGGTTACATGGTGTAATGACCAAGTCATTAGCAACACATGGTTTCGTGGTCTTAAACGATAAAGTTTCAATTAACCGCGATCATCGAATCAGCGCATCTGACTTGGCTGTTTCGTTATTGCATGAAAACGAGTTCGAAGAATTGGCTCAAGGAATGGGAGGCACGACTGTACCGACAGATTCAGTTACGGCAAATATTGATGCTTGGGATCAGTTTTTAGCTGTAGGAGCCAAGTACCCAACTACTTCCGAATATTTGAATTTTGGGCGATCAGGGTATTGGATGATCAAAGATCCTGGCGAACAATGCAGAAAAACAGTTGCGAAACTTCGAGCAATAAGAACAGAATTAGACCCCGCAAAACTAGAACATCTCGCAATTTTCGGTGATGCACTTTGCTTGTTTTTGTTAGCTCTATCAGAACTAGCGAATCGTCTGTTTTTAGTGTTATTACGCCCTTCTTCGCAAGAGGAGTTTTCATCTTCACTGCTTGCACATCTTTACGGCGGCTATGAGAACCTAGAAGCCGCACAGAAAATTCGGCGAATCACCTCTGGAGCCGCTTCAGAAGATATTGTAAGCATTTTTCCTGAGATAGAAAAATTTGAGCAGCTTGTACGTGAAATTCTGCAAGCACCTCAACAAGCGCTTCCTGCATCTTTACTAGCTCGTGAGATGTCCTTCACTACATTAACAGAGTCGGGAATTACTAGCCTTCAGAGAGCGGTAGCCGTGGAATCACCATACGGACCAAAGTTTGTATTGATGGCAGGCGAATATCTTCAGAAAGCTACTAAATTACCTCCAGAATTTGCCTCTTATTATTCAAATGCAGCTATGGAACTATCTATTAGTGCATTAAAAAAGGCTACTTGAGTGACTAAAATGGATCGAAAACTTTAAGACAATATGATGGTCTCCTCCTATCTGTCAGCATCAATGTGCCTGACTGGTACAATAAGTCTTGCCTTTCTGTGGACTTCCCGTCAAAAATAACACAGATTGTTATTTGTTGTTATTTTAGCGGCGGAGCAAAACCCATGAACATTTCCCTCACCCCTCATTTTGAAGAGCTGGTCAAAAACAAGCTGGACAGTGGCCTTTACCATTCGGCAAGCGAGGTCATCCGTGATGCCTTGCGCCTCATGGAGGAACGTGATCAGGTTCGCGGCCTGCGCCTTGAGGAACTGAAAAAAGAGATCAGGCTTGGGATGGACAGCGGCGAATCGACCCCGCTGGACATGGAAAGCATCAAAAAACGCGGGCGTGAACGGCTTGTGGACAAAGAAAACACAAAATAATGCCGCGCTTGTTAAAAAAGGCCCCAGGCCGAAACCGATCTTGATGAGATTTGGTGGCATATCGCACAGGACAGCCCCAATAACGCCGATAAGTTTATGGATTCCATCCAAGAAAAATGCCTCCTGATTGCCGAATTTCCGGGCTTAGGGGAAAGCCGCGATGAACTGGCCCAAGATTTGTGGAGTTTTCCGGTCGGCAGTTATCTGATTTTTTATCTTCCGCTTGAAGATGGCGCCGACATTGTCAGGGTTCTGCACAGCTCCCGCGACATTAAAACACTGTTCCATTAGCAGGACAGGATGGGCAGCTATGCAGGTCAAGTTAGAGCCAGCGAACCGGTCGGCTATTTGCTTGCTCGGTAAATCTTATTAGGCTGGTAGATGCGCCTAAAGATACAATTACGACAAATATAGTGTTCGCTCATCAATGTAGGTTTTTAAATCCCCTCACCCTATCCAGCGGGAGAGGGTGCGAAGGCTATAGAGATAACCACCCTTTCAATAAACCATTCATCCCACAATTATGCTGAATTTCCCACAAATTGATCCTATCGCTTTAAGCTTAGGCCCGGTAAAGATTCACTGGTACGGCCTGATGTATCTGATCGGTTTTGCCGCCGTATGGTTCATAGGGCAAAAACGCGCTGAGCAGTCCTGGTCGCCGATCAAGCCGGAAGCGATAGAAGACCTGGTGACTTACGGCGCATTCGGGGTAGTGCTGGGCGGCAGAATCGGCTATATCCTGTTTTATAATTTTGCCGGTTTTTTGGACAATCCGCTGGTGTTGATCAAAATATGGCAAGGCGGAATGTCCTTTCACGGCGGCATGTTGGGCGTGTTTATCGCGATGTGGCTGTTCGCCAAAAAACAGCAATGCGGCATGTTGCAATTG
>DAINRH010000076.1:0-17925 GCA_036741905.1 Methylobacter sp. | reverse complement strand
GACTTGATCTACCGCATCGCCGGCATCAGCATGTCCCCTGCCAAGAAACCGCTGGTAACCAGCCGTCTGGCGAAGCGGCTAAAGCACCACGGGCTGGCAAACTTCGGCGAATATTTTCAAATGATTACCGCTGCTAATGGCAAAGCCGAGCTGCAAATGGCCGTGGATTTGCTGACCACCAACGAAACGCATTTCTTTCGCGAACCCAAACATTTCGATTTTCTGCGCCAGCGTATTTTACCGGCCAGAAAGCCGGGTAAGCCTTTGCGTATCTGGAGCGCGGCCTGCTCCAGCGGCGAAGAACCCTACAGCATTGCGATGGTGGCGGATGAGGTATTGGGTAGCGCGCCCTGGGAAATTGTTGCTTCCGACCTGAGTACGCGAATGTTGGAAAAAGCGCGAACAGGTCTTTACCCTATAGAACGCCTGCCGGAAATTCCCCGGCACTATTTATCCAACTACTGTCTTAAAGGCACCGGCTCCCAGGACGGGACTTTGCTGATCGAACGTAAATTGCGCGAACGCATCCAGTTCATGCACCATAACCTGACCGGGACGCCGCCGAAACTGGCCGAGTTCGATGCGATTTTCCTGCGCAACGTGATGATCTATTTCGACCAGAACACCAAGCGCCAGGTGGTGTCGCATCTGCTGTCATTGCTGCGTCCCGGAGGATATTTCCTGGTCGGGCACTCCGAGACACTAAATGGCATTAACGAAACTTTGCGCCTGGTGCAGCCGGCCGTTTACCTGAAACCATGAAATGACAAGACCTTTGCATCCGATGGAGATATTTCTTCAGCCCGGCGATTATTACTTCGCCGACCGGGACACTCGCATCCGTACCCTGCTGGGCTCTTGTGTGTCACTGACCTTTTGGCATCCGCAACTGCTGGTCGGGGGAATGTGCCACTATATGCTGCCCAAGCGTAATTGCGACCGCAGGACAGAGGATTGGCCGGCGCCGAACGGACGTTTTGCCGATGAGGCCATTGCCCTGCTGTTGAAAAGAATGGATAGGGTGGGCGCTCCGCATAAAGAATATCAGGTCAAATTATTCGGCGGCGGCAATATGTTTCCTGAAACGAATAGAAATACCCTGTCCCAGATCGGCATCCAGAATATACAAGCCGCGCGGCGGCTGACGAAACAGCACGCTTTTACCAGTGTAGCCGAACACTTGGGCGGTATCGGGCACCGCAATGTGATTTTTGAAGTGTGGAGCGGCGAGGTCTGGGTCAAGCACACTAACGTATTAGCCCAGCCGAGCATAATCCAATAAACAGGAGCATAGAATGACTCAGATTAAGGTACTCATAGTGGATGATTCCGCAGTCGTGCGGCAGGTACTCACTTCAAATTTGTCGCAAGATCCGGGAATCAATGTGATCGGCGCCGTTGCCGATCCGGTATTCGCGATGGCGCGCATGCAGACGCAATGGCCCGATGTGATCGTGCTGGATGTCGAAATGCCGCGCATGGACGGCATCACGTTTTTGAAAAAACTGATGGTTGAGCGGCCCACGCCGGTGGTCATCTGTTCCACGCTGACCGAGAAAGGCGCGGAAACTACGATGCAGGCTCTGGCGGCAGGCGCGGTGAGCATCGTCACCAAGCCTAAAGTAGGGCTCAAACAATTTCTACAGGATGATTCGGAAAGTCTGGTGGTCGCAGTCAAAGCTGCGGCCCGCGCCAACCTGCGCCGATTGAGCTCATCGACTGCGGTGCCGGTGCAGGCCAAATTAACAGCGGATGCGATTCTTCCGGCCACCTCTCAGGCGATGGCCGAAACCACGGACCGGGTCGTTGCCGTCGGCACTTCCACCGGCGGGACGCAGGCTCTGGAAGTGGTGTTAACCGCGTTACCGCGTGTCTGTCCCGGCATTGTTATCGTGCAGCATATGCCGGAAAAATTTACCGGCGCTTTCGCCGGCCGACTGAACAATCTATGCAGGATCGAAGTGCGCGAAGCCGTCAATGGCGACCGGGTGTTGCCGGGACGCGCACTGATTGCGCAAGGGGGGCGGCATATGTTGCTCAAGCGTAGTGGCGCGCAGTATTACATTGAGATCGTGGCCGGGCCGCCGGTTACCCGTCATTGTCCGTCGGTCGATGTGTTGTTCCGTTCGGTAGCCAAATGCGCAGGTAAAAATGCATTAGGCATCATCATGACCGGCATGGGCGATGACGGCGCCAAAGGCTTGAAAGAAATGCACGACATGGGCGCGCGCACCCTGGGCCAGGATGAAGACAGCTGTGTCGTGTATGGCATGCCGAAAGAGGCGGCAAAGCTGGGCGCAGTGGATAAGGAGTTAGCGCTAAGCCGGATCGCGGCTGAAATTGTGGCCTATGGTAATGGCCGATAGCTTATATGAATATGTACAGCGGCATTACTTCGCAATTTAGCCAGGAAAAATTAAATTTTAATCGATTTAATCGTTTTAAACGATATACTGGTCATGTTATCAACTTAGCCTGTGCTACTAGGGCAAAACGATAAGACTATTCAATTAAAGACAATGACTCCTAAAATCCAGCCAACCAACAAGGAACTTTTTTACTATGGCAAGTAATGACAAGAAACCTTACTTAACGCCCAGCGAAGTCGCCACACTATTAATGATTTCGCCTATTACTGTACGTGCATGGGCTCAAAAAGGCTTGTTACCCTCTGAAACGACACCCGGCGGACACCGCCGCTTTCTACGGGAGAGCGTGGAACAATTTGCCAAACAGTGTAAAACGGCGTCACAGCATAGCGATTTGCGGATATTGATCGTGGATGACGATAAACAGGTCGCGGGCTTTCTCGTGGAATGGCTTACCGGCCTGGACGAACCCTTTATAGTTAACTCTGCAACGGATGGATTCGAAGCGGGCAGCAAAGTGCATAACTTCGAACCGGACATCATTCTGTTAGACCTGATGATGCCGAAATTGGATGGATTCGCAGTCTGTCGCCAGATTAAAGCTAATCCGGATACCTGCGCTATTCGCATAATAGCCATGACCGGCCATATGAGTCCGGAAAATGAGCAACGTATTATCGAAGCGGGCGCAGAAGTCTGCATTCCCAAACCGGTAGACATCAAGTTTCTGCTTGAGTTACTGAAGGCTTAGCGGCAAGCCTTCATCTTCCAACAGCGTAAACAGGTCACTCATGTATAAGCGCCTTGCCCTAATCGTATCGGCAATACTCTCGGCGCAGCGCTGCTTCGTGTTGCTGGCATTGTTGACTACCGTGGCGACGCCGTTCTTTTTGATTCCCAGCGCTTATTTCGGGATAACGCCGCGCAACTTCCTGCCCCTGCGCACGCTATTGGAGTTTTCTTCGGTTTTGATCGCCTTCATGATATTTGGCGCTACTTGCCGCAATGAAACGCCAATCCGATCTCCAAACTTAACGTTATTGGGTTATGCCATGCTGGCCGTCGGTTTATCGGACTTCGGCCATTTGCTCTCCTACAGGCAGCTACCTGATTTTATTACCCCTTCTTCCCAGGAAAACGGCATTGCTTTTGGATACGCCGCTCGATTGACCGCTGCGACTGGGATTTGTATAGCATCTTTTCTATCTACCGCCTCCTTGCGCGATGCACAAGTCCGTTATATTCTGCTGTCCGGCTTTAGTCTGTATGCGTTACTAAGCTATGGCTTAGTGCTTTTTCATCAATCCTATCTGCCGTATGCCTCTCGCTTAACGGAGTTCAAAACAGCCGGTGAGTGGGGCGCAATCAGTTTATTGGTTATTGCCGCAAGCCGTTTTTGGCAAACTATGAATATTGACAGCCGGAAAATTTATTTTTTTACGGCGGTCATGGTTTTCATTATCAGCGAGCTGTTTTTTATCCAATACAAAAATGTATTAGGCCATTTTTACAAAATCATTGGCGGCTTTCTCCTTTATCGGGCCGTATCAATGAACAGTATCGAAGCTCCTTTTCATGAAGGCGAGCAACAGCAGAGCAGATACCGGCAATTATTCGAAAACATGCCGTCCTGCTGCATGGTTTATAAAGCGATTGATAACGGCGATGACTTCACTCTTATGGAAATCAACTATGCCGCGGAACGTACTGAGAAAATAAGCCGAGATGACTTTATAGGCGGGAAAGTAACCGAGCTATTTCCCAGCGTGTCCGCGTTTGGCTTGCCAGACGTGTTGCGTCGAGTCCTGCGCACCGGTCAAGCTGAACATTTTCCTGTCAAGTACTATCAGGATGGACGTATTGTCGGTTGGCGGGAAAACTATCTTTATCGTTTGGCCGGTGGCGAAGTTGTTGTTATCTACGATAACGTCACCGAGCGTGAATCGGCAAAACAGGCGTTACAAAAAAGTGAGCGTAACTTCCGGGCGATTTTTGAAACGGCCGCAATCGGTATGGTCGAAACCGATCTAATCGCGGGTAAATTCTTGCGGGTGAATTTAAAGTTCTGTCAGATGACCGGCTATTCTGAAGAAGAACTATTAACCACGACCATTGCAAACATCACTCATCCTGACGATCGGGAAAAAGACAGGGAAGGCATGAGCCGCATGATGCAAGGAGAAAATCATGAATATGTTACTGAAAAGCGCTATATCCATAAAGACGGAAATGAAATCCGGGTGCATTTGAATGCAGTCGCGCTCCGTGATGAAAACGGTAGCGCATTGCATTCACTAGCGGCTATTGTCGACATTACCGCCCGCAAACAATCTGAAGCCGATCTTCGCCGCTCCGAGCAGGAACTCAAATCCATTTTCGATGCATTGCCCGATTTCTATTTCCATCTAGGCGCAGACGGAACTATCCTCAGCTATCACGCCAGCCCGGCAGCGATGGACGAATTACATGTGCCGCCGGAACAGTTTCTCGGCCGACGTATAACTGATGTTTTGCCACAGGAACAAGCGGCTCTGTTTGCTGCCAATCTCAAAGAGCAACAAGGCAGCGGCAAGATAATCACTTTTGAATATCCGCTTACGGTACCCAGAGGAGAGTGTTATTACGAAGCGCGCTTAGCCAGTCTTGTCGATAGTAGCGATGTTATCGTGCTGATACGCAATATCATGGAACGCAAGCAGCTGGAGAAACAATTGCAACAGGCGCAAAAAATGGAGGCATTAGGACAATTGACCGGCGGAATCGCTCACGACTTCAATAATATCCTGGCCGTCGTACTCGGTTACTCCAATCTTGCCCTGGAACGATGCGTATCCGATCCTTCGGATAAACTGGCGCGTTATCTGAAAGAAGTCATTTTTGCCAGTGAGCGGGCTCGCGACCTGATTGCCAAAATGCTCGCCTACAGCCGAACGTCTCCGGTCGTAGCAAGCACTCCTTTGGATATAGCGTCAGAAGTCGAAAAAGCGGTAGCGATGCTGTCTGCTGCTATCCCGGCAGGAATTGACGTCTCGACTCATATTGAAACCAATATCCCGCCCGTACGGATTGATCCTATTGAAGTACAGCAAGTATTGATTAATCTTGCCGTTAATGCCCGCGATGCCATAGGCGAACAAGGCCATATCGATATAACGCTGAAATGCACCCGGATTTACCACAAAGTCTGCGCCATTTGCCACAATATTATCGACGGCAAGTATGTAGTCCTGGAAGTGAAAGACAACGGGAACGGCATTCCGAAAAATGTAAGGCAGCGTATTTTCGATCCTTTTTTTACTACCAAAGAAATTGGTAAGGGTTCGGGACTAGGACTCAGCATGGTGCAAGGGGTGGTCATAAAAAACAACGCGCATTTATTGATAGAAAGCAGCTTTGAGCACGGTACGTCCTTTCGCTTGCTGTTTCCTTTCCTCGATACGGATGCGGTTAGTTCAGAATTCCCCACTTCTAAATCGGTTGCACTGATGACAGCGCATTGGCGCATTTGGGTAGTAGAAGACCAAAAGTCTTTGGCCGATTATTATCAGGAGCTGTTACAGGGGCAAGGGTGTTTGGTTACCGTTTTTACCGATCCTATCAATGCGTTGTGCGCTTTTCAACTTGATCCGGGCAGCGTAGATATGGTTTTAACTGACCAAACTATGCCGTATTTGAGTGGTGATCGACTGGCGGTCGCTATGCTCGCAATCAAACCGGAGCTGCCGATTATTCTAATTACCGGTTATAGCGATAAGATTAATGCCGACGAAGCGAAGCGCCTGGGTATTCGATGTTATTTAAATAAACCTGTAGACGGAAACAAACTGTTGGAAATACTGGCGGCAGAACTGAATTAAAAATGGTTTCGCCAGGATGTCAGGCAACAACTTGCAACAGAAGAATAACTCGATTAAGCCAAGCGTTCTCATCCTGTGTTCTGGAATTTGCTTCGCATGCTATCGGGCCACCCGTAAGCATAAAGATGGAACATCGGCACGGTAACTGAGATTTCGCAACGCTGCTGTAACGTGAAAGTAATGGCGGGAATCTGCATATATTCTCCATGCAATAAACTGAATAAGGTATTTTCATGGGATTAACTGGAATAAATCAAAAAAACCAACCGCTTAGACAAGCATCAAAGCGCCCGGCTTTAGTCGTATCTAGCTGGAGCGCCTGGGTTTTGCTGTTGGCAGGATTGTCCATAACAGGTTTCCTTGCGCATTCTTTTAAGTCTATAGAAGAATACAACGCCCGAAACCGGTTTGTATCTGCTTGTAAACAGATACAAACCAATATTGAAGTACGCCTGCAAGCCTATGAACAAATGCTGAAAGGTGGTGCAGCGTTGTTTGAAGCGTCAAACAACGTTGAACGTCGGGAATGGCATAGTTACGCCAAATGGATTAAGTTAGGCCGTAATTTCAAAGAGATCCAGGGGTTCGGCTTTGCACAGTTGATACCGCCTGCCCAGTTATCCGCGCACATCGCACAAATCCGCCGTGAAGGCTTTCCCGATTACCGGGTTTGGCCGAGTGGGACGCGCGATGTCTATACATCGATTATTTACTTGGAATCATTCGAAAAACCTAACTTGCAGTCCTTGGGCTATGATATGCGGTCGGAACCAGTGCGCCGTGCGGCAATGGAGAAAGCACGGGATGAAAATAAAGTGATATTCACCGGCAAGGTCTCATCGGCACAGGAATCCGGGCAAATCAGCCAGTCTGACATAGTGATGTATGTACCCGTGTATCGGCATGACATGCTCGTCAATACCGCCGAACAACGCCGCGCCGCTATTTTCGGCTGGGTCTATAGTTCTTTCAGTATAAAAGACTTGGTGCATGACATTAATCGAGACGCCATTCACATAAAAATATTTGATGGCCTTAACCCCCTACCTTCCGCTCTGCTCTATGACGGCGCGGAAGGCATTTTTGCAGCCCCCGCTACCTTACATCCCGAGACTTTAATAGGGTATAGCCTGATTGGCGATAGGCAATGGAGATTGCAATTTATTCCGACAGCGGAATACATCAATATCGATTACAGCAAAACATGGCTAGTTGCAGTCGGCGGAACGGTTATCAGCTTACTGCTGTTTTTTCTTATTTACTCTTATCGAAATACCCGCCGCGAGGCATTGTCGATTGCCGCCCGCTTGACTGCTGAATTACGCCAAAGCGAGGAGCGTTACCATACTCTGGTAGATCAATCATCCGATGCTATTTTGCTTTATGATGCAGAAACATTGGCGCTAGTCGAAGTCAACCGGCGTTTTTGCCAGATGCTTGGATATACTTACGAACAAAGCCGGCGACTATCGATAACTGACATTATTTTCATACCGGAGCCGGAAATCTCCCCCAAACGGCGGCGAATGATAGATGGCGGCTACAACGGACTGGAAGAACAGGTATTTCGCACTCATGATGGATCGCTGCTGGATGTAGAAGTATCCAAAAGCACAGTGCAAATGGGCCCGAAGAAAAAAGTTATCGCTACGGTACGCGATATTTCTCCGCGCAAACGGGCGGAAGCCGAACGTGCGAAAATAGGGCGACAATTACAACAATCCCAAAAAATGGAAGCGTTAGGTCAGCTAACCGGAGGGATCGCCCATGACTTTAACAATATTCTGGCGGTAATGTTGGGCTATTCAAATCTGGCATTAACTCGATACGCCGCCGACAAGGACGGTGCGTTGGCACATTATCTGGCAGAGGTAATCACAGCAGGTGAGCGAGCGAGAGACTTGGTGATTCGAATGCTCGCTTATAGTCGCAGCCAGACTGAAGAAGCGGCTACCGCTACGGCTCCTGGTCCTCTGGTAAAAGAAGCGTTCCAAATGCTCGCTCCCACTATCCCGTCCGGTATTAAGCTGCAATATCACATTGCTGACAATATCCCTGCAATCAGCATTAGTCCAGCCGAGCTCCATCAGGTTGTGATGAATCTGGTTATTAACGCCAAAGATGCTGTATCCGAGCACGGGTGTCTGGACATTTATTTGAATACGATTATAGCAACACCGGAATTCTGCAATTCTTGCAACCAAGTCAATAGAGAAGTTTTATGCCAGGGTAATGTTTTCGGTGAATACGTGAGCTTGAGCGTGGCCGATACCGGATGCGGCATCAGCCCGAAAAATTTTAAACTGATTTTCGATCCCTTTTTTACTACCAAGGATATTGGCAAAGGCACTGGTTTGGGACTTTCTGTGGTTCAGGGCATCGTTCGCCGAGCCGGCGGCTGTATTGCGGTGGATTCGCATATTGGGATCGGTTCCACGTTTCAGGTACTGTTTCCCGTTGCCGACGCCTCAGTGGGCATGCCGCCGGCTACAGCGCCTTTGTCTACTCTTTCAAAGGGCGACGGCGCCCGAATTCTGGTGGTGGATGACGAACCCGCCTTGGCGCATTATCTGGTTGACCTACTGGAAGGCGAAAATTACGTGATAGATGTTTACACCGACTCGGTCAAGGCGCTGAACTATTTTCGCGATAACCAACAGAACATTGACGCAGTTATCACCGACCAGACCATGCCGAACAAATCAGGCATTGAGATTGCCGGCGTCATGCTGGCATTACGTCCCGATCTGCCTATATTCCTGTGCAGCGGCTATAGCGACACGATTGATGAAGCGGGCGCTCAGTCGTTCGGCATCCGCCGTTTTTTTTATAAACCTGTCGAAGCCACTGAACTGCTTGCCGCTGTACACAAAGCACTAAGTCATGCGGCAAAACCATAATAGGTTACCGATTCCGACTTAATGCGCTTGCAAAAAAGCCGGATCAACGACTAAAAAATCACGAACATTAATGCCGACGACATCTTATGAATTAACTTGACGGAAAACATAAAAATAGCTTTTATGATCAGTCTATTTGTGCATAACAACTCCAAACAGTTTGAATTTGGTCGCTAACTTTTGCTAAAAACATAATATCTGGACAAAACCCCATAAATTGGGCAAAATTGACCGATTAATAATGCTTTTTAACCCTAAACTGACTCAAGATTGATGGCGATAATTACCGTTCTAAATGGTCCGAATTTAAACCTGCTAGGCATTCGCGAACCCGGTATTTACGGCAATCAAACCCTCGCCGACATTAAGCACGCTCTTGAACAAAAGGCTGCCGAACTGGGTCATCAGCTTGACTTCCATCAAAGCAACGCAGAACATGAAATTATAGAACTGATCCATGCGGCTTACCGAGCCCGCGTTGATTTCATCATTATTAACCCGGCAGCATTCACCCATACCAGCGTCGCCATTCGCGACGCGCTGCTGGCAACCAAGATCCCATTTATAGAGGTTCATTTATCAAACGTCCACGCACGTGAACCTTTTAGAAAACATTCCTATTTCTCGGATATTGCCATAGGCGTTATCTGCGGATTAGGCGCAACAGGGTACGAACTGGCCTTACTGGCCGCTCATCAGATATTAGCCGAGAGACAATAAACTATGGATATTAGAAAAATAAAAAAACTCATCGAGATTATCGAAGAATCCGACATTGCTGAACTGGAAATCAAAGAAGGCGAAGAATCCATCCGCATCAGTCGTTATTCCGCCGCGCCTGCTGCTGTCGCCTATGCGCCCGCACCGGTTGCCGCAGCACCGGCCGTAGCCGCTCCGGCTGCGGCTACGGCCGAAGAAAAAATCACCGGGCATGTCGTTAAATCGCCGATGGTCGGTACTTTTTATCGCTCCGCGTCGCCCGGCACCAAGGTTTTCGCCGAAATAGGCCAATCCGTTCAAGTCGGCGATACCTTGTGCATCATTGAAGCGATGAAAATCCTTAACCAAATCGAGTCGGATAAAAGCGGCACCATCACCAAAGTTCTGGTTGAAAACGCCGAACCTGTCGAATATGGCCAGCCATTATTCATCATTGAATAACACCAGGGACGGAAAGCTCATGTTCGATAAAATCGTTATCGCCAATCGCGGCGAAATAGCTCTGCGCATTTTACGCGCCTGCCGGGAACTGGGCGTCAAGGTGGTTGCCGTGCATTCCGAGGCGGATCGGGATCTAAAACACGTCCGCCTCGCCGACGAATCCGTTTGCATCGGCCCTGCGTCATCCGCTGACAGCTACCTGAATATTCCGGCCATTATCAGCGCCGCCGAAGTGACCGACGCCGAAGCCATTCATCCCGGTTACGGCTTCTTATCCGAAAATGCCGATTTTTCTGAAAAAGTAAAACAAAGCGGCTTTGTTTTTATCGGCCCGAATGCGGAAACCATCCGCATGATGGGCGACAAGATTTCCGCCAAGAAAGCCATGCTGGAAGCAGGAATTCCCTGCGTTCCCGGCAACAACGACCCGTTATCGGATGACAGTAAAAAGAACCTGAAGCTGGCTCACGAAATCGGTTATCCGGTTATCATCAAGGCCGCCGGCGGCGGCGGCGGAAGAGGCATGCGCACGGTGCATACCGAAGCGGCATTATTAAACGCCATCGCGATGACCAAGGCCGAAGCGGGAACTGCGTTCGGCAATCCTACGGTGTACATGGAAAAATTCCTGGAAGACCCAAGGCACATCGAATTCCAAGTCATGGCCGATTCCCACGGCAACGCGATCCATTTAGGCGAGCGCGACTGCTCGATGCAGCGCCGCCATCAAAAAGTGGTCGAAGAAGCCCCTGCGCCGGGCATCACCGAAGCACAACGCAAAGCCATCGGCGAGCGTTGCGCCAAAGCCTGTATCGACATCGGCTATCTGGGTGCCGGCACTTTCGAGTTTTTGTATGAAAAAGGCGAGTTCTATTTCATTGAAATGAACACCCGCGTACAAGTCGAGCATCCCGTTACCGAAATGGTGACCGGTTTTGACATCGTCAAGGAACAACTGCGTATTGCGGCAGGCGAACGATTGTCGATCACCCAGGATCAGGTAAAGATTCAGGGACACGCCATCGAGTGCCGGTTAAATGCCGAAGATCCCAGAACCTTTATGCCCTGCCCCGGCACCATAGACCAGTTCCATATGCCCGGCGGCCCCGGCATCCGTTGCGAGACCCACATCTACAACGGCTATAAAGTGCCGCCTTATTACGACTCGATGATCGGCAAGCTGATCGCTCACGGCGAAGACCGCAAGAGCGCGATTGCCCGAATGAACACCGCGTTAAGCGAAATCATCATCGACGGCATTAAAACCAATATCCCGCTACAGCACGACATCATGAATGACGGCGCCTTTGCAGCCGGCGGGCAAAACATCCATTACTTGGAAAAAAAGCTGGGGATTTATTAAAAAGATTTAAAAACTCACCATGAAGGCACGAAGGGTACGAAGTTTTATGTTTATTCTTCGCGTTCTTCGTGCCTTCGTGGTGAATAATTAATCCATCATCCGCCCCTACTCATATCTTTCCGCATCATGGCCTGGCACCAAATTACCGTTATCACCAATGAAGACCTCGCGCCCCGGCTTGCCGACTTTTTCGACAATCTCGGCGCGGTGTCCGTCACCTACATGGACGCTGAGGACGAACCGGTTTACGAACCGGCTATCGGCGAAACCAAAATATGGAGCAACACCGAAGTCATTGCGCTTTACGAACTGGATGCCGAGCCCGAGCTGATCAAGACGCTGGTTTACGCCCGGTTTAAACCTGAGCAATTGCGCAACTGGAAATATGAAGAAGTTGCCGACCAGGAATGGGAACGCGCCTGGATGGAATATTATAAGCCGATGAAGTTTGCCGATAAGCTCTGGGTCTGCCCGACCGATCAGGAGCAGTATGAGGCAGGCACGGTTTGCCTGACCCTCGATCCGGGTCTTGCTTTCGGCACCGGCACGCATCCGACCACCGCTTTATGCCTGGAATGGCTGGCAAGCCATGACTTAACCGGCAAAACCGTCATCGATTACGGCTGCGGCTCCGGAATACTGGCCGTTGCGGCGATATTGCTGGATGCCAAGGAAGCTCACGCGGTGGATATTGATCCGCAAGCAATCACCGCAACCCAGAGCAATGCGCTAAAAAACCAGGTGCAAGATAAAATAGCCTGCTATCTGCCCGAGCAATTTACGCCGTTTCAGGCGGACATCGTGCTGGCCAACATACTGGCAAAGCCTCTAATCGATATGGCGGAGCAGATTTGCAATCTGGTCGCCCCCGGCGGCCAACTGGTTTTGTCCGGCATTTTGCATGAACAGGCCGAGTCGGTGATGACCGCTTATCAGCAATACATAGCGTTCAACGCGCCGGTGCAACAGGAAGACTGGATCAGGCTTGACGGCATCAGGCGTTGATTTATCCATAAAATAAAGCATCGCCACGAAGATCACGAAGTTTTTTTCTTCGTGATCTTCGTGGCGAATTACAGGCCTTTCGCTTATTCTGCGTTTAACCGAGAATGTCGGGTTACGCATCGCTAACCCAACCTACAAACCAATGTCGGCGGTTATACTTTTAAACTCATTTAACACCTATGGCTCATCCGGAAATTTATTTAAAAAAGAACGAAGACAAGCGTCTGCGCAAAGGCCACCTGTGGGTTTTCAGCAACGAAGTCGACACCAAGCGCTCGCCGCTTGAGCAGTTCAGCGCCGGCGACCTGGTACAGGTAAAAAGCGACGACGGCAAGGTGCTGGGCACCGCCTACATCAACCCGCAAGCCCTGATTTGCGCCCGGCTTCTGTCCAGAAAACCAAACCTGAAATGCGGCGCCAACTTCTTCAAAGAACGTCTGACCGCCGCGCTGGCTTTGCGCGAAAAACTGTTCGACAAACCTTTCTACCGCTTGGTTTTCGGCGAAAGCGACGGCCTGCCCGGCCTGGTCATCGACCGTTTCGGCCCGGTGTTGTCGGTGCAAATAACCACCGCCGGGATAGAACAGCGCAAGGAATCGCTATTTGCCGCGCTGATTGAATTGCTGAATCCCGAAGCCATTATCCTGAAAAACGATAACAGCCAACGGCAACAGGAAGGCTTAAGCCTGGAATCCGAGCTGGCTTACGGCAAACTCCCCGAGCCGCTGATCATTGAAGAAAACGGTGCGCAATTTAAAATCGACATTCTGGGAGGACAAAAGACCGGCTGGTTTTACGACCACCGCAGCAGCCGCGCGCAATTGGCGGGCATTGCCAAAAACCAGCGGGTGCTCGATTTGTTTTCCTATACCGGAGCCTGGGGCGTTCCTGCCGCGATGGCCGGAGCCTTGGAAGTCACCTGCGTCGATGCGTCGGAAAGCGCGCTGGCATTGGCCGCGGATAATGCCGCGCTAAACGGGGTTCAGGATAAAATGCACTTTGTGCGCAGCGATGTGTTCGAGTTCCTGAAACAGGCTCGTCTGGACAACCAGCTCTATGACATTATCGTACTGGATCCGCCCGCTTTAATTAAACGCAAAAAAGATTTCAAACAAGGCTATGAAGCTTATCGCCGCTTGAATCACCTGGCCCTGCAAGTGCTGTCCAAGAACGGCATACTGGTCTCGGCATCCTGCTCACACCACCTGAGCCGCGAAAACCTGCATGAGATTTTACGCTCCTCGGGGCGACACATAGATCGCCATCTGGTGTTTTTTGCTGAAGGCGGGCAAGGGCCGGATCACCCCATCGACCCGGCAGCGCCCGAGACCGAATATTTGAAAACTTTTTTTTGTTCTGTCTCTTCAAGCTTGTAAAATGTGAGGTCTTTTTATGCTCAATGGAAAAGATAAGGAACCCTGTGTACTCTGCGGTCAACCGGTAGAAATCACCGGATTTTCTCTAACCACCAGTGACGGCTTGCAGAAATTTTGCTGCGCCGGCTGCCTGAGCATTTATCAGTTATTTAATGAGGATAATACCAAACCGACTATCACCCCCCTGCTAACAACAAAAAAATGAGGATATAAAAATAATGAAAGCTTGTGAGTCCTGTAGCCGCGTTGAAATCGGCAAAAACCATCAAAAAATCCCGGTAGTGCAAAGAGCCATCGGCATGATCCTGGTCTACCTGCCCATCGCTACCCTTCCGTTTGTGTTTGCCAGTGCCTATATGACTTACTGGCACTTGCTTTTAATTGGCGCCAAAAACCTAAAGACCTACTCGGATTTTCTACCCGACCGGGCCAGCCATCGCTATACCTTAAAAAACCAAATCACCATGGACGCCTCGTTCAAGGCCAGCACCTCCCAATCAAAACTGTTCTGGATACTGAACTGCACTTGGTACTGCCCGTACAGCGTCGCCCTGTTCGAATGGCATGCCTATATGGTCAAGATTGTTGAGAACTGGTGGTGCCCGTTCGCCCATGATAAAAAAGAAGGCTATAACAACGCCAAGATCGATAAGTCTTTCTGGCATATCTATGCGGAAGACGCTGCCAAACTGGAACCGGAAGACCGCGACAATCCGATTTGGAATGAGGACGGAGATAAGTGACTTAGGTGAAAGGTACAAGGTACAAGATGAAAGGATCATACCCTTGCACCTTGCACCTTGCACCTTGCACCTTGCACCTTTCTCCTCTCTTATGCACATCGGCCCCCATCAACTTAAAAACAACCTGATTCTTGCGCCTATGGCCGGCATCAGCGACCGCCCGTTCAGGGAATTGTGCAAGCAATTCGGCGCAGGCTTGGCCGTGTCCGAAATGGTCGCATCCAATCCGGCGTTACGTCAGCATAAAAGAACGCTGTTAAAAGCCGATCATGACGGCGAGACCGGCATACGTTCGGTACAGATTCTGGGCACCGACCCGCAACTGATGGCCGATGCGGCAAAACTTAATGCCCAACGGGGCGCCCAGATTATCGACATTAACATGGGCTGTCCGGCAAAAAAGGTGTGTTCGGTTGCCGCAGGCTCCGCGCTATTACGAGATGAAGCGCTGGTAAAACGCATACTCGATGCGGTCGTTAATGCCGTCGATATTCCGGTCACCTTAAAAATCCGCACCGGCTGGGATATGTACAGCCGCAATGCCGTTGAAATAGCCCGCATAGCCGAAAATGCAGGCATTACCGCATTGACGATTCACGGCCGAACCCGTGCCTGCAAATTTGAAGGCACGGCCGAACATGAAACCCTTAAACAAGTGAAACAAACCGTCAGTATTCCGGTTATCGCCAACGGCGATATTGATTCACCCGAACAAGCCCGATTCGTGCTTGATTCAACCGGCGCCGATGCCATTATGATCGGTCGGGCCGCCCAAGGAAATCCATGGCTATTTAGTCAAATAAGTCACTTTATCAACCACGGCAAACATCTTGAAAAACCAACGGTTACCGATATTCACAACACAATATCAAGCCATTTAGACAAACTATATAGCTTCTACGGCAATGCGAGCGGTGTTAGAATAGCGCGCAAACATATAGCTTGGTATTTTAAGCATCTTGAGTCCGTAGCTCAGGATGCTCAAAGCAACATCAACCGGGCGCAATCTCCATCCCAACAAATAGCGCTGATTAATTCGGCATTTAATCTTTTAACCTCCGACAGTGCTGCATAATATGAACGCATCCCAAAAAAGTGCCGAAATCATCAACATAGACAGCAAAAAAATCGCCACTATTCCCTTATCCGCGCATGTTAAACAGACCGTAGAGCAATATTTGGTGCAACTGAACGGCCATGACGCGGTGGGTTTGCATGCGATGGTCATCGGCGAAGTTGAAAAGCCTTTATTGCAGGCAACGCTGGAACATTCAGGCTACAACCAAACTAAAGCGGCCAAAGCATTGGGCTTGAGTCGCAGCACCTTGCGCAAAAAACTGGAATTCTACGGCCTGTCCTAATACCCGAACAAGACTGGTTTTACCCCCTCTTTCATTCTGAGATCTACATGAACAAAAAAGTAACTCGCGCGCTGGTCAGCGTATCCGATAAATCCGGTATCGTGGATTTTTGTCGGGAACTGAACCAACTGGGCATCGAAATCCTGTCTACCGGCGGCACCGCCAAGACATTGGCTGAGCATAACATTCCGGCGACCGAGGTTTCCGATTACACCGATTTCCCGGAAATGATGGACGGCCGGGTTAAAACCTTACACCCCAAAGTCCACGGGGGCATTTTGGCGCGTCGAGGCATCGACGATGCAGTGATGGCGGCAAACGGAATTAAGCCGATCGATATGGTGGTGGTCAACCTGTACCCCTTCGAACAGACTATCGCCAATCCGGACTGCGACTTGGATACGGCCATTGAAAACATCGACATCGGCGGCCCGACCATGATCCGCGCCGCCGCCAAGAATCATGCCGATGTCGCAGTGATCGTCGATCCGGCCGATTACGCAGCGATTATTGCCGAGCTGCAAAACAACAGCAGCCTTTCGCAGCAAACCCGCTTCAATCTGGCGCTGAAAAGCTTCGAACACACGGCCCGTTACGACACCGCGATTTCCGCCTACCTGGGCAACATTAGCGGCGTCCAGTTTCCCGACACGCTGAATTTGCAGTTTTATCATAACCAGACCATGCGTTACGGCGAAAATCCGCATCAAAACGCGGCGTTTTACCGGGAAAAAACACCGGCCGCCGGCACGATTGCCGCCGCCAAGCAATTGCAAGGCAAGGAACTGTCCTACAACAATATTGCCGATGCCGATGCCGCGCTGGAATGCGTTAAATCATTCGGCGACCAACCCACCTGCGTTATCGTCAAACATGCCAACCCCTGCGGCGTAGCCCAGGCAGACAGCCTGCTTGACGCTTACGACAAAGCTTATGCCACCGACCCGACCTCGGCATTCGGCGGCATTATCGCGTTTAACCGCGAACTGGACGAACAAACTGCCGCTGAAATCGCCAAGCGTCAATTTGTCGAAGTCATTATTGCGCCATCCATCAGCGCAGCCGCGCAAACCGTTTTGGCGGCAAAACAAAATGTCCGCGTGTTGGAATGCGGCGCCTGGAACAACGCCAATCAAGCCTCGCTCGATTTCAAGCGCGTTGCAGGCGGCTTGTTGGTTCAGGACAAGGACATCGGCGAAATCAGCGCATCCGACCTCAAAATAGTCAGCAAACGCGCCCCGACCGAACAGGAACTGGCCGATTTGCTATTTGCCTGGAAAGTCGCCAAATTCGTCAAATCCAATGCGATTGTATACTGCAAGAACGGCCAGACTATCGGCGTGGGCGCGGGACAAATGAGCCGGGTTTATTCGGCCAGAATCGCCGGCATCAAAGCCGCCGATGCGGGCTTGGACGTTCCGGGTTCCGCGATGGCTTCCGACGCCTTTTTCCCGTTCCGGGACGGCATCGATTCCGCAGCCGAAGCGGGCATCACCGCCGTCATCCAGCCCGGCGGTTCGATGCGCGATAATGAAGTCATTGCCGCAGCCGACGAGCATAATATCGCGATGGTCTTTACCGGCATGCGTCATTTCAGGCATTAATTAAAGAACAGCGTCCACGAAAGGCACGAAAGGCACGAAAAACACGAAAAATTTTTTACACTTACTCTTTTCGTGCCTTTCGTGTTTTTCGTGGACAACTAAATCGTCTCTACAGAATACACGAGAATCACCATGAAAATCCTCATCGTCGGCAGCGGCGGCCGTGAACACGCCCTCGCCTGGAAA
>DAINRH010000075.1:11575-17957 GCA_036741905.1 Methylobacter sp. | reverse complement strand
TCGCCGGAAACGCCACCTCGCGCTACACGCTTGGATGGTCTTATTCCGGCCTACGCCTATTCTCTCCTAAAGCTCCGGTAATCAACGCGGCATACGGGATGAGGTTGCATGATGCATCGGGCGACCGAAAAATGAACTTTCAAGCGGGGCGGGGTTTGCAACCCCGCTCCTAACGTTTGAGCGATGCCAAGCGCTTCACTTAAGCAACATAAGCGCTTCGAACAAAGCAATACAGGAAATGTTTACACCTTCCTGGTTCAAGCTCCAGCTTCCCGCACTGAATTCCCACGCTGGAGAGACTGTGAAAGTATTATCGCACACCATACTTTTACTCATTCCCACGCGCTGCGTGGGAATGCCGTATGGGACGCGCTGCGTCCTGTATTGGTAAGGCCTATATTTCAACACATTAACCACGACTCGCGGCGCAGCGCGTGGGAACGAGACAAAAAACCGACAAGGAGAGTCTATGACCAAAGATGACGTAGCCCGCTGGGCGCTGACTCATCCCTTAGCGCCGATCCATGTGGATTGCGCGACCGCCGTGATGCTGAAAATTCTCGACGAAAAATGCAAAATGCGGACAGAGGAAAAGCGGGTAATGGAACTGCTTTACGACGAAGTGAAGACGCAACCCGGCCGTCTGCTGGATGCGGCACTCCACCTGTTGATTACGCAAGCCCGTGAGCATCCCGATGAAGCAACGAAAAACATTATCTACGAAAAACGCCTGCTGGCGGAAACGGCTATCTCCCGGCCCGTGATGAAAGGCTTTAAAGCCATGATCCGGCAGGAGGGTTTGCTCGTCGTTGCCGCGGACGGCGAAGAAGATACCTCGGACGCTACGTAACAAATAGCAAATCCGGGGACAGCTCTTTCCCGTTCCCACGCACTGCGCTAATTGTTATACACAATTCTCCTCCCATTGGCCTACTTCGAGATGCGTATAAAGACTGGCGCAGCGCGTTGGACGCGACTACTATAAGTACCGTATATTTTATGGCTTTGATTGCTCGATTCAGGAGCAAAGGTGATACCGACAGGTGATAATTCAGGATAAATCACAACAGAAAAAAGAATTTAAAGCTTTTGAAATACCAAAAATAAAACAATTTAAGGCATTAAATACTCCGGAAGCGTGGCTGGCATTACTTAAATTGTCTACGCTCGCCTCGACATCCTCCTCCACCTGAAGCCGATGTCCTGTAGACAAGGCACGGGCGAATCCAACATGCCCGTCCGGATTTGCCGGGAACGCTCAACCAACGCTGATTTCGGCGCTGGAAGCCAGCCTGTAGCAGTAACAAGCCTGTTTGAGCGAAAGCGCGAAACAGGCTTAGCCCATCTTATTCATGCCGGTTCCCTCCCCAAGCTTCTCAACGCCCAAGCAACTCAAGCATTTCGTCCCTGCT
Organism: Methylobacter sp.; assembly: GCA_036741905.1. Taxonomy (GTDB): domain Bacteria; phylum Pseudomonadota; class Gammaproteobacteria; order Methylococcales; family Methylomonadaceae; genus Methylobacter_A. The sequence goes on along the minus strand of DAINRH010000075.1, from coordinate 16,545 downwards.
AATCACTTCTTTCTCTTGTAACAAATTAGCCAGTTTTTCCAATGCCGCCCTGTTTGCGGTGATGATTTCACGCGCACGCGTTTCGGCTTCCTCGACCAGCGCCATTATCTCGGTATCGATAAGCCGGGCTGTCTCATCGCTATAATTGCGATATTCTGAAACTTCCGTTTCCAAAAACTGGAGTTGCTGCCGCTTGCCGTATGTCAACGGCCCCATTTTTTTGCTCATGCCCAAATTACAGACCATGTTACGGGCAATCTCGCTGGCTTTTTCCAGGTCATTTTGGGCGCCTGTCGAGATGCTTCCCAAGACGATCTCTTCGGATATGCGCCCGCCCAGCAAAATGGCCAGTTGATCTTTAAGTTCATCCTCTGTCGATAAGAACTTTTCCTCTACCGGCAATTGCAAGGTAAAGCCCAATGCCGATACGCCGCGCGGAATGATGGAGATTTTATGCACCGGTTGTCCGGTCGGCACATGCTCGGCGACCATCGCATGACCTGCTTCGTGGAAAGCTACCCGGCGCTTTTCCTCGGGGTTTAAAACCCGGTTTTTCTTTTCCGGTCCGGCCAATATCCGGTCAATCGCCGACTCAAAGTCTTCTTTTTCGACTTTATCGTGACCGACCCGCGTCGCCATAATCGCCGCCTCATTGGCGATGTTGGCAAGATCCGCTCCCACCAGGCCCGGCGTGCGCTTGGCGACGATGGACAGGTCGATGTCTTTAGCCAGCGTCAAGGCTTTGGTATGCAATTTTAGAATTTCGATGCGATCGCGCAAATCCGGCTTATCAACCACAATCTGCCGGTCGAAACGGCCGGAGCGCAACAGCGCTTTATCAAGCACTTCCGGGCGATTGGTTGCCGCCATCACCACGACGCCGACTGAGGTATCGAAACCGTCCATTTCGGTCAGCAGCTGGTTTAAGGTCTGTTCGCGCTCGTCATGACCGCCGATCATCACCGGACCGCCACGGGTGCGGCCAATGGCGTCAAGTTCATCGATAAAGATGATGCAGGGCGCTTGATTCCGTGCCTGCACAAAAAGTTCGCGCACTCGGGCCGCACCGACGCCGACGAACAGTTCTATGAATTCAGAGCCGCTGATATTGAAGAACGGCACCTGCGCTTCTCCAGACACGGCACGCGCCAGCAGGGTTTTGCCGGTTCCGGGCGGACCGACCAGCAACACGCCTTTGGGCATGCGTCCGCCTAATTTCTGGAATTTTTCCGGTGTTCTTAGAAAATCGATGGACTCGTTAAGTTCCTGTTTGGCGCTATCGGCGCCGGCCACGTCATTGAAGGTAATTTTGGCCTGAGTGTCCTGATGTATGTGGATTTTGTTACCCAAATTAAGAAAAGACTGCGCGCCACCGGCCGCAGTGCGGCGCATAACCCATGACCAGATCAGCACCAGGATTAACATCGGGAGAACCCAGTTGAAAAAAAGATTGGTTAGCCAGTTCTCGCTGCTCCTGACCACGAAATCGACCTTATTCTGCTCCAGCATTTGGGCGAGATCATTTTGCCACAACGGAATCGTCATGAAGTTTTTGGCCGGTTGCGTCGGGTCGTCAGACTTGATAACACCGGTAATATAGCGTTCGGTTACCACGGCCTTGTCGATTTTTGCCTCTTTGACCAGTTTAATAAACCGGCTGAAGGGAATTTCGTCGCGCTGCACGTCCTGAATACTGTTAATAAACGTCAGCAGCAGGACGAATAACAGCGCAAAGAAAAGAATTTTGCCTTTTCCGGAGCCGCTGATTTTTTGATCCCCCGGTTTATTGAGCTCCTTCTTCGCCCCCTGTTTGGATAAGTCAGTTAACCCCGTCGTCAATAGGTTTTTCAGGTAAATAAAGAAATGACCCAACCCTATGAGTAGCGTTTTAAAAAGCGTGGACTTTGAATCATCCATTGTAATGATGCCTTGCGATGCGTCTCCGGTTTTGAAAATGATTAATCGATTGGTCAAGCATCAAAACAATCTCTTCACAGCCGATAATGTTTTTACTGCCGCCGAGAATATAATCGGCCAGTTTGGTGACTGCCGCCCAGTGCGCATCGTTATTTACAAAATCGAATGCGGCTGTAAACAACTGATTCAATTTTTCATCCCTTTGTTGTTTATCGGCCGAGAAACTTTGTAAATACTCATGGACCAAGGCAAGGTCGGAACTGCCGCCATAGTTTTTTAAGGCTTTCAGGTTGACTAACTGATGATTGAATAACTCATCGTCAGTTTCAGCGACATGTTTAGCTTCAGCCAGCGGCCCGATCAGCAGGTTAATAATGTCCGCCTCGAAAGCCAGCATATAATCCTTTACCAACTGCATCATGGCATCGCTGTGCTTGGTTAATTCACGCATCAGGCCGTCAATAGAAAGCGGCAGCGCTTCGATTAACCGGCCTCCTTCCACGCGCGCGATGCAATCGTCATGCGTTGTTTGGTAAGCCATGACATCCGCATCGGTCACGCCGCCCATATCCTTAAAAATAATTTTAAAAAAAACCGGCGGCAGCCTTCTGGCTTTGTTATTTAAATGAATGCCCGCCGCATGTCCCGCTTCATGAAAAGCAACGCGCTGTTTATGTTCTGTTAATTTATCCAGATCGAGAACCTCGATTATTTTGTTTCGTTTCATATTAAATACCCTAGCTTTAAGTCATTATTATTGTGGTCTGAGAAATTATTCGACATCCTGAAACCAATAGAAGTATTGATTTTTAATTTCCGACTCGGCCTCCAGCCAATCCTCCCTTTCATGCCCGACTACAAAGCCCCTTTTTTCGGCTTTGCAATAAGCGCGTTCTGCAATCATGTTTTGAAATTTATCTTTATCAATAGCCTTCTTATTTGACTTTTGCACTGAATTAAAATCGACCACAACACCACCCCCTGCACATTACGAAGAAATACCCTCCGTATTCCGCAACGACTCGGCAGTTAGGCAATGGCAACATTCAGTCGTTTGCGTATTTTCATTCTATGTACAAAGAGATAGCGGAACAATTGGTATAAATACCTATTCGATCTAACACTAAAAAAGAGGCGCAACAGGTTTCGTAAATAGTTATACGGCAAACGGTCATGAATTGCGCATGTTTGAATTCCCTCACCCCAACCCTCTCCAGCAGGAGAGGGAGCCAAGCCGCTTTGTAACTCATTGTATTTATAATTAAAAAAAGTTGTGTAGATAGCTATGCCCGAAGGGAGAGGGGGACAAAAGCCGCAATCCGTGCCCGTGTCGAGTATATCCCCTTTCATCGCCGTGTCTTCAGACGCTCGTAAAGCCGGTAAGTCTCGAAAGACCTCACTCACCCATCAATTTTCGAAAAATACTCGACCAAGGCAATACCGGAGAGCTGTATAAATAGCCCTGCCCTTCGTCGCAACCTAAATCCATCAATCGCCTTTGCTGGGCTTGCGACTCAACACCCATCGCAATAACCTGTAAATGCAAGCCATGACCCAAGGCTATCACCGCGCGGGTAATGTCTTCGTCATTGGCGTTATTCAACACATCGACGACAAATGAACTATTAATTTTCAATTTTTTTACAGGAATACGTTTTAAGTTATTAAACGAAAAACAGCCCACGCCAAAGTCATCAATAGTCAAATCGATGCCTAACGCAACCAACCGATTGAGTGCTTTGATGGTTTGCTCGGAATTATCCATAAAACCGCTACCGGTAAGTTCCAGCTCAAGATAAGACGGATCAAGCCCGGTCGAACGTAATATCCGCTCAACCGTGGCAATAAAATCGGAACGTAAAAACTGAATCGCAGACACATTAACGACCATTTTATTGACCTGTAAACCCTCATCCAACCACCGGCTCATCTGCTTGCAGGCGTTTTGCAACACCCATTCGCCAAGCGCCACCACAAAACCGCTTTCCTCGGCAATATCTATAAACTGCTTCGGCGACAGCAATCCCAGCGTTGGATGCATCCAACGCACCAAGGACTCAACGCCTACCAATTTTCCGGTTTTAAGACAAACCTGCGGCTGGTAATACAAAATCAATTCATTTTTCTCTATGGACTGGCGCAATGCGGATTCCAGGGACATTTTCTCAAAGGCTTCCGTGGTTAACTCCAGACTATAATATTGAAAGTTGTTACGCCCTTCTTTTTTGGCTCGGTACATGGCCGCATCGGCATTCTTAATTAACGTATCGGTATCGCGTCCATCTTGCGGAAACAGACTTATGCCCACGCTGGTCGATATTTTCAACCGGTATCCTTTGATAAAAACGGGGGCATTAAAGGTCTCGATCAGCTTTTGCGCGAGCTTGGCGGGATTTTTAGCATCGGGAATATTTTCCATGAAGACTACAAACTCATCGCCGGCGTAACGTGAAACCGTATCTTCTTTTCTGACCAGGTTTTTTATGCGTTTGGCCACCTCTCTTAACAATCCATCGCCGACCGCATGACCGTAAGTATCGTTAATACCCTTAAAGCGATCCAGATCAAGGAATAATACTGCGGCCTGCGAACCCTCCCGCAATGCATTTTGCAAGGAATGATCGATACGATCCTTCAACAACAATCGGTTCGGCAGCTTGGTCAATGGATCATGGTAGGCCAAAAAACCCAGATGATTCTGGGCTTTCTTAAAATGCGTTATATCCATAAACACATGGACATAGTGGACTGTATCGCCGCTTGAATCCTTTACCTCGCTAACGGTAGTCCATGAGGGAAAATCCACGCTGCTTTTATGACGACGCCATATCTCGCCCTGCCAGCTATTGACGGTTCCGGTAAGATCGCTTAATTCGACATCGACTTTTAGATTATTTTTCTGCGAGTGCAAGAAATACGCGCTCTTCCCGTAAACGTCCTGCTGGGTAAAGCCGGTTATCGCGGTAAAGGCCTCATTAATCGAAATGATGTTTTTGTCTTTATCGGTAACAAATATGCCTTCCCCAATATTATTAAAAATCACCGACGCCATG
>DAINRH010000075.1:0-11565 GCA_036741905.1 Methylobacter sp. | reverse complement strand
GCTCAGCTTACCTTCGGACTGCTTTTGCCGGGTAATATCGGTCAATGTCATTAATATCTGATGAGGCTGACGCTCGCCTACCCTGAATTCAGGCACCGCATTAACGACAACCCAGAGATAATTTTGCCGTTCCGCATTAAACAGCCCCATGACCACGCCTTCCACGGGTTTCCCGGTACGCAAAGCCAATACTGAAGGCAGTTGCTCTTCCGGAAAAACAGAATCGTCCTCATTGATCACCTTAAAGCAGGAATCAATAAACTTACGCCCGATGATGACATCGCGAGGAAGCCCCAGCAGTTGTTCGGTAGCATGATTGACCGACATCACAATACCCGCCGCATCCAGATAAATAACGCTCTGGTCGATATTTTCAAACAAACTGCGATATTTGGCCTCGCTAACCCGTAAGGTATCGATAGCCAAACTGCGATTCGTTAATTGAGGCATAATAAAAAAAAACGAAGCAAATACCCCGAAGTCTTCCTTAAGTTTTTCGAACATTGCATTTCTACTCCTTTGGATAACAAAACAATCCAGCATTTGATTGGGTAATTTCCAAGAATCAAGTCATCTTTTTAAAAAATACTCAGGTAACCCTCAATAAAAAATATACTGTAGAGCAGTTCCAGGAGCTTGCGCTTAGTCGGAAAAAGCTATTCCGGCTAAAAACCATTCGAAAACACACCGCGATGTCCGATAAAACTACAGCCGGTCTGAGCCGCCTGCTACTTTGGATTACTTTTTTGCAAAAATAATCCGCTCCGTAACATTACTTACTCTTCATCGAAAAAATCGCGGTTTCTTAGCTTCTGCATGGGCATTTTTCTTTGTTTTGCTTTTCACTTCTTTGTAATATTCAGCCTCATCATTCATAAATTGCTTTTCCTTCAGCTCAATATCAATACCGGGAATTGTATATTGCCGGATTGTAGCCAACCGTTGCGCACCCTCTTCTAAATGAGTCGTTGCCATATCGTTCTCCGGACTTTCTAACATTGCCTCTCCTAAGAATTGACTAGAACCCTGCCGCCCTTATAACAAGTACAGTTAGCTTAAAAAAAGCTTACTACGCTTGCCGGCCACGCCATCAATTTACGGCTAAATCTTATAGCAAAGAAAATAGCTGAAAAATTCGTACGCATACCTAAGTAATATTGCTTATGTATTTTCACTCAGTAATGACTTACATTATTGATGCGCCTTAAAAATAAACCGCTCATAAGGGAATTGATTGACGCTTAAACATTAAAATTAAAAGAATCATTACTTACAAATATCCGTATGTTTTATCAAATCAGTTGGTTTTGTTACCGTTGGCTGTCGAATGCCAATAGATTCCAGTGTTCCACAACAATTTTGATTGCAGAGAGGCATGTCAAGCAAACTTACAAATTGAGTTTTTTTATCTAAAATATATAAAGTAGCCCTACAAAATAACAGACTAATTCTGTACAACCTGCCATATTAGTTAAAAAAATCAATCAAATAAGATAGCAATTCTGAAGTGTTTATTGCTGCGAATCATCTTATTTAGCCAACCTGCAGAAACGGATACCGGTTTATGAGCAAGTCACCTAATGGACATCTGAATACTGAAAGCCTTAACGACAAAGCAGCGGCTTTACTCGATAAGCACCGCGAAACCATCCGAGAAAAAGCGGAAATCATGCTCCAACACTCCGGGGCCGATATTGCCCGCATGTCGACAAACGACATTCAAAAGCTGCTGTTTGAGTTTCAGGTTCATCAAATTGAACTGAAAATGCAAAACGAAGAATTAAACAGGGCGCACCATGAACTAACGGCATCCCGCGATACCTACGCGCAACTTTATGATTCGTCCCCTGTAGGTTTCCTGACGCTAAATGAAGCGGGGATCATCCAGAAAGCCAATATGACGGCCGCCGCCCTATTGGGTTACCCAAAAGAAGATCTTATCGGCAAGCGCTTGGGGAAATTTATTCACCCTTCCGATCAGGATAATTATTACTTGTTTATCCATCGCCTTTTAGCCCAAAAAACCGGTCAAGACTTTAACGCCAATAGCAAAGATACCGGGACTTGGCCCACTCATCCAGAATGCAAGTACTTTCAACTTTGCGCGAATGCATCGCAACCCGGCGATCAAAACAACGGACTAACGTATATTGAATGCTACGCCAGGGCTGTTTACAACGATAAAAACGCGTTGCACATATGCCTGACCATGAATAACATCACCGAACGTAAGCAAGCGCAAGAAACTATCGCCTACCTTAATGAAAAACTGGAAGAAAAAGTTCGCCGACAAACCAGCGAACTGATTGTAAGTAATCTGAGTTTAATGAAAAAAGTTGAAGAACTCCGTCGTTCCAAACACCAACTGCTGGAACGGGAAGCCAAACTCAATTCCATTTTTAATGCGTCAGTAGAAGGCATTATCACTATTGACATGTCCAATATCATTGTGTCCGCCAATGCCGCGGTAGAAACCATTTTCGGCTATAAACCGGAAGAGCTGATTGGTTGCCGCATTAACGATCTGATACCGTCATCGCCAAAAGAAATGGATGGTTCCAGCTTGCCTCATGCCGTAAAACCGGCCGGTCAAATTCAGGAAGTCGAAGGCATTCACAAAAACGGTTTTACGGTGCCCCTGGATCTGTCCATCGCCGAATTTTCGGTCGATAACGTGCATTACTTTACCCATATTGTGCGCGATGTGAGTTTGCGCAAACACCAGGAACAACAAGACAAGGAACATCTGGACGAACTCGCCCATGTCACCCGCCTTGGGCTGATGGGCGAAATGGCATCGGGCATCGCCCATGAAGTCAACCAACCGCTGTCCGCGATTTCCAGCTATACCCAAGTCAGTTTAAATCTCATTAACACTGAAACCCCGGATCTGGTAAAACTCACCGAGATCCTGTACAAAACCCAGCAGCAGGCATTACGCGCAGGACGGATAATTCACCGCATGAGAGAGTTCCTTAAATCCCATGTAAAACATCGTTCAACCGCCGAGATTAACAACTTGATTCATGAAGCGGTCAGCCTGTGCATTGCCGACTTTAAACAACATGGCATAAAACTCATCTTTGAGCTGGAAAACAATCTGCCGCCTATTTATGTCGATCATGTCCAAATCGAGCAAGTCCTCATAAACCTGATCCGCAACAGTATTGATGCATTAAAAACCTTGCCGGCAAAACAACAACGCCACTTAGCGATTCATAGCCGATTAACTCCCAATAACAGCATACAGGTCAGAGTGAAAGACAATGGACCGGGGCTTGATATAGACCAACAACAAAAAATATTAACTCCATTTTACACCACCAAAGCGAACGGCATGGGCATGGGGTTATCCATCAGCCGTTCGCTTATAGAAGCCCATGATGGATCGTTGCATTTCAATAGCCAATCCGGAAAAGGCACCACGTTTTATTTCATTCTACCCATTACGGAGAAAACATGATGAGCATTAACAACTCGACACCTCTCGTTTATTTAGTTGACGATGAGTTCGCAATACGTGACTCACTGACACTCTTAATTGAATCGACAGGCCATGCGGTCAAGAGTTTTGAATCCGCCGAAGCATTTTTGAACAACTATGTTCCCGATAAACCGGGATGCCTGCTCTTGGATGTCCGAATGCCGTTAATGACCGGCCACGAACTTCAGAGCGAATTATCGAACCGGGGGATTAACATCCCGATTATATTTATCAGCGGTCATGCCGATATTGCCGACTCGGCCAAAGCATTCAGAGCCGGGGCCGTCGATTTTCTGGAAAAGCCGTTTAATAACGAGCTATTGCTGGAACGCATCAATGAGGCCATTAAAAAGGACATTGCGTTCAGGGAAGAATGTGTCAAAAAACGCCGTATACAAGACCGCATCGACCATTTAACGACAAGGGAAAAAGAAGTGCTGGGACTGATCGTCAAAAGTCACTCCAATAAGGAATCCGCAAAAATACTCAACATCAGCAATCGCACCGTAGACGTACACCGGGCCAGCATCATGGAAAAAATGCAGGCTGAAAATGTCGCCGAACTGATAACGATGGTCATTTATTGCGAAACGCCGAGCAGCACCGCACTGGAAGAAAGGTTTCACTGATAATCGTGCCGGTCGGAAAGGTTGTTATGCAGACCTTCCAGGTTTTTTTAAAACCTGGAAGGTCTAGCCGCCCGCCTCTTCGGCAAGGCCCGGCTCAGCACGAACGCTTGATGTCTTTATATCGCTTGACCAGCAAAAAGCCGGCCCACAGCAGCGACAGCGCCATGATTGCGGAACCGATCATAAAGATCGCTTTAGCCAGGGAGTGGTCGTATTGCAAAAGCCCCGACTCGGTCAAAAGATACTGCCAATCGTGAAAACCGTAAGGCGCCGAATGACCGAAATTACCGCCCAACAACGGCAACCGCCCTGCTCGCGCATCGTTCATATACGGTGCAATATCCAGGAAGTTTTCGCCGACCCACCATAACGCCACCGATGCGCCGAAAGGATCGCGTGTTTTAAGCAATAACACGCCCGTGCAGATTGCCGGCATTAACAGCTGGCCCAGCGTTCCGCCTAATGACGTAATAAATGCGCCGAACGGCCTGAAAACAATATGTCCCGCCTCATGAAAAGGCAGATTGACCCGATGTAAAAAAGAGTTTCCAAGCTCATTGCTTTCGATAGATGGGCTTATAAGCTGCCAGCTCCAAATAATGAGACCGGCAAGAATAATCGCCCTGCCTATAACATGCGCCAACGTGATTTGCTGCGTCTCCTGAAACAGCAATTGCCTCAACGGCCGGGTTTCATCTTCGTTATAAAGCGTCACAATGGGCGGCCGGATAGTTTGTCGGGCCTCTTGTTCAGGATGATATTTCAGATACTTCTCGAATACGATGCCGCAATGAGGACAAATTTCACTTTGCACATGCAGCTCATTTAGGCATTTGGGACAGTTCATGGTCTTTTTGACAGGTTATGATTATTCTTGTGCATGACTAAGAATTTTTTACCTCGAAAATCACAAAGCTTATGTTTTCTTCGCGTTCTTCGTGGTGAAAAATCGCCCATAAGAGTTCCTGTGGTATATTTCATCGAGATTCGTTCAGCTTAAGATTTTAACCACTTACACCCGTTTTCAGGAGATAAGATGCCAAAACCCGTCACCCCTTTGTTGGCAGCCGATATTTTAATCGAACTCATCGACCAGCCCGATCGGCCGTTCGTGCTGATCGAACGCGCCTATCCGCCTTACGGTTGGGCGGTGCCTGGCGGTTTTGTCGATGTCGGCGAAACCGTTGAACATGCCGCGATGCGCGAAGCCAAGGAAGAAACCTGTCTCGATATTACCCTGACCGCCTTACTAGGCATCTATTCCAATCCCGAACGCGACTCCCGCAACCATACCGTCACCGCCGTCTATATTGCCGAAGCCTCCGGCATGCCGCGGGCCGCCGATGATGCAAAAAATTTCGGCCTTTTTACCTTCGACAATCTTCCCGCCGTGCTGGCATTCGACCATGCCCAAGTTGTGGAAGATTATAAAAATTACCGGATGACCGGAAAAGTTACGCCGTTGCGGGCGCCTTAATAGATTGGTCAGCCATATAGACGAATGATCAAGCGATGGCTTTAGTTGGCGGCACTCGTATTTTGTTCAGCCATTGCACTGCGATCAATAAAAATATTGATAAGAAAATACCAACCAATCAGCATTGAAATAATTAACAGCGCGATCGTTAAATTTTTTTTAACGGTTGTGTTGCTTACGCTGAGCTTTTTAGGTTTTTTGGATATTTTCAGGCCATTAAAGCCACACTCATGATTTGAACAACTGTAACGATTAATGGCAATAAGATAATTGATTAACTTGTCAAATGCGTTACGGTGAATTCGGTGTAAAGGCGAACCGCAGTGAGTACAGTTTTTGATTTTTCCTGGGAAGACTTTTGCTGTCATGGTATTTATTTGAGATTTTAAAGTTTATTTTTATAGTAACAGTTTTTTTAAAATTATTAATCATCAAATTAACAGCTGGATTTATTTTTCTTGGGCGCGGTAAATATCGACATAACTTCCCTAAGTCTGTTCATTTCGTAGCGGTCGCCATGCCCAAGACACTGCTAGTCCTTAGTCAGGCATTTTCACTTCGGCATGTCCTCCACCGGGGGACAGCTGCAAAACACATGCCTGTCGCCGTAAACATTATCGATACGCCCGACCGGCGGCCAGTATTTATCATCATGCTGATCGCTGTTCGGAAAAAAGGCCTGTTGTTTGGAGTAAGGCAATGTCCATTTTTCCAGCAGCAAACGGTGAGTGTGCGGCGCATTGTGCAGCAGGTTGTTTTCGGCATCGGCGACTCCTGTTTCTACGGCGTTGATTTCCTCGCGGATGGCGATTAGGGCATCGCAAAAACGGTCGATCTCGGCTTTATCTTCGCTTTCGGTCGGTTCTATCATCAAGGTGTCGGCGACCGGGAACGACACGGTGGGCGCATGAAAACCGTAGTCGATCAGGCGTTTGGCGATGTCTTCGACGGTGACGTTGCAGGTCTTTTTAAAGGCGTGGCAATCGATAATGCATTCATGCGCCACCCAGCCGTTTTTACCGGTGTATAAAATCGGGTAATGCGGCGCTAAACGCTTGGCGATGTAATTGGCGTTCAGGATCGCGGTCAATGTCGCGCGTTTTAATCCGGCTGCGCCCATCATCGCGATATACGCCCAGGAAATAGTGTAAATACTGGCCGATCCCCAAGGCGCGGCGGATACTGTGCCGATAGTGCCGTGCTCGCCTTTGGCCGGATTGACGCCTTCAACAACCGGATGGTCGGGCAAAAACGGTGCCAGATGCGCGCCGACGCCTATCGGGCCGACGCCGGGACCGCCGCCGCCATGCGGAATGCAGAAGGTTTTATGCAGGTTAAGATGGGCGACATCGGCGCCGATTTTGCCGGGACGGCTCAAACCCACCAGCGCATTGAAGTTGGCGCCGTCCAGGTAAACCTGCCCGCCATGCCGGTGAATCAGCTCGCAGATTTCCCTGAACGCCTGTTCGAACACGCCGTGCGTGGACGGATAGGTAATCATCAGCGCGGCCAGCGTGTCTTTATACTCGGCGGTTTTGGCGCGCAAATCATCCAGGCTGACGTTGCCGCACTCATCGCAGGCGACTACCACGACTGTAAGCCCCGCCATCGTAGCGCTGGCCGGATTGGTGCCGTGCGCGGAAGCCGGGATCAGGCAGATGTTGCGCTGCGCCTGGCCCCTGACTTCATGGTATTTGCGAATCACTAACAGACCGGTATATTCGCCTTGCGAACCGGCATTGGGTTGCAACGAAAAAGCGTCGAAGCCGGTCAGGTCGCACAGCATGTCTTCCAGCTCGGCAAACATTTGTTGATAGCCGTGAGTCTGGTACAGCGGCGCGAATGGGTGCAGTGCGTTAAACTCATAATAGGAAATGGTCTGCATTTCCGTCGCGGCGTTCAGCTTCATGGTACAGGAGCCCAGCGGAATCATCGAGCGATCCAGCGCTATGTCGCGCCGGGCTAACCTTCGCATATAGCGCATCATTTCGGTTTCGGAATGGTAGCGGTCGAACACCGGATGTTGCAGGATTAGATCATTGCGCAACAAGGCTTCCGGGATGCATTCGCCCACTGTCGCATCCAAACCGTTAATGTCGGGCAGATCGGCGGTGGCGGTGGCAAACACCTGCCAGACATCCCTTAAATTTTCCCGCGTGGTAGTTTCGTCCAGCGAGACGCCGATATGATCCGCATCGATGACACGCAAGTTGATATTGGCTTCCGTAGCCTGGGCGGCGATGCGTTTCGCCCGGTTCGGGGTGCTGATAACCAGGGTATCGAAATAACGCTCGCTCAGCACCTGATGACCCAGCTCGGTAATGCCGGCGGCCAGGATTTGCGTGTAGCGATGCACCCGGCCTGCAATCAGCCGCAAGCCTTCCGCGCCATGATAAACCGCGTAAAATCCGGCGATCACCGCAAGCAACACTTGGGATGTGCAGATATTGCTGGTGGCCTTGTCCCGGCGGATGTGCTGCTCGCGGGTTTGCAACGCCATGCGCAAGGCAAGCTGGCCGTGGCTGTCTTTGGATACGCCGATAATACGGCCGGGAACCGAGCGCTTGTATTCGTCCTTGGTCGCGAAATACGCGGCATGAGGTCCGCCGTAACCCATCGGCACGCCAAATCGCTGGGAGTTGCCGACCACTATGTCGACGCCGAATTGGGCAGGCGGTTTCAGCAGCACCAGCGCCAGCAAATCCGCAGCGACCGTGACCAGCGCCGATTTGGCCTGGGCGATGGCGGTAACGGCGGACAAGTCTTTTATTTCGCCGTTACCGCCGGGATATTGCACCAGCAGCGCAAAAAAATCGTATTGCTCCAGATCGCGATAAGGGTCGGCAACAATAACCTCATAGCCCAGGGAGCGGGCGCGGGTCTTGATTACCGCTATAGTTTGCGGATGACAGTCCTGATCCACGACTATGCTGTTGGCGGTGCTTTTGGACAAGCGCCGCGACATGGTCATCGCTTCCGCCGCCGCGGTGGCCTCATCCAGCAGCGAGGCGTTGGCAAGCGCCATGCCGGTCAAATCGATAATGACTTGCTGAAAAGTCAGCAATGCTTCCAAGCGCCCTTGGCTGACTTCGGCCTGATAAGGCGTGTAAGCCGTATACCAGGCCGGGTTTTCCAGCACATTGCGCTTAATCACCGCCGGCATGATCGTATCGTAATAACCCATGCCGATCATCGAGGTGAACACTTTATTGCGTTCGCGCATTTTGCGCAGATGCTTGATCACCGCGCGTTCGCTGACCGTTTCGGTCAGCTTTAGCGGCTCATGATTGAGGATATTGGCCGGAATGGCCAACTCGATAATGTCTTCCAGTTCGTTGACCCCCAGCTCAGCCAGCATATCTTGGGTCTGCTGCGGATTGGGGCCGATGTGGCGGTTGATGAAATTACCGCGCATTTCCAGTTGCGCTAAACCAGGGCGAGATGTAGTCATGATGGGTAACCACTCAGCGTTAGAAAAGTAGAATTCGGAGAAAAGCCATTGTCTAACGAAAGACACGAAAAGAATAGACGGACAAAGGTCAGGATCGGCCCGCCACTATGCTGAAATCTGGTCTTTTCGCCCTATCCTATGGTAACGATGGGGAACAAAAGGCAATGGCGTCACCGTAACGCTAATACGGTGTTCGCGAACCGTGGTGTACAACGGGCTGCCCAAGTCGACGGTATACGGGTCGAGCAGCGCCATAGCAATCGGCCGCTCCAGGCTGGGCGAAAAACTGCCGCTGGTCACATAGCCCACGGCGATACCTTCGCTGCTACAAATGATACCGCCTTCCCGCACCGGTATTTTGCTATCGATCAGCAAGCCGACGCGAATTTTTTCCGGTCCGCCTTGCAACTGAGCCAGAATTTTTTCGGCTCCGGGAAAGTGGTTATCGGTTTTTCTAATCAGCCACTGGAGATCGGCCTCTACCGGCGTAATCGACTCATTCAGTTCATGGCCGTACAAGCATAGACCCGCTTCCAGGCGCAAGGTATCCCTGGCCGCCAAACCTATCGGTTCTACCTCGTCTTCGTCCAGAAACAGGCGGGCAAGTTGCTCCGCATAATGATGGCCTACCGAGATTTCAAAACCGTCTTCGCCGGTATAGCCGCTACGGCTGATGTTGCATTTGATGCCCTTGATATTTGTGCCGCAGGCTTGCATAAAGGACAGTTCAGCGGCGTGCGCAGAAAACTTTTCCATGACCGATGCGGCGGCAGGACCCTGCAAGGCGAATAAAGCCTGGCCGGTCAATTCATTAAAACAACACCGTCCTCCTAAATGGCTATACAGGTGCTTAAAATCCTTGTCTTTGCAGGCGGCATTGACAACAATCATCAAACCCGTGTCGATACGGGTAATGATGATGTCATCCATAATCCCGCCCTCGTTATTGGTTAATACCGTGTATTTCTGATCGCCGGATTTAAGTCCGGAAATATCGCTGGCTATCAATTGCCCAAGTTCATAAGCCGCATCATCGCCCAAAATCAGACACTGCCCCATATGGGAAATATCGAAAAAACCTGCATGACTGCGGCAATGCAGATGTTCGTGCAACGTACCTTTGCCGTATTGCACCGGCATAAGATAGCCTGCAAACGGCACCATTCTGGCGCCCAGCTCAAGATGCAGATTGTAAAGCGACGTTTGTTTTAACATGGAAAATTTATCTTCGCGTGTGAGCAAGCCTGTAGTTTAGCCATTTGTTCGATTATTTACCACGAACAGCGTGAAGAACATGAAGAAAAAAACATAACGGCCATAACGCACCAATACGGAGAACTACCCGAGTCCCCTGTCCAAGCCGCCCACTGCTGACTTGTTTTAGTTTTTTAGATTAAAGCCATAGCTTGTATAATCCCCGCTTTATTTCGGCTTGTTATCTTGCTGCATTCACTTCTTATTTAAAATCTCAGAGAACTCTATGGCGCTGTATTGTGGAATCGTTGGTTTACCCAATGTTGGAAAATCGACCTTATTTAATGCCCTAACCCGTGCAAAAATCGCGGCCGAAAATTACCCTTTCTGCACCATCGACCCCAATGTAGGCGTAGTTCCCGTGCCTGACTCCCGGATGGACAAGCTGGCGGAAATTGTAAAACCCGAACGTACGCTGCCAACCACCATTGAGTTTGTAGACATCGCAGGACTGGTTGCCGGAGCCTCCAAAGGCGAAGGCTTGGGCAACCAGTTTTTAGCCAATATTCGCGAGACGGACGCCATTGCCCATGTAGTACGCTGCTTTCAGGATGATAACGTCATCCATGTCGCCGGAAAAATCGATCCGCTCTCCGACATCGAAGTCATTAACACGGAATTGGCCTTGGCCGATATGGCTTCCGTTGAAAAAGCCTTGCTGCGCGCGAGCAAAGCGGCCAGAACCGGCAACAAAGACGAACAGGCAAAAAAAGACGTGCTGGAAAAAGTTTTCAAGCAACTGGACTCGGGCGAACCGGCGCGAACCCTGCCGTTAACCGAGGACGAAAAAGCCCTGATCAGGGACCTGTGCCTGATGACGCTCAAACCGGCCATGTACATTGCCAATGTTCAGGACGACGGCTTTGAAAACAACCCATTACTGGATAAAGTGCAAGCGCTGGCCGAAAAAGAAGGCGCGATGGTGGTGCCGATCTGCGCCGCCATAGAAGCGGAAATAGCCCAACTGGACGAGGAAGAAAAGCAAGAATTCCTGGACGATCTGGGCCTGGAAGAACCCGGTTTGAACCGTGTCGTAAGAGCCGGATACAAACTGTTGAACCTCGCGACCTATTTCACTGCGGGCGTCAAAGAAGTCAGGGCCTGGACGATTCCGGTCGGAGCGACCGCGCCGCAGGCGGCCGGTGTCATTCACAGCGATTTTGAAAAAGGCTTCATTCGCGCCGAAGTCATCGCCTACCAGGATTTCATCGACTATAAAGGCGAACAGGGCGCCAAAGACGCCGGAAAATGGCGGCTTGAAGGCAAGGAC
>DAINRH010000074.1:0-18186 GCA_036741905.1 Methylobacter sp. | reverse complement strand
CATTGATGCTCAACGGCGGTGTCGGCATGTTCCAGTGTTTTTTTGATGACCAATTGATAGGGATCGGACAATGCGTTGCGGATTTTTTCAGCGACTATGCTTGCCTGTGCCGTTGCTTGTGATTCGTCGGTATTCAGTTCGTTCAGCAGCACGACAAATTCATCGCCGCCGAAGCGCGCGACGGTATCGACTTCACGCACGCAAGCCTTTAAGCGATTGGCCACCTCAATCAACAGCAAGTCCCCCACCGGATGGCCGTGAACATCATTGAGCGGTTTGAAGTTATCGAGATCGAGCATCATTAGGGCTGCATAATGGCCGTTGCGTTTGCTGTTAACCATGGCCTGGCTCAAGCGGTCGTTGAGTAAGCGGCGGTTGGGCAAGTTCGTCAGCGTATCGTAGAACGCCAGATGACGCACTTGGTCTTCCATTTGTTTGCGCTCGGTGATGTCGCGAATGATGCCCAAAGCATGCCAGTTGTTTTTGAATCTGAATGCGGAAATGGACAACTCGACCGGGAACTCTTCATTGCTCTTGTGTCGCGCAGTAATCTCGAAGGTCTTGCCGATGACATTGCCCACGCCATAACGCTGGAAGCGCTCAAAACCCTCGTGCGCGGAATCTTGATAGCGCGCCGGAATGAGTAAGTTGTGCAGGTTTTTACTGATGGCCTCGTTCGCCTCGTAACCGAATATTTCTTCAGCGGCAGGGTTCCAATAAATCACTTGCTCCTCGGTGCCGATTATGACGATGGCATCTTTGGCGGCGGTGCTGATAAGGCGGAACTTTTCCTCGCTATCCGTCAGTGCCTTGCTCCTGTTTTCCAGCTCCGTGGTGCGTTGTTCGATGGTTTCTTCAAGTTGATCCTGATGCAATTCCAGTTCTTCCGTGACCTGTTGCAATTTACCGATGATGGTTTTGACGTGCTTGACGAAGGGATGGAATATCAGCGCTGCTTCCAGAATCAGTAACAGCAGGGTGACGCCCCAAAATATCGTCTCCGCTTTTTGCAGACGCCTTACCGACGCTTCTCCTTCCAGCTGGTACTGGCGTACCATGCGATCGAGAGCGGAGACTAATGTGTTCGGTGCGTTTTGGGTAATGTATTGCAACGATGGGTTAGTGGCCGTTAACGCGTCATCGTCCAGCAGCAGCAAGTCATGGACAGTCTTGATGTAGTCTTCTACTTGCCTATCCAAGGCATTGGGGCCATCGAAATACATGGCATGAACAGGAGGGGACATGGTTCTGGGCAGACCCATCACCATATCGCCATTGATCAAACCATGATGCGAACTCTCCATGAGTTGGATTGCAGCCCTTAACGTGTTGCGAATCGCCGCACGCTCAGCCTTGGGGGTATTGACCAACAGATTCGCGAACAGTGCCGTACGCTGGCTGAGCATACGCTGCCGACCGCTTATGTTGACCACGACCGCCGTGCTGTTTTGCTCCGATATAACCAGATGCAGGCTTAGCCATGCCGCCGTTGAGAGTAAGGCCACTAACGATAGCGCGATTGCATAACGCCACGTCAACGCGCGTGCTACGCTCAAGTCACTCATCCAATCTGTTTTGTTAGTCCTGTTTTGCTGCACTCGTCTACACCGGCTCAACTTTAAATCGGTGCTACTGTAGCATCTGATGTCACGGACTGTCGATTACAGCCGCGAAAAAGATAGGCTGCGGATTGCCAAATTATTGTCAGGAAAGATATTGTTCCCACCGAGCCATAGCCGCTGTAGGTCGCGCCGCGCGCGCCTTAGAAACCAAAGCGCGTCTTAGCCGCTATCAGCCCATCCGTTTGCCGGTGGCTTAACTGCTCACATTAATCCTGGTCATGGCCGTGTTTTTTGAATAGCCAAGCCATTGCCGTCGACAAAAACAGTCCAAATACGATCACGATGGTATACACCGACAATCCGGCATCAATCATCAACGCATAAGCGCCCAGCATCAATAAAATGCTGATATTTTCGTTGAAGTTTTGCACGGCGATGGAATGTCCCGACCCCATGAGTTGATGGCCCCGATACTGTAGCAAGGCATTCATGGGGATTAAAAAACTGCCCGCCAACGCGCCAATCAAGATCAGCAGCAGCGCAGCCGGTCGCCAATCGGTCACTAAGGCCATGGCTAATACGATGACGCCCATGGCTATTCCCAAGGGCAATACTTTCACCGCATGTTCCAACGGCACAGCCTTGGCCGCCACCACCGAACCGATGGCAAGACCCACCGCAACCAACGCAGTTAATTGAGTGGCTTGTTCCAGGTCCAGCTTTAAAGCGACCGCCGCCCAGGCCAGAATAATCAAACGCAAGCTGGTGCCCGCGCCCCAAAACAGTGAGGTTACCGCGAGAGAGACTTGTCCCAACGGATCTTTCCACAGCAGCAGGAAGGCTCGCCAGAAATCCGTCAACAGGAATATGGGGGTTCGTTTTGGCAGGGCGTGCTCAATGGACAGTTTGGGAATATAACAATTGAGTATTGCCGCGACGATATAAAGACCGAAAATAATAAAAATCGCGAACTCGGGAGCGGTATCAATGCCGCCATTGAATTCAAGCGCTCCCAGTCGGTGAACAAGCTGATCCTCAACGCGATGACCGATCAATAAGCCACCGAAGATGGCGCCCAAAATGATGGATGCAACGGTCAGGCCTTCCATCCAGCCGTTAGCCCAGACCAATTTATCGCTTGGAAGACATTCGGTCAGAATGCCGTATTTAGCCGGCGAGTACAAAGCCGCGCCCACGCCGACAAAGCCATAGGCGAGCAGCGGATGCAAACCCAGAAGCATTGCGGTGCAACCGACTATCTTGATGCCGTTGCTAATGAACATGATCTGTCCTTTCGGCAGCGCGTCGGCAAATGCGCCGACAAAGGGGGCGAGCACGATAAAGGCGAACACGAAAAATTGCTGTAAGACAGGAATTTGCCAGGAGGGCGCATCCAGGCTTTTGAGCAGCGCAATAGCGGCGAACAGGAGTGCGTTATCTCCCAGTGATGAAAAGAATTGTGCTGCAAGAATGGTGGTGAAACCGCGATTCATAGAATTATTTGCCCCGTGCGATTCGATTCGGCAAAAACCGGAATCGTTGCGCTAAAAAATGGTTAATAAAAGTTATTAGTTTACCAGCTACAAGTTTAAATCGGGGCAAGTGAGTTGCACACCCCGTTCCGCCTGTTAAGAACGTTGCCAGTTAGACCTTCCGGTTTTTTAAAGCCTGTAAGGTCTGCCTATCGACATGTTTCCCGCCGCCTAGCGCCAGGTAAGAGATTGCCGGAATGACGATCTACCGCAGACACTTGTGTATAACGATGAGCGCAGAGCGTGGGAACGATGATGTTTCGGGAGGTTATTTTTAACCCAATCCTTAATAGCAGCGAGCGCAGCGCGTAGGAGCGGGAGCGAGCCAAGCCGGACGGGGTACGTTGATCCGCTCGAAACGTTATACATTAAACCTTCCAGGTTTTTAAAACCTGGAAGGTCTGCCTATCGGCCTGTTTCGCTGCTAACATTCAGCTTCTTGCCGATGATCGACAATTTGCCGGCTATTCAACGGTGACTTCCATAGCCTCATTAAGGACGACAGTCGATTCAATCTTGTGCCATCTTACGAGTTCCAACGTGCCATTGAAATGTTCCACTATGGCCGTGCAGCTTTCCACGAAATCGCCGGTGTTGATGTATAAAAATCCGTCTATCTCCTTGATTTCAGCGTGGTGTATATGTCCGCAGATAACGCCGTCAAGATCCCGGTCTTTGAGGGTGCCGACGATGCTCTCTTCATAATCGGAAATAAACTGGACCACGTTCTTGACTTTGAATTTGACAAAGGCGGCAAGCGAGAAGTTTGACTGCACGCCAAACCAACGCCTGATGATGCGCAGCAAGCGGTTAATCTCAATTAAAAAATCATATCCATCGCTGCCTATCTTGGCAAGCCACTTGTGGCATGTGGCAATGGTGTCGTATTCGTCGCCGTGGACAACCAGAAACTGCTTTCCGGCGGAGGTGACATGCACATCTGAATTTTTAACGACGATGTCGCCAAAAATATAATTGTCGTAATGCCTGACGTTTTCGTCGTGGTTGCCGGGTATATAGATGACCTGAGTGCCGTGCCTGGCCTTGCGCAGGACTTTCTGAATCACCGTATTATGATCTCTGGGCCAATACATTTTCTTGGACAGCGCCCAAAAATCGATAATGTCGCCGACCAGGTAAAGTTTTTCGCTCTCATTGTATTTTAGAAAGTCGAGCAAAAGATCGGCACGGCATTGGGTGGAACCCAGATGCAAATCGGAAATCCAGATGGTTCGATAGGTGGTGATATTCATAATCAAACTTTTGATAGTGTATTGCAAGCAAGAGGGGTTATGTCGATGACCGTTTAGCCGATATTTGTCGAGTCTTCGCGGCTTGCCGAAGAAAGCAGGGTTATGGTCATCGGTCATTCAGCCCGAAAGGCGGTGGGTTAGGGTGCAACATTCGCTGTACAGGAAAAATCTGCGTTCTTTGAATGTTAACAAACGCAGATGAAAGTTATGTTACAAGTCGTCAAAATGACGATTGGAATAAAATTTACGGTTCGGCTTGAGGCGGAAATGAGTTTGCCCAACGGAATTAACAGATTAGGCAGTTGTTGCGGTTATTGTCGGCACTTCATCGATATTTAAACAATAATTTCTTGCCGAATCGGGACGGATTTTTTTGTTGCTTTTACACAAAAAAGCAGACAAAGCGGTCAATATTCATCGCTTTGCTTAACGGTATGCGCTGCCAATATTTAGCACCTTGTTGGCGGCTAAGGATAATGTTGAAGAGATTGTTGCAGACTAACAACGGGTAAGCGAAACACCGGTCAAGGCGGCGAAATACTTGGCTTTCCGTTGCTTGAATAATAATTAAATCGCTTGTTTTGCTGAGTTAACGGGAGGATTATTTGCGCTCGGATTAAACAAATATCGGGTAACTCACAATGAAAATTATCAAAGCAATGGTTTTATTAGCCTCATTTTTTGCGATAGCGGGGGCCGCTGTTTTTCAACTTTTTGTTTTACTGACCAACAATCTATTTTTCCAGCAAAATTATAATCGGCATATCTCGCGGCATGGTTAAGTTCATGGCGGGAAGTGTGTTAAGTCCGGGCAGTGAGGCGGTCATCAAGTATTGATGACCGGCAAGCCTTATGCGGATACTCGCTAACTGCAATGTCGATACCGGGACTCGTTCAGCAAATTGACCTGAACGTCCATGCTGTTCAAAATACAACCGACGCCGAATTGATGAAATATCGAAACATCGGCGGCATCGCGCCCAAACGCAATGATGACCCTGCCGCCGCGTAAATCGACCTGGGTGGGATCGAAAACATACCACCGGCCGCCGACATAGGCCTCAAACCAGGCATGCAAGTCCATCGGATCAAGCTTATACAAGTAACCCACCACCAGCCGGGCAGGTATGCTGATACTACGGCATAAGGCGATGGCCAGCTGTGCAAGATCCCTGCAAACGCCATAGCCGCGGTTATGAACCTCTATTGCCGACAGAGGCGAGTCGCTGGAGCCGGGGATGTAGCGGATGGAGTGACGAACCCAAGCTGTGATTTTGTCGACCTGATCGTAACCCGGCAGTGCGTCGCTCACTACCTCTCTGGCAAGATCGCCAAACCAGTCCGATTCGCAATAGCGGCTCGGCAACAGATAAGGCAGTATTCGGTAAGGCAGGTTCTGGATTTCAATAAAATGCGCGCCGGGCGCGCTATCAATATGTTCAGCGGTAATGACCTCGGCAGAGGTGCGAATAATAAATTCTCCGGGCGGAGCAACCAGGCGTTGACAGGAATTGCCGTAGCCGTCCTTGTGCTCAGTTATTGCTACCCCAGGTTCAACAATATAACTGGATTTTGTAATCCATTGCTGCGCGCCGTTCAAGGGGCGCAGCATTAAAATTAACACGGTTGGGGCGTCGATTTGGAAACTGAGATCGCAACTAACGCCCAGCTTCATACGGATGTTACGCCTAAAAAATAACCGCTTATTGCTGTTGTCAGAGGTATGCTTAGTCGCATAAAAGTCCCACCGATTGAATCTGGCTATAAGCGTGTCCCAGCCATATTTTAACGCGCTGTCGCTCCAATAAACCCAAGGCGTTCAGGCTTTCGCTATCCTTGTTTTTTGCCGCCCAAAAACTGGAGCTGTTGCCGTCAATCTTGGTCATTACCGGCGCATGCAGCCGCTTCAATGTCATCAGCTTGGCATTCAGCGCCAAGGCGCGCTCTTTAAGGCCTGACGACTCTAGCAGGCTAAAGTTATCATCGCGAAGCTGGTTCTGCACCAGTATGTAATTCAATCGCGAGTCGTATTGATCGAGCAGTTTGCCGAGCAAATCCACGCAATCCTTGCCTGAATCCATCACATTCCAGTAGTGCAGGGCAATGCCCAGCTCATCCGCCAGTTCCAGCACGCCGGATTCATCGATCCATTTTGCCAGCGGATGATGGGTTTGGGCGGCGAGATCAACCAGAATGTGCTTGCCGGGATTGGCTAAGGCGGTCTCCACAATGGCATCCAGACTTTGGTAATTATCGATGACGGTAGGCGATGCATAGTCGGTATAAAAACGCAGCAAGGCGCCATGCGAACGGTCCGTATCGAAACCGATAAAGGGTATGTCATTGTCTATCATGTATTGAGCCAGTACGCGGGCTAGCACCGATTTGCCTACGCCGCCTTTTTCGCCGCCGATAAAATGAATAGCGCTCATTGTTTCTCCAGTAAGTTAAAGTTCCAGGCCTGTCCTAAAAACCGCAGTGAGTCCACGAAAGCAGCCCGTTGTATTTGGACGCGCCTGGTTTCGGTTTTCGTGGACGAAATGGTTTTCCAGATCCATTCAGTCAGCAGAAAGCAATAATCAAACCAATAGCCTTTTATTCATAGTCTACACCCTGTACGTGCAGTACAGTACCGGATGACTCTTTGGGGAAATGGCGTGTTGCCAATCGATCGGTAATATTTGTGGGCATTTTTAGTGCAAGAAACAGGTTTTTATCTCAAATTGGTGCAAATCATTGCCAAGATAGACGACTAAAATAACTATCCGCTTAGCCGTGATACAGAGCAAGCCGCGAGGCTAAGCGTAAGCGCAAAGCACGCCAAGACTCCTTCCCATCGATGGACATTAAATGATGGCGCATTAATTGCAGCTTATGATGAATCTATGGGATTATAGCCGCCGCCGGACACGGTTGGCCGGCTATCCCGGCAGTCTTTTTCTAAAATGACGCACTAATTGAACATGAAGCCGACTCAACACGACAAACTAGATACTTATTTTCAACAGGTGCAGGACATTATTCTGATCCGTCAGGATTGGGTGACCGGTTTATTGCCGGCCAGTACCGCGGTCAATGTGCATGGCAATTATACCGATGCTTGGGTAAGGGATAATGTTTACAGCATTCTCGCGGCATGGGGACTGGCGCTCGCTTACCGGCGCGTTGACGGCGGCGATCTTGAAAAAAACAGCGGGCGTGCGTATTTGCTGGATCAAAGCGTTGTCAAGTTGATGCGCGGACTGCTGACGGCGATGATGCGTCAAGCGCCCAAAGTCGAGAAATTCAAACATACCCAAAACCCGCTGGACGCCTTGCACGCCAAGTACGACACCAAAACCGGGGCGGTGGTGGTAGGCGATCATGAGTGGGGGCATTTGCAACTGGACGCCACGTCTTTATTTTTGCTGATGCTGGCGCAAATGACCGCGTCCGGCTTGCGCATCGTCTTTACCATAGACGAAGTCAATTTTGTGCAAAACCTGGTTCACTATATTAGCCGGACTTACCGTACGCCCGACTACGGCATCTGGGAGCGCGGCCACAAGACCAATCATGGCATTGCCGAGTTGAACGCCAGCTCGATCGGCATGGCGAAAGCGGCCTTGGAAGCGCTGTCCGGTTTTAACCTGTTCGGCAAAGAAGGCGGACAAGCGTCTGTCGTTCATGTAATCAGCGACGACATCGCCCGCACGCGGATTACCCTGGAATCGCTGTTACCCAGAGAATCCATTTCCAAAGAAGCGGATTCCGCGGTGCTCAGCATCACCGGATTTCCGGCTTTCGCCGTCGATAACCAAAGCATCCGGGCAAAAACAGAAGCGATTATTTGCGAAAAACTGGAAGGCCGATACGGCTGCAAACGCTTCTTGCTGGATGGTCACCAAACCGCCATAGAAGACAGTCATCGTCTCCATTACGATCCGCACGAGTTAAAGCAATTCATGGATATTGAATGCGAGTGGCCGTTGTTTTTTACCTATTTACTGCTTAACAACCTATTCTCGGGCGATAACGAAGCTGCCTTGCGCTATCGCGCTAAATTGGAGGGGCTGCTGGTCGAACAAGACGGCCGGCAATTATTGCCGGAACTTTATATCGTCCCCAAAGCGTTAATCGAAGCGGAAAAAGCAGAGCCGCATAGTCAACAACGCGCACCGAATGAAAATATCCCTTTGGTTTGGGCGCAAAGCCTGTTTATGCTGGGCAGTCTTATTCAGGACGGATTGCTGCGTTGCGAGGACATCGACCCCTTAGGCCGACACAAAGTCGTCAAACACGTTCAGGATTGCAATCTGCAAATTCAGTTGCTTGCCCAGGATGAGAGCGTACAAAACAGCTTAATGGACTACGGCATTCGCACTCAAACACTCACCGCCATAGCCCCCATTCAGATCAGGGAGGCCAATGAACTCGCCGACGCCTACACGCATGTGGGTAGAAACGATCGTATCGGCTTGACGGGCCGGCCGTTGAGGCAGTTGCGGACCCTGGCAACCTCCAAGATGTATATACTGGCGGGCGAGCGTCTGCTTTTTCTACCGCAGTGCCTTAATCAAAAAGGCTTCTATCTTGCGATGGACAACCGTATGCTGATTCAGCGCTTACGCGTTGAACTGGCCTATATCTATACGCATTGGGACAGGCCCGGTAACCCTTTAGTTATTATGACCATAAAACATAATATGTTGGGCAACCATAACCGCGAAGTCCTGATTGGATTCATCAAAGAATTGCAACAGGGTTCTACGCAGGGCGTTCCCTTGCAACTCGGAACTCTTTTCGATTTCGCGGAAACCTCAAGTCATGAAAAAATTAACTATTTACATGATTTTCAATTTTCAAAAGCGTCTTGGGAGGAAGCGGAGCGGCCTTTTTTTCAAGTATTACCGATAGATAGCGCTCCGTCAGCGCCTTTGGACACTTACACGGTAACTGAATGGGAAATCAGTGCCGACGAACTGCTGATCGGGCAGTTAAAAACCAACGCTAATCTTTACGCACAGCTTGAAGTATTAAATTTACTCAGCCTTCGGCACGGTCTTGATTACGACACCGGCTTATCGGCGCTGGATGGCGCCGCCGGATCTGTGCGCGATTTGCTGGAAGAAATCTATCAGCGGGCCGGGGATCAACATGCTTGGTATATCGTCAGGCGCTGTGCCGGTTTGCTGGGCAAATACGACATTAATCTGGAACAGGCCGCCACCGATATACTGGTTCGCCAACATGCCTTGACCTTAGGCCGCGCTTACAGCGGCAGGGCAACCTTGATGCGCCCCGCCGATTCCTCGGAAATTTTGCAAATTATCCGTGCCTACAATAAGAGCGATGCCAGCGAGCATATCATTATTCAGGAACTGATCATTTATTTGGGCATGTTGATCAAATCTAACCCGGAATTGTTCACCGACATGCACACGGTGCGGGTGGGTCATATCCTGCAATTGATTATCGTCAGGCAAAAGCGCGAAGCGGGCAGCGGTACATTAGATCAGGCTTTTAACGAAATTCTTTCTTTGTCGCCTTATCAATTATCCGGAAAAGTAAAAGAAACTCTGGAGGACTACAGCAATACCGAAGACCAACTGGATTTGGCCGAAACGCTGCACTATGAAGGCGATTGCCGGGAGCTGACCAATGCGCGCTTCTCGAAAAGCATGGATCCCATCGACCGGGGAGACAGTGTCGATTGGTACCAATGGCGCGAACAGCAAGGCAGTGTCGGTAGAGAAAATAATGCTTTTTTCGCCAGCGTCTGGGACACCCTGCACCATTGCAAAGGCTTGACGATAGGCGACAAACTCAACAGTAAAAACCGTCTGGATAGCGAGAACACCTTGTCGCAATCGACGGCAGGCGAGCAAAGTTTCAAGCTGCACGTCAATCATCTGCTTAACAAAATTCAAGCCCCTGTGTATCGCCAATTAACGGTGGAAGCGTTAAAAGCAATGGCGTTTATTTTTCGTGAAAACGTATCGTTATACATTGACGATACGTTATTAACGGATATTATTATCGGCCATGCGGTAAGAATCAGCTGGCTGCAAGCGCATCCTGAAAGCAAAGAAAATTACGATCAGTGCGTATCGTTAGCATGGCAGGATTTTTATCGATTGCCGCCGCATAAAGTCGCCAATGGCACCCTCGATGCTTTAATACATCTGCTTAACAACGAGAGAGAAACATTATGATACTGGCCGGAGATATAGGCGGAACGAAAACGGTATTAGCTATTTTGACCGCAGATGCCGACGGCTCATTGATAAGCGTGCAGGAACAAACGTATTCAAGTCAATTATTCCCGGAATTCGACGATATTTTGAGCGCCTTTTTACCGGCCGGCGTTAACATCAAGTCGGCGTGTTTCGGCGTTGCAGGCCCGGTCGTCAATCAACGTTGCCAAACCACCAATTTGCCTTGGTTGTTGGATGCGGCGGCGCTGAAAATCAAACTGGGCACGGTTAAAGTAAAACTCCTGAATGACCTGGAAGCCATGGCGCTAGGCATGTTGCATCTGCCTGAGCACGACTTGGTAGAACTCAATCCCAATGCGGAAACCCAGGCGGGCAATATTGCCGTCATCGCGGCCGGAACCGGTTTGGGCGAAGCCATCCTTTATTGGGACGGCAACCAACACCATCCGATGGCTACCGAAGGCGGTCACAGCGACTTTGCGGCTCAAAATGCCCAGCAGGATCAACTACTGGCTTATCTTAGACGAAGTTACCCCGACCATGTCAGCTACGAACGAATCCTGTCGGGTATCGGTTTCAGTCATCTGTATGATTTTCTTTGCGCGCAGGCGTTTGCGCCGTCTTGTGCCGACGTTTCCGAGAATCGTAGCGATATAGACAGGAATGCGGTCATTTCCAGGCTGGGGGTTTCCGGTGAAGACCCGCTATGCGCGGAGGCAGTCAGGCTTTTTGTTGAACTTTACGGGGCTGAAGCAGGCAACCTGGCATTAAAGTCGCTTGCCATCGGCGGGATCTTTATCGGCGGGGGAATTGGCCCGAAAATATTACCGGCGCTGCAAGACGGTAACTTTATCCAGGCGTTTAAAGCTAAAGGCCGGTTTTCCCCCTTGCTCGATAAAATCCCGGTGAAATTGTCATTAAACTCACGCACGCCGCTGATTGGCGCGATTAACTATTTTGGGCTATGAGGGACCTATAGCGTGGATCATTCCGGACAAATTATTTCGTCCACGAAAATATCGAAGGAATGCGCATAAAATAACGTTACAAGTTAGACCTGGCAGGTTTTTAAAACCTGCCAGGTCGGGGGATAGTGGCGCTGCTATTTGCAAAAGTTATTTCATGCACATTCCGAAGAGAGATAAAACGGTTTAGGCAAGACAGCCGCCGGGCGCGCCGACTCGCGTATCTACAAATCAATCCGCATGGCTTTAACCGCTTCTTTATTGAGACTGGGCAATGCGCCTATCGCTTCCTTCAGCTTGTTTTCCCAGCTGCGCCTGAGTTGCAGCAAATAATCGTCATCGCCGTCAAAGCAATAATATTCGTCAAAGGTAAAGCTGTTTTTGCGATAAATGAGCATTTCTACCGGAGCCCCGACACTGGCATTACTGCGAATGGTCGAGTCCATCGACACCAGGCAGCAGCGCGCCGCTTCGTCGATTGAGGTATCCAATTTAAGAAAACGGTCCAATATCGGCTTGCCGTATTTACTCTCGCCGATTTGTAAAAACGGCGTATTGGCTGAGCTGGTTATACTGTTGCCTTCCGCATAAATCATATACGCGCCGTGCGGTTCGTCGCCGATTTGACCGGCTAAAATAAAACTGGCCGACGGATTAAATGCCGATTGCCCTTCGGAATTAATATGTTGTTTTTGTTTTTCGACACTGACATGGCCCAAGTAAGCGGCCGCCTCGGACAAGCACTCGACATTATTGAGATTGACGCCGGCATTCTTGATTTTATCGCGATGCAGCTGCTCCAAAACCGCTTGAGTCGTAGCAAGATTACCGGCGCACAGTAAAACAATCTTGCGGTCATCGTTGGTTTTAAATGCATGCATTTTGCCGTAGGTACTGACGTTATCAATACCGGCATTGGTCCTTGAGTCGGAAACCAGGATAAGGCCTTCATCTATAGAAGCTGCAATACAATAAGTCATAGAAACGTTCGATTGTTATGTTTAAAGATACTTTCGGGCCATTATCCAACAAAGTAGCGCCAACGTCCATGCCGCTCAAAACATGTCCGGCTATTAATTCATAAGGCCATTAAAAACTAAGTCGATTAAACGGCAGCTTTACTTAAACGATCATTGATAGCCTGCCATGACTCTGTTTGCGGCGGTTGTTCTACCAGAATCAGATCAAGCTGCAAGTTATCCAACTCCCGCAGTGCCGCATAAAGACTTTGTGCATAGTTACCGGCTTGTTCAGGCAAACGCAAGACACGGATTTGATTGATTTCCATTATTTCCAGTTGATAGCTTAATAGGCCAATTCTTTTGCCATCGGCGATCAATTGCCGGATCTTGTCCGGTAACTGCTCTGCCGAGCAACGGATAGCCGGCGTTGTCGGCGCATAATGTACCGTCATCATGCCCGGCGCGCGTATCTCCAGGGCTGTTGTGTTTGCCGAAAGTCGGTCAGTATCCGGCGCGGCGTTTAATGCCGGCGGAGTCATCAGCTCAGTCTGTAAAACGGCTTCAATTTCCTGACGGGTGATATGTCCCGGTCTGAGCAACCTCGGTTTGCTGCCGCTTAAATCAATAATGGTTGATTCAACGCCGACCTGACAGCTACCGCCATCAAGAATCATATCGACTGCATCGCCCAACTCTTCGCTGACATGCTTGGCTTGGGTGGGACTAATCCGGCAAAAGCGGTTGGCCGATGGTGCAGCGATCCCGCCGCCAAAGCGTTTAAGCAAGGCCAGAGCGACAGGATGATCGGGCATGCGCAAACCGACCGTTTGCTGGCCGCCGGTAACCGCAAGCGGGACTTCAGGTTTTTTGTTCAATATGATGGCCAACGGGCCGGGCCAGAATCGATCTGCGAGCTTTAGCGCCGTCTCAGGCACTTCGCTTGCCCAATCGCCAAGACTGTCAATATCGGCGATATGCACAATTAACGGATGGTCCGCAGGCCGTCCTTTGGCCTTAAATATAGCCGCTACTGCAACAGGATTTTTGGCGTCAGCGCCAAGGCCGTAAACCGTCTCGGTGGGAAAAGCGACCAGACGGCCTTGTCTTAATAAGTCAGCGGCATGATTAATCGCGTCAGCATCGGCAATAACGGACTTGATAATATTTTTACTCATGAACAGGGTATTATCTCAATCAACACTTCATCCGGATTAGCCGGTTCGCCTTTAACCACATGCACGGCTTTAACGGTTCCGGCTATCGGCGCAGTCACTTCCGTTTCCATTTTCATCGCTTCAGTGATCAAAACAGCCTGTCCCGCAACGACTTGCTGATCGACTTTGACCAACACCTCGAGAATATTGCAAGGCATGCTAACCACAACATCGCCTTCTGCCGAAGGCTTGGCGCGCTTACTGGAAATCGCGCTTTTAACCGCGCCCTGTGTGCCCCCGTCCAGAACTATTTCGTCAAGGGTTTCAACGACAATCTCTTCAGGAACGCCGTCCACCATGAAATAAAAATGCCGTAAAGTCTGGTTTTTCGGGCCGGCACCGGTGACTTTGACGTGATAAGACTCGCCGTGCAGCGCCACATTAAACTCGGTAGGCGCTTTTTTAACGGCGTCAGCCGCTCTAGTTTCAAGTTCTAACGGTTCAGGCATTAAAGCGCTATTCGACCGCTGTTCTAAAAACAACCGTCCCACTTCAGGAAACATCGCATAACTCAGCACGTCTTCATCATTAAGCGCCAGCGCGCCGATTTCCTGGCGCAGACTATTAAACTCCGGCTTGAGCAAATCGGCAGGGCGGCAGTCTATTACGTCTTCGTTGCCGATCGCGCGATTTTGCAAATCGCGGTCAACGGCTGCCGGGGCCTTGCCGTAGCCGCCTTGCAGGTAGCGTTTCACCTCGTTGGTAATGGTCTCGTAGCGCTTGCCGGTCAGCACATTCAGCACGGCTTGGGTGCCGACGATTTGCGACGTCGGAGTTACCAGCGGCGGATAGCCGAGGTCTTTACGCACCAGCGGGATTTCCTTGTACACTTCGCCGATTCTATCGAGCGCATTGCGTTCTTTCAGTTGATTGGCCAGATTGGAAATCATGCCGCCGGGCACTTGAAACACATGCACTTGGGTGTCGATGCCGGTGAACTCGCTCTCGTAACGACGATATTTTTTCCTGACCTCGGCAAAATAACGGTTTACGGCTTGCAGCTTATCCAAATCCAAGCCGGTGTCGTACTCCGTGCCGCGCAATGCCGCGACCAAGCTCTCGGTCGGCGGATGGCTTGCGCCGCCCGACCAGGACGATATTGCCGTATCGATATGCCGACAGCCCGCTTCGATGGCTTTGAGCTGGCACATTTCCGCCAACCCGGACGTGGTATGGCAATGCAAATGCAGCGGCAGGTCTATCTCGTTTTTAAGCGCTTTGACCAGTTCGCCTGCCGCATAGGGCGTCAGTAATCCGGCCATGTCTTTAATCGCAATCGAATCGCAGCCCAGCTCAGCCAAGCCTTTGCCCAATGCGACGAAGCCTGCCACGTCATGCACCGGGCTGGTGGTGTAGCAAATCGTGCCTTGAGCGTGTTTACCGGCGGTTTTGGCGGCTTCTATCGCGGTTTTGAGATTGCGAATGTCGTTAAGCGCATCGAAAATCCTGAATACATCCATGCCGTTTTCGGCGGCCTTGGCAATAAACGCCCGCACCACGTCGTCCGAATAATGCCGGTAGCCGAGCAGATTTTGCCCGCGCACCAGCATTTGCAAAGGAGTTTTCGGCAGAGCCGCTTTGAGTTTTGTTAAGCGTTCCCAGGGGTCTTCTTTCAGAAAGCGCAAGCAGGCATCGAAAGTCGCGCCGCCCCAGCATTCCAAAGACCAATAGCCGATCTCGTCGAGCATCGCGCAGGCAGGCAGCATGTCTTCGGTGCGCAATCGGGTAGCGATTAAAGATTGGTGCGCGTCGCGAAGGATAACGTCGGTAATATGAACTTTTTGCATCTGTTTTTCCTTGAATTACAAGCCGGTATGGGCAGCCATTACAGCGGCGATAACGCCGGCCAGCACTTCGGGCCGGGGTTTATTGGAGTAATTGACCAGCTCCGGGTATTTATCGACAAAGCCGGTATTAAAGGCGGCGGCCCGAAACTCGGGATGCTTGAGAATTTCCAGGTAATAGGGGATGGTGGTTTTAATGCCGAACAGGCCCATATCTTTTAGCGCCCGTTCGCCGCGCTTGATGGCGTCTTCCCAGGTCAACGCGCTGACAATCACCTTGGCCAGCATGGAATCGTAAAAAGGCGGAATTTCGTAACCGGTATAAATCGCGGTGTCGGTGCGCACGCCGGGACCGCCGGGCGCATAGTAACGGGAAATCCGGCCGAAACTGGGCAAAAAACCGTTTTGCGGATCTTCGGCATTGATCCGAAACTGGATCGCATAACCGCGCCGGACAATTTCGTGCTGTTTAAAACGCAAGGCCAATCCGGCCGCCACCCGTATCTGCTCTTCGACTATATCCACGCCGGTCACCGTTTCGGTAATGGTATGCTCGACCTGAACCCGCGTATTCATTTCCATAAAGTAAAAACGATCCTTATCGTCGAGCAAAAACTCCACGGTCCCGGCATTGGTATAGCCGACGGCTTTGGCGGCAAGCACGGCAAGACCGCCTATGTATTGGCGTTGCGCCTCGTCCAGTTGCGGAGACGGGGCTATTTCAATCAGCTTCTGGTTACGCCGCTGGATGGAGCAGTCGCGTTCGTAAAGATGGATGGTATTGCCGTGATGGTCGGCCAACACCTGGACTTCAATATGCTTGGGATTGATGACGCATTTTTCCAAAAACACATCGGCGCTGCCGAAGGCCTTGGTCGCCTCGGAAATAACCCGCTGGTAATTGCGCTGCAATTCCTCGGCAGTGTCGCAGCGGCGTATGCCCCGCCCGCCGCCGCCCGATGTCGCTTTAAGCATGACCGGGTAACCGATTTTTTCGGCTACAACAAGCGCCTGCTCAATACTGTCCAGATTGCCGTCTGAGCCCGGCGTGACCGGAATGCCCGCCGCAATCATCGCTTTTCGGGCTTCGGTCTTATCGCCCATACGATGGATCACATCCGCATCGGGGCCGATGAAAATAATGCCGCGCTCTTTGCAGGCCTTGGCAAATTGCGCGTTTTCGGACAGGAAGCCGTAACCCGGATGAATCGCGTCGCAACCTGTCGCAGCAGCCAAATCGACTAGCGCATAGATATTGAGATAACCGGCTAAAGGCTCGCTGCCGATGCAATAAGACTCATCGGCTTTTTTCACATGCAGCGCAAAACGATCCGCATCCGAATAAATGGCGACCGAGCGTATGCCCATTTCGGCGCAGGCGCGAATGATCCGCACTGCAATCTCGCCTCGATTGGCAATCAGGATTTTACGTAACATAAGCGTTTATTCCTTATCAAAGGCTTGCCGGTTGCAAGCTGGAAAACACCAAATCTTCCAGAAACCTTACAATTTCCGCCTCATCTTTATTTTTGCCGAAGTCTGTCAGCGACGGCAGGTTATTCATAAAAAAATTCTGGAAATGCGCCATTTCAATAATGGTGGAGGCTAATGATTTCGGGTATTTGTAGCGGGGGTTGCATTCCAAAATCATATTGCCGATAACTGCGCAAAGATCCTTGTAGGGTTTAAACAAGTGATCCTTGTTGTCTTCGGATACCCGTTTGTTCAAATAAGCTTTGGTGCCTTCGGTAATAATGATTTGATGCAGGAGGCTTTCATCGACATAACGGGTTCTAATATCGTCCTCCACCGTGGTAGCCAACAAATTAATGACCCTTTTTAGCTTAACAACCGGATCGTTAATGTTGTTGGTCTGAAAGGTAACCTGATATTCAAGCCAGCTCCAATACCAGGCGGTAAGATAGATCAGCAGCCTATGCTTGTTTTCAAAATACCGGTAAATGCCCGCCTCGGTTGTGCCGATAGCTTCCGCCAGTTTTTTAAATGTAAAGGCTTCGAACCCGTTAAGGTGAATTAACTGAATGCTGTGCAGAATGATTTTTTTGCCCAGCTCGGATTGCTCAGGATTTCTGAGAAATAATTTTTCATTCATTTTAATTTGCAGCTGTATTTCCATAGCTTTCCGATATGACTTCTTTATCTGAATATTAATGTACTGATGTTACGCATTGTCCACGAAAAGCACGAAAGACACGAAAACACATAGAACAGTATATTTCTCGGTTAACGATGTAATGCCAAGCATTTAGCCACATTCCTTTTGACAACGTTCATGACAGGTATGTGACTTGATACAGGCATGACGGACAGGAGAGGGACGCGCTTTGTTTTTCGTGCTTTTCGTGCCTTTCGTCGACTACGCTTTATTTATTAGATGCGTGCGTAACATCAGTTAATGTATTTGAATTGCTCGCTTTAACAAGGGCGGCTGAAGTTGTTGAAAAAATGATACATGATAGTATTGCAATTCGTAAAGATAGTATTACTATTGATGTTGTTTTAAGCGGCATAGATTCCCTCACCTCGGTCGAGCTGATTTTCGACCAGGGCTTGGGCGATGTATTCAGCGTCCGTATTGCGGGCGATATTATTAACTGATGTTACGCACTGTCCACGAAAAGCACGAAAGACACGAAAAATAGCAGCAATTCCCAATTTAAAACCTTAAGTCTTAATTGGTAATTCGATGCCGCCAT
>DAINRH010000073.1:0-18230 GCA_036741905.1 Methylobacter sp. | reverse complement strand
AACGATGAATCCAGTTTATCATCAAGCAAAATTTATTAACAGTTCGCCCCATCTTAGCAATACGCCCGAGGATCAGGGTCTGGAAGTGGCATTTGCGGGGCGTTCGAATGCCGGTAAATCCAGTGCGATTAATACCTTAACCCGGCAAAACGGATTGGCCAGGATCAGTAAAACACCGGGCAGAACCCAGATGCTCAATTTTTTTGAGATTAATGAGCGGCAACGATTTGTCGATTTGCCGGGCTACGGCTATGCCAAAGTGCCTTTGGCGGTGAAAAAAAAATGGCATGAGTTGATGGAGACCTATTTAACGCGTCGCAAGTCATTATGCGGCATTATTCTGGTAATGGATGTGCGCCATCCGTTAACCGAATTCGACTGGCAGATGATAGAGTGGTGCGAGCATACCGGGTTGCCGTTGCATATCCTGTTGACCAAAGCCGATAAATTGAATTACGGGGCGGCTAAGAATAGCTTGTTGCAGGTGCAAAAAGAGCTAAAGGAGGTCGGTTTTCCTTTGACGATACAGCTATTTTCGGCATTGAAAAAAACCGGTATCGATGAGGTGCATGTTGCGCTCGATCAGTTGTTTAATCCTGTTGCACAGGATCAGAGCGAAATATCGACGCCTTCCTGAGCGAGCAATAATTCGCAGCCGATTGTCGGGTTGTTTTGCAGCAAGTTTTGATAAATGATTTCAAGACTGGCATCGCTACGGGTGGGTTCATGGTGGGTGAAAAACAGTTTTTTCGCCTTTGCCGCGGTAGCCAGTTTTATGCCCGAATCATAAGTGCCGTGCCCCCAGCCTTGTTTGGAGGCATATTCTTCGTTGGTATAGGATGAGTCGACAATCAATGCATCGACATCTTTCATGGCCAGTACGACTTCCTCCCATTTGGCATCGACAAAGGACTGGAATTCGGCGTATTCATCATCTTCCGGGTCGTAGATGTTGAGCTGCGGTTCGTAATCGCCGGTAAAAAACACCGATTGCCCATCGCAATCGATTCGATAGCCGAAATTTAATACCGGATGACTGAGCACAATGGGGGTGATGGTGGCGCTGCCTACCTTGACCGGTTCGCCCGGTTTGACGGTGGCGTATTCGATGCGGGCATTCAACTGCGCTTCCCGTATTGGAAAGAAACTGTATTGCAACTGTACGGAAAGCGCCCGGTTGATGGTTTCATTGGTTACCGGATCAATCCCGCCGTAGATTCTAATAAGATTGTTCGGGATAAAAATGGGAATGAAGAACGGCAGGCCGTGTATATGATCCCAATGGGTATGGGTAATGAAGATATGCGCCTGAATAGGCATTTCTTTTAGCAGGTTTTGTGCAAGCGCGTGGATACCGGTGCCGGCGTCGAGAATGATCAAATCATTGTCATCGGTCCTGATTTCTATGCAGGTTGTATTGCCGCCGTATTTGACAGTATTGGGCCCCGGTGTGGGTATGGATCCTCTAACGCCCCAGAATTTAATTTTCATTGTTGTCCTTCGACTGCATGGAGGTAGGCGGCAGGGCGATGCAGGAGCGCAAACCGAGCCTTACAAATTAATAAAAGATTGAGCTTCTGTTTTAACGCTTCCCAAATCTCCCAAAGCTTCGCACAGCTCAGGGAGGTTCAAGCCAAAACGGGCGGCAACGGCTTCGGGGAAGGCCTCCAGCACAGGATTGCCGCCATTGCCGAATTGCAGGTGTTTGCTGATTTGATTGGCGGCAAACACGCAATCCCGCAAGACATTTTGGCTATGGTCAAGATCATGGTGATAAGCGATGGCGTCGATTAACGGGGCGGAAAGCTCCCATTTTTCGGCCAGCATTTTGCCCGCCTGCGAATGATTAAGACCGATAAACTCGAGTTCGGTTTGATGCAGGGGCAGTTGCTGTTCGCGGCTCTTTTCCAGCGCCAGTTTGAATGCATCGGGCATAAATTCGGCGAAGACCACTTTGCCAAAGTCGTGCAGTAATCCGGCCACAAAACAATCGCTGCACTCCGTTGAAGACAGGCCTATGCGTTCAGCCAGCAGTTTGCTGATTGCCGCGGTGGTCAACGAATGCAACAGGAAATCGGAGGTATTGAAGTTGGCCTTATTGTCGGCATTCAACATGCCCATTGCGGCGACGCCCAAGGCGAGGTTTTTGATGGTATTAAGGCCGATATGGACAACCGCCCGCTGCACCGAGGTGATTTTTTGAGGTAAGCCGTAGAAAGACGAGTTAATGGCTTTAAGAATTTTAACGGTCATGATCGGGTCGCATTCAATAACGCGGATAATATCTTTTGCCGACGCGTTGATGTCTGAGGTTAATTGCACCACCTGTTGGACACTTTTAGGAAAAGCGGGCATTTTTTCAACGAGGACGAGGAGTTTTTCGTTCTTTGAGTTAGGCATTTAAATAGTCGTTAAACAATAATCAACAAGGAACATCGCAGCGAAAAGTATTTGCCGGTCATTGGAATAGACGTGACCGCAGTTACACGGTCACTATAATACAATATCGGTGCAATGCCGAAAAATAATAACCGGCGGTTAATGCGCTTCGTCCCAATTATTGCCTATGCCAATATCGACCAGCAGCGGCACATCAAGATTGGCGGCGGTACACATGATGGACCTGATCTTTGCCGCGCAGTCGTCGACCTGATCTTGCGCAATTTCAAACACCAGTTCGTCATGTACCTGCATAATCATTTTGGCATTCGGGCTGTCCTTATATAACCAGCGGTCGGCGGCAATCATGGCGCGTTTAATGATGTCGGCCGCCGTTCCCTGCATCGGCGCGTTGATGGCGGTGCGTTCGGCGTATTGGCGACGCGCGGCGTTGCGTGAGTTGATCTCCGGCAAATACAGCCGTCTGCCGAACAGGGTTTCAATATAGCCTTGTTCGCGGGCTTGTTTCCTGATTCTGTCCATGTAGTTAAGGACGCCCGGATAACGGGCAAAATAAAGATCGATATACGATTGCGCCTGGCTGCGCGACAGGCCCAACTGCTGTGCGAGTCCAAAGGACGACATGCCGTAAATCAGTCCGAAATTGATGGCCTTGGCGGAACGGCGCAAATCGGTGGTGACTTGTTCGGGAGCGACGCCAAATACTTCCGCCGCGGTGGCGCGATGCACGTCCTGTCCTTCGCTAAAGGCTTTTAACAAGCCTTTGTCGGCCGATAAATGCGCCATGATGCGTAACTCGATTTGCGAATAATCGGCGGCGACTATTTTTTTGCCTTCCGGGGCGATAAACGCCTGGCGGATTTTTCTGCCCTCTTCACTGCGTATCGGAATATTCTGCAAATTGGGGTCGGAGGACGACAATCGGCCTGTTGCGGCGACTGCCTGATGGTACGAGGTATGAATCCGGCCGGTTTGCCTGTCGACCTGCTGCGGCAGTTTGTCGGTATAGGTCGATTTCAGCTTGCTTAAGCTGCGGTATTCCAGAATCAGCTTGGGCAGCGGGTAATCGACAGCCAATTCCTGCAACACCGATTCTTCCGTTGACGGTTGGCCTTTGGGCGTTTTCTTTAATACCGGCAGCTTTTGCTGGTCGTAGAGGATGTCCTGGATCTGTTTCGGCGAACCCAGGTTGAAGGTTTGTCCGGCCAAGTCGTGCGCGTGTTGCTCAAGGGAGATAATCTGGCTGGACAGCTCAAGGCTTTGCTGCGCGAGCATCGCCGCGTCGATTAATACGCCGTTGTTTTCGATGCGGGCCAGTACGCTAATCAGCGGGACTTCCATGTCCGTATATAACTCAAGCAGTCTTGGCTGTTGCGCCAGTTTTGCATTTAGCAGCTGATGCAGTTGCAGGGTAATGTCGGCATCTTCCGCCGCGTAAGGTGCGGCTTGTTCTATCGACACTTCCTGAAAGCCTATTTGCTTTGCGCCTTTTCCGGCAATATCCTCGTAATGGATGGTTTCAATGCCGAGATATTCTTTGGCCAAGTCATCCATATTGTGTTTGGTCGCGGTGCTGTTCAGTACGTAGGATTCCAGCATGGTGTCGTGGGCGATGCCGCGTAAGGCGATGCCGTGATTAGCCAGGACATGCATGTCGTATTTCAGGTTTTGACCGAGCTTGGCTTTATGCGGATTTTCCAGCAGAGGGCGCAGTTTTTCCAGTATTGCAGAGCGATCCAGCTGATCCGGCACGCCGGGATAGTCGTGCGCTAACGGCACGTAGGCGGCTTGGCCCGGCGTTACCGCAAACGATACACCGACTATCTGGGCTTGGCTGTAATCGAGGCTGGTGGTTTCGGTGTCGAACGCAAACAATTCGGCTTTTTCCAGTCGGGCCAGCCAGTCGTTAAAGTGCTGTTCGGTTAACACGGTTTCATAACTGGAATCGATTTTGGCGGGCTTGTCTTCGGTTTGTGCGGCTTCAATAGGACTCAGGTCAGGCGTAGACGAAGAACCCGTGCTGGGCTCAGTCGAAGCATCCAGCATTTTTAACCAGGACGAAAAGCCCAGCTCGGCCAATAAGATTCTTAGTTCCGCCTTGTCCATCGGCCGTTGTTTCAAGTCTTCCATGTCGTAGGGCAAATCGAGGTCGCATTTAATGGTGGTGAGTTGTTTGGATAACGGCAGTTGATCCAAACTGGCGCGCAGGTTTTCGCCGATTTTGCCGGTGATTTTATCGGCGTGGGCGACCAGGTTTTCCAGGGTGTTGTATTGTTCCAGCCATTTTGCCGCCGTTTTAGGGCCGACTTTGGGTACGCCGGGAATGTTGTCGACGGTGTCGCCGATCAAGGCCAGATAATCGATAATCTGTTCGGGCCTGACCCCGAATTTGTCGATAACGCCCTGAATATCCATGCGGCTATTGGACATGGTGTTTTCGAGGATAATGTGCTCGGTGACCAGCTGCGCCATGTCCTTGTCGCCGGTGGAAATGATCACGTCGTAGCCTTGTTGCTCGGCGTGTTGCGCCAGTACGCCGAGCACATCGTCGGCTTCCACGCCGGACTCGATAATCAGCGGCAAACCCATCGCCCGAATCAGGTTGTGCAGCGGGGCGATCTGCACCCGCAAATCATCAGGCATCGGCGGTCGATGAGCCTTGTACTGATCGTAAAGCGCGTTGCGAAAGGTTTTGCCCGGCGCATCGAAGACCACGGTGATGTAGTCGCTGTGATAGTCTGCAATCAGTTTGCGCAACATATTGCTGACGCCGTAGATGGCGTTGGTGGGCTCGCCGTTCGCGTTGGTCAGCGGCGGAACAGCATGGTAAGCCCGGAACAAAAAAGAGGAACCGTCAACCAGGATCAGGCGTTTTGGTGTTTGTTGAGACATAAGGTTTAGGTGTAGGGTTAAAGGTGCGTGGCGTCAGGTTTTACGCTTAACATCGACGATATTAGGCAATTGACTTATTTTATTAAGAACCTGGCTTAATTGATCGGTGTTTTCAATTTGAATGGTCAAATTGAGTAGTGCTGAAAAGTCGGGGTGGGTATCCAGCGCCGCATTGGAAATATGAATTTTAGCCTGGGCCAAAATTTGGGTAACGTCATTGAGTAAATTTTGCGAATTAAAGGCATGGATAACAATAGGCACAGCGTAGCTGGCCTTTTTTGCGCCCCAGCTAACCGAAATGAGCTGAGCCTGTTTTTCGGGGCCAAGGTGCAGGATGTTTTCGCAGTCTTTGCGATGGATCGTAATGCCTTTTTTGTGGGAAATATAGCCGATAATGTCATTGCCCTGAACCGGCGAGCAGCAATGTGCAAAAGAAGTCAGGACATTATCGATGCCTTCTACGGAAATGACTGATTTAGCCTGAGGCTCGGGTTTTTTACGCTGAATCGAGGCCGGTGGGGCTTCCAGTTCAGGTATCTTGAAAAACGCCGCAAGCTGGCGGCTGTTAATGTCGCTACGGCCGATCGCTTCGAGCAATCTATCGGTATCCGGCTGATGGAAATGTTTGGCCAGCTCCGCCAGATTGAGCATTTTTAGGCCCAGGCGTTGACTTTCTCTGTCTAAAATAGCCTTGCCGGTGGCCATATTCTGAGTTTGTTGCTGATTTTTAAACCAGCTTTTGACTTTGCCGATCGCAGCCGATGTCTTTAAATAGCCCAGATTCAGGTCGATCCAGTTATGATTGGGGCCGCCCTCTTTTGCCGTCAAAATTTTCACCTGATCGCCGGACTTTAAGGTATAGGTCAGCGGCGCAATACGACCGTTGACTTTTGCCCCGCGGCAGCGATGTCCTATCTCGGTATGGATGGCGTAGGCAAAATCCAGCGGCGTCGAGCCTTTAACCAGGTCGATTAATTTGCCGGCCGGCGTCAAAACGTAAACCCGGTCATTAAATAATTCGCTACGGAAATTTTCCGACAGCGCTTCGTCGCTGCCTTCCTTGCGGCTACGCTCAGGACTGGTTTCGTCCAGCAGCTTGCGCAACGAGGCGATGTTTTTTTCGATGGCCGCATCATGCTTGCCGCCTTCTTTGTAAGACCAGTGCGCGGCCACCCCGAGTTCGGCAAAGTCGTGCATCTGTTGGGTGCGGATTTGCACCTCGATACGATTGCCCTCGGTATCGATAATCACGGTATGCAAGGACTGGTAACCGTTCTCTTTGGGGTTGGCGATGTAATCGTCGAATTCTTTGGGAATGGTTTGCCAAAGGCTATGCACCATGCCTAAGGTGGCATAACAGGCGGTCAGGTTGTCGACAATAACGCGTACTGCCAATAGATCGTAAAGTTCTTCTATGCCCAGTTGCTTGCGGCGCATCTTTTTCCAGATGCTGTAAATATGCTTGGGACGACCGTAAATCTCGGCAGAAATATCTTCTTCGGCGAGCTTTTTCTGTAGCAGGGTAATAAACTTGTTGATGCAGTTTTCCCGCTGCACGCGGTTATCGGTCAAGGACTTGGCAATGCGACGATAGGATTGGGGCTTCAGGTAGCGGAAAGCCATATCCTCCAGCTCCCATTTCAGCTGATGAATCCCCATGCGGTTGGCAATCGGCGCGTAAATGTCCAGCGTTTCCTGGGCGATAAAGCGCCTGAGTTCGTAAGACTCCTTGGGTAAAACCTTAAGTCGTTGCAGCCGGTAAGCCAGTTTTATTAACACGGCGCGGACATCCTGAGTCATGGACAGCAGCATTCTGCGCAAGGTTTCCGTTTGGCTCGGTTGATCGGTCATTTCCAGAGAATAGACGGTTAACTTATTCAGCCAGTTAACATCGTTAACCAGTGTGGCAACGGTTTCGCCGAATTGCTCTTTAATGTTAGGCTTCGGATTTAAATGGGCTAAGCGCGGATCGCTTAATATCGCGGCCAGGATAGTTTTCAGATCGACATTGAAGTCCATCAGGATTGCCGCGACCTCAATGCCTTTGGGGCGAAAATACTGCGGATCTTCAGGGATTTGGGCGATAATCGCCAGCGCCCGATTTATTTGGTCGGTATCGGGCGCGGAAAATCCGCTAAAAAGTTGCTTATTGGGCGCGGTGTTTTTTTGCATCAAACGAGAGTCAATAATTTGAAAACGTGGTGGTTATGATAGGTCAATGCCGGCAAATCTAACAAGCAATCATTGCCTACATGGACGTAGGCAAGGGGCGTGAGCACGACTTGTCCGGTTAAAAAAGCAACTAATCCGGTTTTTATTAGGATAGGACTTCTAGTGAAAAAATAGGTCCAGTAGACCGGTACGACTTGGGTTTATTCAATAAAATCGTCATGCCGCAAGGGGCGCTTCACCTAACTTTTCATAGTTCGATAGTAGCGGTTCTATGGTGCATAAGTGCCTGTATATTTTAAACAAATAATTTAAAGTTGAAAAAATGAAAATTACAATATTCGGAAGCGGTTATGTAGGTTTGGTGACAGGTGCCTGTCTTGCGGAAGTCGGCAACGATGTTGTTTGTGTCGATATTGAGCAGGCTAAAATTGCCAAGCTGCAACAGGGCATTATTCCGATCTATGAACCGGGACTCGAGACTATGGTCAAGGAGAATCAATCGGAAGGACGCTTAAGATTTACTACCGATATTAAGGAGGCCGTGGATCATGGCGTGTTTCAGTTCATCGCGGTGGGCACGCCGCCGGATGACGACGGTTCGGCAGATTTGCAGTACGTGTTGGCGGTTGCCAAAAGTATTGCCGAAAATATGGACGAGTATCGGGTTGTAATTGATAAATCGACAGTGCCGGTGGGTACCGCAGATAAGGTTAAAACGGTTATGCGGCAGATTTTGGCAAGTCGCGGGAAAGAGCTGGAGTTCGATGTGGTGTCAAATCCCGAGTTCCTGAAAGAAGGCGCGGCGTTGGATGATTTTATGAAGCCGGACCGGATCGTGATCGGCACCGATAACCCCAGAACGGCGGAATTGCTCAAGGCGCTTTATGCGCCGTTTAACCGCAGTGTCGACCGGGTCATCATCATGGATATACGTTCGGCCGAATTAACCAAGTATGCCGCGAATGCGATGCTGGCGACCAAAATCAGCTTTATGAATGAGTTGGCAAATTTGGCCGAGCACTTGGGGGCGGATATAGAGCAGGTCAGGCATGGCATAGGTTCCGATAGCCGTATCGGTTACAGCTTTATTTACCCCGGTTGCGGTTATGGCGGTTCGTGTTTTCCCAAAGACGTAAAAGCGCTGGAAAGAACGGCAAAGGAACAGGGCTATCATGCAGAATTGCTCAATGCGGTAGAGAATGTTAATAATCGGCAAAAACACCGCTTGTTCGAAAAAATTAATAAGCATTATCGAGGCAATTTAACCGGTAAGGTATTCGCGCTGTGGGGTCTGGCGTTTAAACCCAATACCGATGATATGCGCGATGCGCCAAGCCGGGTTGTGCTGGAAGCTTTGATTGATGCCGGTGCAGCCGTGCAGGCTTTTGATCCTGAAGCGCAGGAAGAAGCGAGACGGCTTTA
Organism: Methylobacter sp.; assembly: GCA_036741905.1. Classification (GTDB taxonomy): domain Bacteria; phylum Pseudomonadota; class Gammaproteobacteria; order Methylococcales; family Methylomonadaceae; genus Methylobacter_A. The sequence continues at coordinate 9,344 of DAINRH010000073.1, read as the reverse complement.
TGGCGACAAGCCGGGTTTGAGTTATTACGGTTCTCCCAAGGATGCCTTGAAACAAGCCGATGCATTGGTGATTGTTACCGAATGGAAGCAATTCCGCAGTCCCGATTTTGATGAGATGAGCCAACAGCTGCATGATAAGGTGATCTTTGACGGCCGTAATATGTATGAGCCGGACAGGGTTAAGCGAAGCGGATTAACCTATTACGCGATAGGGAGATAAAAAATTTGTATTTGCAGGGCAAGCGTCTAAACTAAGCGGCGAATGGTTAATAATAATTTTGGTTGGCAACTATAAGACTATTCGAAAATCATAAATCATATAATTTTTTATAATAGGAAAATAAAGATGCTTAGATTATTAGTCGTGTTATTTGCCGCCTTTTGTTCGTTTAATGTTATTGCCTCGCCTGTCAACATCAATACCGCCGATGCAAAAACCATAGGGGAAGCCCTGTCAGGCATCGGCCAGAAAAAAGCCGAAGCCATTGTTAAGTACAGGGAAACAAAAGGTGAATTTAAAACAGTGGAAGATTTGGTTAATGTTGACGGCATCGGTGCGAAAACCGTCGAAAAAATTAAAAATGACATTTTGTTAAGCGACGCGGCGGTTGCCGCGGATCAAAAAACGGAGAAAAAGATAGAAGAAAAAGCCAAGTAGATTATCGGTAGTTATCTCAAACGACCAGCAGTTTTTAATTAGAGACTGCTGGTTTTTTATTGCCTGGGATTTATTTGACGTGTGTTATTGGATACAACTATTGAGCGTGAGTGGACCATTAGTATGGCCGAGCAAAAAACAGGCTGATTGAAAATGCTGTAAAATGAATCAACAGGCATGAGTTAAGCGCATTGAGCGGCGGTGCCGGTATTTTTTAATCGCAATGGTTTGAGATGAAATGAGTGACGAATACGAATACGATGATGAAGAGATTGAATATTACGCGATCCGGCCTAATAAAACCCAAATCAAAAAAGATATGGCGGCTCTTTTTGAGTTAAGCGAAGAAATATCCGAGTTATCGCCGGGGCAATTAAAAACGCTTGAGCTGCCGGAGGTCATCAATAAAGCCGTTGTCGAAGTATCGGCAATGCCGCATAAAGGCGCAAGAAAGCGGTTGCTGAAATTTATTGCCGGTCAGCTTCATAAGGCAGATGTGGAGCCCATTTTAGAGAAATTGGCGCGGATCAAAAATAAAAGTGCTCATGCGGTCAGGGAGCATCATATCGCCGAACGCTGGCGGGATCGGCTGATTAGCGATGGCAATGACGCGTTGACGGAATTGTTGGATGAGCAACCTCATGCCGACCGGCAGGTATTAAGGCAATTATTGCGTAATGCTCAAAAAGAAACCGAAGCTGGCAAGCCGCCCAAATCCTCCCGCCTGCTGTATCGGCAGTTGAAAGAGTTATTTAAGGTTGAAGGCGAAGCGGATGATGAAACAGGATTCGAGGATGAACAGGAGGACGCTTAAGCGCCTCTCACCGGCAATCGTTGAATAAATCCATTTGCCGGAAATGCGTTTGCCCGGACTTAGCTTCCAGCGACGACAGGGTAATCCCCAGCAAGCGAACATCGCGCCTGCCTATATCGGTGTTTTTCAATAACTCTTCAAAAATGTCGACGAGGGCCGATGCTGCGGTAATAACATGCGGCAGTGTCCGGCTTCGGGTGATTTGCACAAAATCGTGATATTTTATTTTTACGGTTAGGGTATGGGCGAGCAGCTGTTTTTCGGCGACTTTGCTTAAGGCCTTTTCCAGTAGTTTTTGCAACTGCGCAATGACATCCTGTTTAACCTTAATATCCTGCTGAAAAGTAATTTCCACGCCCACCGATTTCCTGACGCGATAGTTATTGACCGGGCGGTTGTCTATACCCCTTGAAATACTGTAATAATGCAGCCCGGCTTTGCCGAAATAGTGCTGCAATGTTTCCAGCGGCAATGCCTTCAAATCCTTGCCGGTCTTGATGCCCAATGAGTGCATTTTTAACGAAGTGGCCTTGCCTATGCCATGAAACTTTTCGACCGGCAGCCGTTCGGCAAAGTCAGGTCCTTGTTCCGGGGTGATTAAATAAAGTCCGTCCGGTTTATTGATATCCGAGGCTATCTTGGCGAGGAATTTATTATAAGAAACGCCCGCCGAAGCGATCAACTGGGTTTTTTGCTTGATTTCCGCCTTGATGGCTTTGGCGATTAATGTCGCAGAGCCTTGATGCAGGCTGGAATTGCTGACATCCAGATAGGCTTCGTCCAGAGAAAGAGGCTCAAAAAGGTCGGTGTAGTCGGCAAAGATGTTGCGAATGGCTGTTGACGCTTCTTGATAAGCATCGAAGCGGGGTTTTACAAAAATAGCTTGCGGACATAAACGGTAGGCATGAGCTGAAGGCATCGCGGAGTGGATGCCGTATTGTCTTGCTTCGTAGCTACAGGTTGCGACAACTCCGCGAGAGTCGGGAGCGCCGCCGACGATGATCGGTTTGTTGCGGTATTGCGGGAAATCGCGCTGCTCTACGGCCGCAAAAAAGGCATCCATATCGATATGAATGATTTTGCGCTTAGGGTTCATTAATCTGGAAAAATCATTTCATCCGCGAAAAACACAAAGGCACGAAAGCACATTCAAAGAGATACCAATCTATCGACTGCGCTCGAAGCGCTGATTCATTCGGTGTCGCCTAGAGGTGCCTACTTTCGGCCTTCGTGGATAAATCGCCTGATGTTATTTTGCGGAGTTCTTCGTTTCCGGGAGGTTCAGGTCAGCCGTCATATTCCAGTCGGAGAAAGGAAAGGGCAGGGTTTCGGTATTGAATGTCAGGAACAGCAAAATATGGTAGGTATAAATGGACAGGCTGCGGCCGAAATTAAGAATATTGACGTTAGCTTTGCCGGTCAGCAGCGTTGATGCGACTTGCAATATGATAACGGCCCACAGCAGCATTCTGACCAGTCCGCCGATAGCCGCAAAAATCAGCATAAAGAAAATTCTTTTCCAGGTGCTAAGTTGTGTCAAGTTGTAGTTGATTTGTTCATCCATCGTAATTAACCTCGGTTCATAATGTCGCGCAAATCAAGAGCCGCCGCATTAGCACGCGCTATATAATTTGCCATCGACAGGGAGTAGTTGGCGAAAAGACCGTAGCCGCTACCGTTTAAAATCATCGGGCTTAAAATGGGGGTCAGGGCGTTTTCCAGCGCCTTGATCATGATGTCCACGGTACGCATAGCCCGTTTGTCCAATAAAATATCCTCAAAGTCGTGCTTGATGGCTCTGAGGATATGCAATAACGCCCAGCTTGCACCGCGCGCTTCGTAGAAAACGTCGTCTATCTCCAGCCAGGTTACTTTGGCGATGGTGGTGCCTTTTTCATCAGCCGCTTCTTTTTCCAGTTCGGTTAATCCGGGGCCGTAGTTGCCGCCGGCGCTGTTTGCGGTCAAACGGGTGGAAAGCCCGCCCAGACGCTTAATCACAACTTCGGTGTATTGCCACAGATTGTCGGCACGCGAATAAAATTGCGCTTTTTTTACGGGGCCGCCGTATTTTTGCAGGCGCTCCATGTATTTATGCAGCGCCTCGACGCCTTTTTGATATTCGGCTTCCGTTGACGGCAGCGCCCACGAGTCGTTTTCGTAATAGAAATAAGGTTCGGCAATTGCCAGGTCCGGATCTTCAGCCGATTGGGATTGATCTCTCGCAAAGTGATTTCTTAAGGCCGAGGTGGCGTCGCGCAGCATAACCAATGCGCCGTATTCCCAGTTGGAAATGTTGTCCAGGAATACGCCGGGAGGGGCGACGTCGTTAGTAATATAGCCGCCGCTTTTATGCAACAGAACCTCGGCGATATGAGCCAGGGTGTTGGTATAGACATAGCCGACCGGCATACTTTCAGTGGCGTGGGTTTCTTCGGCGCGTTTTACGGCTTCGTCCATGACATTAAACTGCCCCGGCTCTCTGCCCCACCAAGCTCCCAAAAAGACCAGGACGACTACTACTACGAGGACAAAAACACCAAAGCCCCAGAGTATCCCTTTAGATTTTATATCGTTCAGTGTATCGTTTGCCGCCATTTTCGAAGTCCCGTAAAGAGGTTTTTTCGTAGGATCGAAAAATATTTCACCCTACTGCTTTTATATGAAAAATTGGCTACATGGTAGCAGGTTTTTTGGTTATTTGCTTACGGCGCAAGTTGCTATCACGGTTTTTTTTTGGCTCTTGGGTGGGCTTTATCATAGATTTCAGCCAGATGTTGGAAGTCCAGATGCGTGTAAATCTGAGTGGTGCCGATATTGCTGTGGCCGAGCAGTTCCTGAACGGCCCTTAAGTCCTGGCTGGATTCGAGTAAATGGCTGGCGAAGGAATGTCTCAGCATGTGAGGATGGATACGCTCGGCAATACCTTTTTTGACGCACCATCGTTTTAGTCTTAATTCGATGTTGCGTTGACCAAGCCGGACGCCCCGCAGTGAAACGAATAACGCGGGTTCAATCGCGGGGATTTTTACGGCGCGTTGCCGCAACCAGTTTTCAATCGCCGTCACGGCTTTGCTGCCTACCGGCAATACTCTGGATTTACCGCCCTTGCCGATGCGCACAATCAAGGTGCGGTCCGGCAAATCCAGGTCGGTTAAATCAAGCGCCGACAGCTCGCTCAGCCGCAGGCCGGAGGAATAGAATAATTCGAACATGGCCACGTCGCGTATTTCGAGCAATGAACTGGGCCCGGCCTCCAGTAAGCCGGATACCTGATCGACATCCAGTACTTTAGGAAGCTTTCTGGCTTGCTTGGGCGCTTGAATATGCTGCGCAGGATTTACCGCGGCATGGCCGTTTTTTAACAGGTAGTTATAAAAACTGCGAATAGCCGACAGCTCGCGTTGCAGACTTTTGCTGCTTAGTTTTTTCCGATGCCGGCCGGCGATATGGGCGCGAACATCAGTGTGCTTCAGATCGGCCCAGCGGCTGATAGCCTTGTCTGCGCAATAGCGGGACAGGTGGTTAAGATCCCGCCGATAGTTTTTTACGGTGTGTTCCGAGGCGCGAACCTCAACGGTGAGCTGCTTGAAAAAGTCAGCCAGCAACAGTTCGGCATCGACGTCCATGGAGTTAGCGTTGCTGCAACAAAGTGATCAGCCGGGTTGCTATGATTTCGCTCATTTGGTTTAAAAACAAGTTGCCCATGCTGTAATGGAACCGGCTGCCGATGGCTAAAATGCCTTCCAGTTCGGTAAAGGCCAGCGGGATAATCGCGCAGGATTTTACTTCAAAGGCCAGCTCGCCGAACAGTACCCGCGCCTGCGCTATTGTTGGGCGACCGCATTTGGGCTGATTGGCGGCCAACTCGGCGGCAAACGGTTCCAGGTCTTTGCTGTCCGGTTCAATAAACAGATTGGTAATAGCGGCGTCCTGATTGTGTTTGATGATGCGCACCGCCACAAAATCGATCAGAAAGTATTCCGACAGCACCACATCCAGATTGGCGACCGCTTCTTCCAGTGTTGTCGAATCCAGCAGCGCCAGGGTCAGTTTATGCATACGGTTCAATGATGTATCGTTATCCCTGGCTATATCTATCAGCGCGGTGAGCTGGTTTTCCATGTCGTGATGCCGGCTTCTAAACAGTTCCAGCTGTTTTGAAATCAGCGAGACCGCACTGCCGGTGGGATGAGGAATACTCATGTGTTCCAGCAAACTCAAGTGCTCGTGGAAGAACTCGGGATGTTTGCGCAGATAGTCCTCAACCTGAGCTGAAGTGAGTTCCGGCGATTGCATGATCGCGACGGCTCCCGGCAGTATTGCGGCATTTTTTTCATCCAGGTCGGTCGGTTGGGTCATTTCCGGGGGCTGTTCGTTCATAGGGTTATTTGTCCTTCAAAAACGGAAATGGCGGGGCCGGTCATTAACACCGGTTCGCCACGGCCAGGCCAGTTGATGGTTAGCGTACCGCCGGGCAGGTCGACACTGACGGTATGATCCAGCAGATTGTGTTCAATGCCGACTACCACGGCGGCGCAAGCGCCGCTGCCGCAAGCCAGGGTTTCAGCCGCGCCGCGTTCATACACGCGCAGTTTAATGTGTTGACGATCGACGACTTGCATAAAGCCGACATTAACCCGTTCCGGGAAAAAGGCATGGCTTTCCAGCGCTTTGCCCAAGTCCGCCACCGGCGCGGTTTTAACGTCGCTGACTTGAATAACCGCGTGCGGATTGCCCATCGAAACGGCGCCGAAGGCTTTTTCAGTCTCGTTAACCTGCACCGTATAAAATTTAGACTCTTCTTCCGCCAGCAACGGGATTTCAGCAGGTGCGTGTTTTGGAATGCCCATATTGACCGTGATCAGGTTGTCGGCATCAAAGCGCAGCAGTAATTGACCTGAATCGGTATCGACGCAGATTTCGTCCTTGTCCGACAGCTTTTTATCGCGGACGAAACGGGCAAAGCAGCGCGCGCCGTTACCGCATTGAGCGACTTCGCTGCCGTCCGCGTTAAAGATTCGGTATTTGAAGTCGGCATTGGCGTTTACCGCCTTTTCGACCAGCAATAGCTGATCGAAGCCTATGCCGAAGTGCCGGTCGGACAGCAGCCGGATTTGTTCGGGCGTGAAGTCGATGTGCTGATTGATGGCGTCAATAACCACAAAATCATTACCGAGGCCGTGCATTTTAGTGAAGTTGATCATTTAGTCGGTGTTTACACTATTATAAGCGAGTTTAATTGCTCACCACGAAGACACGAAGAACACGAAGCTCTTATCTTGGTTTCTTCGTGCCCTTCGTGGTGAATTTTTATGAAATTTTACGGCAACAAGTGCTCGCCCGCCCAAAGCTGCGCAATCGTTTCCCGTTCCCTGATCACATGCAGGCTGCTGCCGTCAACAATCAGCTCGGCCAGGCGCGGTCTGGAATTATAATTCGAACTCATGGTAAAACCATACGCGCCGGACGAGCGTATCGCCAACAAGTCGCCCTGAGCGATTTTAAGCGTGCGGTCTTTGCCCAAAAAATCACCGGTTTCGCAGACCGGGCCGACGATATCCCACGTCGCTTCCGCCGCGTTATTTTGCCGGTTGACCGGAATAATGTTTTGCCATGCGCTATATAAGGAAGGCCGCACCAGGTCGTTCATGGCGGCATCGACGATAGCAAAGTTCTTATTGGCGGTCGGTTTAAGATATTCAACCTGAGTTACCAGAATACCGGCGTTGCCGACGATAGCGCGACCCGGTTCCAGTAAAATTTCAAAACCGGTTTGACCCAGCCGCGCCAAGACCGCCTGAATATATTCGGCAGGCTCAGGCGGCTGTTCGTCTTTATAACAAATACCCAAGCCGCCGCCCAAATCCAGATGATGCAGCTTAATGCCTTCGGCTTCAAGCGCCGCGACCAAGTCGAGAATCTTATCCAGCGCATCCAGAAACGGCCGGGTTTCGGTCAGTTGCGAGCCGATATGGCAATCGATGCCGATCACGCTGATATGGGGCATGGCTGCGGCACGGCGATATTCAGCCATAGCCTGTTGAATGTCGATGCCGAACTTGTTTTCCTTTAAACCGGTGGAAATATAGGGATGGGTTTTGGCATCGACATCGGGGTTGACCCGGAAAGACACGGGCGCGATAACGCCCAACTGCCCGGCCAGCCGGTTAATCCGGTCCAGTTCGCCGCCGACTTCAATATTAAAGCAGCGTATGCCGATTTTTAATGCCGCCAGAATTTCATCTTCGCGTTTGCCGACACCGGAAAACACGATTTTTTTAGGATCGCCGCCAGCGGCAAGCACCCGTTCCAATTCACCCAGCGACACAATGTCGAACCCCGAACCTAAACGGGCCAGCAGATTGAGTATCGCAATATTGGAATTAGCCTTTACCGCATAACAGATTAAATGCGCCTGTTCGCCGAAAGCCCGGTCGAAAGCGTGCCAATGCCGCTCCAGCGTAGCTCTTGAATAGATGTAGCAAGGGCTGCCGTATTTATAGACGATGTCGGAAACAGCAATATCTTCGGCGAAAAGCTCGTCGTTTCGGTAATTAAAATAATCCATGGTTATTGGTTTTTTTCCGGCTTGGGTTCAGGTTTTGGCGCGTGTTCCGGTTCTACATGAATCGGCGCCGCTTGTCCGGGCAAATACAGCGGACCGGGCTGTCCGCAGCCTACGATGACCGGATTTAGCAGTAAAAGCAGTAATAACTTATAAGGTTTCATCGCGCATTATCATCAATCATTGTTGTTAAGCATCAGGGCTCATGGCAAGAATGGCCGATATAATAAGCCCAATTGCAAGAAAAGGCATTAGAAATGCCGGACAGTTGCGATTTACGCTAACCCGGAAAACGGCATAATCTCAAGTCGGTTAATGATCGGGTTCCGATCGATTAAGCGTATTTGCTTGGTCTATGGCGCCTATGACAATAGCTGCTATAGTCCAACTTAACCTGCGAGTCCGCGAAACAGTAGGCATTGCTGAGTTCACTCGAGTCAACCGGCATGTTTTCGGCCAAAGCTGGCAGGGTTTAAGTGTTATTATTTTGACCAACATAATCAGATAGGCCGCGCCATTATGACTGAATCTATATCCCCACGATTAATCACCATTGAAAACACCCTGGAAACAAATGCCCAAGTACTGGATGCTTCGCATTGGGGGGCGGATTTTTCATGGGAACAATTACAGATGATAAGCCATTATTTTAAACCTTATGCCGCAGCAAAAGGCACGGCGATTTATAAAGAAGGCGAATTAGGCTCTTCTATGGGGATTATTGTCAAAGGAGCGATTGGCATTTACAAAAATAATAAACTGATTTCAACCCTGCGAGTTGGACGCACGTTCGGTGAAATGTCAGTGCTTGACGCGCAACCCCGATCGGCGACCGCCCGTGCGGAAAAGGATACTGTTTTTTTATCGTTAGATAGAGACAGTATGCTGATCTTGGCTGACAAGCATCCCGCTTTGGCCTTTAAAATTGTTTGGAATATTTCCCGCGCCCTGAGTCAGCGGCTAAGGATTACCAGTTCGCAATTGGCGGATTTTCTGGAATCCAATGTTGTCTGATGCGTTGAATGCGTGTGGACGGGGTATTTAACCCGTCCACACGATTATGATTCAATATAAGTCTCTCGTTTCCCCTCGATTAACATTCTGTTTGTTTTACATCAGTTCTTAATTTAACGACATTGATGCGCCTATGCCGGTATGTATCCGGTTGCAGGCAACGACATGGCGGCGGGTCGTCAATTGAATCGCCGGGTGGAAACAATCCTCTCCAACGCTAACGGCAACATCGCTCCAGGCTAGGAGCCTGTCCGAGAATGAGCACTCTCGCAAGCCATATTAAAGCCCCCGAA
>DAINRH010000072.1:17748-18235 GCA_036741905.1 Methylobacter sp. | reverse complement strand
ACCCGCTATTAATCAGTTTATGATTATGTATCAGGACAGGATGCCTAATTTTAATGAGAGGCAGTTTACACAGATTTTTTTACACCCTCCGTCGAGTTTTAATATTGCGTTTGCTGTGCCAGGATATTTAACTGTCTTTATTTGGGATCGATGTAAGGATGGCGCTGTTTCTGAGTCTTGTGCTAGCGTTGCTTACATAGTGCGTCTACCGGCACGGCTGCCGGTATCCCGAGCATATGGTTGTGCCTGAGCCTTGTCATTCTTGGTTTCTCGGTAAATGTTCCGGTGTCTCCTAAAGTTCCTTCTGTTGGCGGTCCACCTTCTGTGTCCCCGTTGTCGTGGATTCTGGTAAATCTTGCTGAAATGACGTATTGGACGTTTTCGTTAAACCGATAGACGCTAAGGATCTGAACTCCGCGCTTTTCAATGGCTAAAAAAACATCTATAATGCGCGGTTCTTAGGAGCTGTCCGCTCCTCCTTGCTTTA
>DAINRH010000072.1:11777-17738 GCA_036741905.1 Methylobacter sp. | reverse complement strand
TGAAATTGTCTTTTTAGTCCATCCTGACCAGAGTTCTCAGGTCCCAGCGATGATTGAGCGTTATAAATCAACTATCGAAACCGCATCCGGTAAAATTCATCGTTTGGAAGATTGGGGGCGTAGACATTTGGCTTACCCAATTAATAAAATTCATAAAGCGCATTATGTGCTGATGAATGTTGAGTGCGATCAGGCTACCTTGGAAGAGTTGGAAAGCGGTTTTCGTTTTAATGATGCCATTTTGCGTAGCATGACTTTATTGCAAAAAGCAGCTATTACTGGAGCATCTATCATTGCCACATCAACGGCTGAAGAAAATAAAGCGGCTGAATCAAGAGCTAAAGATGCGGCGGCCAGAGAAGCGGTGGCCGCGGCAGGCGTCGATGACGAAGTTGATCTGGATGATATCGACGAAGACTTTGACGCTGACGCAAGCGCTTCTGAATAAAACTTTTAACACTTGGATTTACGAGAATTATTATGGCACGTAACATTAGACGCAAAAAATTCTGCCGATTCAGTGCAGAAGGTGGAACGGAAATCGACTACAAAGATCTGGATTTGTTGAGCGATTATATTACTGAAACCGGCAAAATTGTCCCTAGCCGCATTACAGGAACTAGCGCAAAGTACCAAAGACAATTAGGTGTTGCAATTAAACGCGCACGATTTATTGCCTTGTTGCCTTTCTGCGACGCTCATAAATAATACGCTGGACGATCAGTGGGCTTTTTAGCGGAATACATTATGCGGGGGAGAATGCAAGCCATGATAGTGGCTTCCACTCTCGCCATAGTATCGCTGATCATGCCTCCGGTGAGTATAGTAAGTTCGGCCTCCGTTGCTCTCGTCACTTTAAGGCGGGGGGGTATTGAAGGCTTGGTCGTTTTGGCATGTTCAACGGCAGTAGCAGGGGTATTGGGTTTTTTCCTATTAGGTAATTATCAGTTTGTATTGCTTTATGGGGTGGTGTTGTGGGTTCCGGTCTGGTTGATTTCAATCATTTTAAGAGAAGGGCGGTATTTGTCTCTGGCGGTTGAAGTTGCGGTGTTGCTTGGTGTGTTGGGGGTAGTTGGTTTTTATCTCTACAATGCCGAGTCGGCAACGATGTGGAAGAATATACTTTCGCAAATGGTGCCTCCGAATGCCCCTGTTGAAGACATTCAGCATACTTTGACTGTGCTTTCTCATTACATGACTGGAATAGTTGCTGCGGCATCAGTGTTCGGTCTGTTGTTTGGCCTGTTTCTGGGACGGTGGTGGCAGGCTTTGCTTTATAATCCCGGCGGGTTCAGGCAAGAGTTTTTGTCATTGAGTACGCCCCCAAGGTTGGCAATAGGCAGCATTGTAGTGGTAGTTATTGCATCATTAAGTTCCGGTGTGATTTCTGAGGTTTCATGGAATATCACTATTTTGCTGTTTGTGCTGTACACCTTTATCGGAACGGCAGTGTTGCATACCGTATTTGCCTCGCTGAAAATGGGGCGATTTATAGTGCCGATGTTTTATGTGACATTGTTTTTGATACCCCATGCCATGCTGCCTGTTGCTTTAGTTGGGCTGAGCGATGCGTGGATGAACTTACGAAATAAAATTTCGAATCAACAAACGCCTTGATGGCGTAATAAAAGATGGAAGTTATTCTTCTTGAAAAGATAGCAAACTTGGGTAACCTGGGCGATAAAGTCGTTATTAAATCAGGTTATGGTAGAAACTATCTTGTTCCGTATGGTAAAGCTGTTGCTGCAACAGCTACTAAAATCGCTGAGTTTGAAGCGCGTCGCGCAGAACTTGAGAAGGCGGCGGCTGAAAAGCTGAGTGCGGCTCAAGCGCGTGCCAATGCGTTGGGTAAGCTGCAAGTTGTTATTGCTCATAAGGCTGGCGATGAAGGCAAGTTGTTCGGTTCAATCGGTACGCAAAATATCGCTGATGCCATTACTGAAGCGGGCGTTTCAGTCGAAAAACATGAAATTCGCTTGCCTCAAGGTGTTATTCGTCAAATCGGCGAATACCAGATCGACATTCATTGTCATACCGATGTTGTTGTAAAGATGCCTATTAAAATTGCTGCTGAAGCCTAATAATTCAGGTACAGGGTAAAAAGGTAAGGGTTGGAGGGGCGAGTAAAATCTCCCCTGCAGTCTTAACTTTTTTAACTATGCGAGTTCTTTACTCCTGTCTTTTTTATCTGTTAATTCCCTTCATATTGGTTCGCCTGGCCTGGCGAAGCATCAAAGCGCCTGCATATCGATACAGATGGTGCGAGCGGTTCGCTTTTTATAGTAAAAAATTTCCCCGGAATGTTATTTGGTTTCATGCGGTTTCCGTGGGAGAAGTCGAAGCTTTATTTCCGTTAGCCAAGAAAATACAGCAGCAGTATCCTGATGCAACGTTATTAATTACGACCACAACGCCTACAGGATCGGCTCGGGTTAAGGCGGTAATGCAAGAAAGCGTGGAGCATGTCTACTTGCCGTATGACATACCTTGTGCCGTTGGCCGATTTATGCGGTGCTTTAAGCCGAGAATGGCCATTATCATGGAAACTGAAATTTGGCCTAATCTTTTTGCCTGTTGCGGTAAAAATGAAATTCCTTTGTACATTATCAATGCCCGTTTATCTGCAAAGTCGGCAGGGGGTTATCAAAAAATTCCAGCGCTTATTGTTCCGGCTTTAGCTCACGTTAAGTTGATTGCCGCGCAAACCCAAGATGATGCTAACCGGTTTGCCGTTATTGGCGCCAAAACCGAAACAGTCAAAACACTGGGTAATATAAAATTTGATGTTGAGGTTTCGAGTGAAATTATTGGGCAAGGTTTGCAATTAAAAGCCGATTTGTTTGTCGGCCGATTTGTTTGGCTGGTTGCCAGTACTCACAAAGATGAAGAAGTCATATTTCTTGAAAGCTATAAAAAAATAAAACAGAGAATTCCTGAGTTATTGCTGGTTATTGTGCCAAGGCATCCTGAGCGTTTTGTTGAAGTGAAAAAACTGTGTGAACAGAGTCAGCTTAAAGTGGTCATGCGTACAGCCGGCGAAATGTGTCATCAGTATACTGACGTTTATCTGGCCGATACGATGGGCGAGTTAAAAATGCTTTATGCAGCCTCCGACGTGGCGTTTGTCGGTGGTAGTATGGTGCCTGTTGGAGGGCATAATATTCTTGAGGCTGCCGTAGTTGGAACTCCGGTTCTGTTTGGTCCGTATATGGCGAATTTTAAGGAAATCGTTGAAGGCGTGCTGGGTCAGAATGCGGCAATACAATGTCGGGATGAGGGCGAGATAAACAGTGCGATTGTTGCCTTGTATGCGGATTCCGCATACAGGCGAGCATTGGCTGAAAAGGCTAAGGCGTTTGTTCTGCTGAACCAAGGCGCGGTTGCTAGAATTTTTGACATGCTGAGCCGGGATATTGGATTTTAGTTCATAGTCCTTCCCGGCTTGAGCATGTGTTATGTCGGTTAAGCTTTCATTGGTAATGGAAGTCGATTTGATTAATAAGGCGTTGCAATGCCGTGTCAAGCCGGTATGACGCCTGCTTTATTTCACAGCCAATACGGTTTACTTGTTTGGAGTGCTTGAGAGGAATGGTTATGTTATTGACTATTTCCAGACAGGCAAGAAGTATGCTTTTATCGGGCAGGATAATATTGCAGTCTGTATGTAGTCCGCCAATGATTGTAGGTTGCTGATTGTCAGATTGATTAATATAGGATAGGCCGGCAACGCTAATATCGGTTACGTTAAAACATTCGGCTTGGTTTTTATACTGAATTTTAACGGGGATGGTAATGGGTACTTTTACTCGGCGAGCATCTCTTCGTTGCACCCAGTCCATGCTTTGCGGTAGGGGGGCCTTTAGGTTGAATGTGCCATTGATGTCGCGTCCATTAAGTTCGCTCAATATAAAGCCAATGGCTATGCCTTCAAAATTAGCGGAGGCCACCACAGTGCTTTGCATGAGTAAATCTTTATTAAAGCGTTCGTTTTGAAATCCGTCCAGAAAAATATAGTTGCCTTCGATACCGGTAATCGTAGTTAAGAGTGTACTTGTTGCGAATTTTCCAGGAACTTTAATGGACAGCAGGGTGTTTTTGCTGAGCAGGTGGTTTAGTTTTTTTCTGATGTCATCCTGATTAGTGATGGCGTAGCTATTGTACGTATTGTCTATGATTATGGGTTCAGGGATGTATTTATAATGTGGTTCGGCATGATTTGTTTGATATGTCAGCATTGTATTCCCCGTCATATATTTGATAAAGTGTGTTGCTGTCATTGTCTAAGCAATAATTTAGCCATAAATAATTTTAATATTTATTTCAGTTGCTTAATTGCCATATGGTTCTGTCTTGGCTATGTAAAGGGCTAGTTTTTATAACTTGAGCGGCAATATGTCGCCTATTGGATTGCCGGGCCCGGATAAAACGGCAAGGCGGTGTTGAGACTTTGAGCGGCAACAAGGTGTGCTGCATGTCGGCTATTTTGATATCGGGAAGGGTGTTCTTCGAGCGCATTACTTGTTATATCAGCGCATAGAGCAGGCAAAAAAAACCTCCCAATACCTTCTGTGATGGTATTGGGAGGTAATATGTTAAGCGGGGTAGTTACCGCTTACAGGCTCAGCACTAAGAGGGGCTTTAGTTTGGTGGTTTTGTGGCATGGTGTATTTTTAAAAAACATGATAAACAAACATATAAATATTATCTGCGCGTTGTTATGCAGAATTAAATATTTTGCGGCTTCGTTGGTTGGTCCGTGTGGCGTGAGTCCTGGTGTTCGGAGTTGTCGCCGGGATTGTGCTATTGCGATTATTCGCTCTGTTTCGATAACGCGAATTCAAGTGGAGTTCTGTTAATATCGATCAGTCACAGCTCGTTAATGTCGTCGACTTGTCGATGTGCGATAAGCGCATTTCTTTATATTGTGAATATCTTCGAGGTTAGGCTTTTATTGTTATGCAGGCAAAGCTTCTATTTCGAGAGTTCTTGCTCTTTTTACAAAATTTTACTATAGCTGACTACATTGAAGAGACGTTACACCATGAATGAAATAAAAGATAAATCAGTTCAAGCCTTTATTGATGAATTGGCCAGCAAGTCCCCCACGCCTGGCGGCGGTAGCGCGGCAGCGGTAATGGGCGCGCAAGCCGCTGCTTTAATCAGTATGGTTTGTAATTTGACCGTAGGTAAGCCTAAATATGTTGAAGTTGAAATTGAAATGCAGTCATTGTTGGAAAGATCAGAGGCATTGCGTGAAACGTTGACAGGCATGATTAAAGCTGATGTCGAGGTTTTCGATCGCCTAATGGCGACCTATGGTTTGCCCAAAGATTCTGATGAAGACAAGGCAGTGCGTGGCGAGGCTATTCAATCGGCATTAAAGGAAGCTACAGTAGTTCCTTTGGCGTGCGCAACCGCTTGTGCAGAAGCTATGGCATTGAGCAGAATTGCCGCAGAAAAAGGTAATATAGGTGTGATTAGCGATGCAGGTGTTGCAGTCATGGCGGCTTACGGTGCGTTAAAAAGTGCGGCATTAAATGTTTACATTAATGCGGGCGGGCTTAAAGACAGAGCTTTTGCCGATGAGAAATTAGCGGAGCTGGAAACGATTCTGAATGGCGCTGATGCGGCCGCAGAAGAGGTTTATCAAATTGTTAAGGCTAAGTTATAAGCATTAAATATGAGTGGGATTGCTCTTGTCTTACTGATAAAAACAAAAGTTAGTCAGATTTGGCGAGCTTAATATGCATTATTAATAATGTAGCAAGTCGGTCTAAATTAAGGCTGTTGTAGTTGTCTTGAAAAAAGATATATAAATAATGAAAAAAATGTTGACGATATAGGGATGTGTCGTTATTATAGACAGCTCTTCCAGGGTGGTTGGGAAGTTAAGCAAGCCATTGAAGAAGATTGTCGGGGTATAGCGCAGTTTGGTAGCGCGCCTGCTTTGGGAGCAGGATG
>DAINRH010000072.1:0-11767 GCA_036741905.1 Methylobacter sp. | reverse complement strand
CGGCCTTCTAAGCCGGGGGTCGCAGGTTCGAGTCCTGCCAAGCGCACCATTCGTAGTAAATCCCGCTAAAACACCATGTTATGGTGAGCGTAGCTCAGTCGGTAGAGCCCCGGATTGTGATTCCGGTTGTCGCGGGTTCGAGCCCCGTCGTTCACCCCAAATAAATCAATAACATAGATCGTTTTTAAAGCGTTATTTTTATATGCTGGTGGGAAATCTGGTGGGAAATCATTCACCGGCAGGTCTCACTAAACTCGGTTTTACGTCATAAATATTAAGCATGCTGGCATTTCGATGACCACTGGCTTCTTGCTTATTTCCACTCGTATCAGTTACGCCTTTTCTTTTCAAATCATGAAAAGTGAAGTGATTAAATTCTATCCCTAGTTCATTTGCTTTTTTTATTGCTTGTTGATCAATTCGCGCTTTTGCGGTTTTTAATGACGAAACAACCAATCTATCTCCAGTTCTTTCGCTAATAAAGATCGGACGTTCTTCGGGTTTGATTTTTGGGGGTATGCGTTTTTCTGCTTGGATTTTATTGCGCATTTCCTTTGCCGATTTCCAGGCCTGCTCAAGACGAGGACTCCATTCTGTAATATTGTCTTTTGAACCTTTTCTTCTTCTTATATAGAGCCCTTCTGGAAGTTCATCGGCATCTGACAAATCAATCACCTCAGAAAGACGCATTCGGCACAGATATGCAATTTCCATTGCATATGGCATATACCAATAATTAGATTCCCTGGCAACCTGTAGCAAAAAATTATAATCCTTATCATCAGCATAATGCTTGCGTGCCGCTACCGTAAGTTTTTTGATTCCCTTCGCTGGATTGTTCTTTACCTTTTCGTATTCGTATGCCCATGAAAATACGCGCTTGATGTAAGATAATTCCTTGTTTGCGCGACTTCTGGATTCTTCTGCTCTTAAGTCTCGATAGTTGCGCACGGTACCCACGGTCCATTTGTTGATCGGCTGATCGCCGAACAATCCTGTTGCAGTGTTGCAATTGATGATTTTTTCGTGACAGCCAAGATAGTCATCCTGGGTTAATCTACTCAAATCCCGCCAAGCAAGGGATTTTTGGAAATCAAACGACAGACTTTTAAAAGTTGTTTCTGTTTTTGCTTCCTGGGCCTCACAAGCCTGCCATATTTCTGTCATGGTTGCTAAAGGCCCTGCAATGCGTTTTGCCCGCCATTTTTCAGAAGCGGCATCGTAGTAGTCAAGCATCCATTTTCCGGCACCCGACTTGTTAAACCAAGTGTGACGAGGAAGCTTGGAAGGATCCTTGATGTGCGAAGGAAAGTTATCACTAAATCGTGTTCGGCCTCTTTTTTTCATCGCAAAAATTCTATTTTATCCAGATCCTGTTCTTTAGGATTTAACCCAAGAGCATTATTTATAGCATCTAAAGTAGTGAAAACATGACCATTTTTGCCATAGAGTACAGCTACTTTTTGACCTCGCAAACATTTTTCGAGGGCCGCGTTATTATCAAAGCCGGTTGCGGCTTTAAGTTCTTCGTGAGTTACCAGTCGTGCCATTTTCAAAAAAAATATTAAGTACGGCAAACACTGCACACATTATGCTGCAGTTCATTATTTATTAACTTCGCGCTGCGGCAATGGCTACAACGCACTAATTTAACGACTTCGATTTCTAGCCACGTTGAAATTACCCAGGCATCAGAAAAATCAAGCAGTGGATCGGTATTTGATACGGAATTGATATACGAACGGTAACGCCGATATCCATTAATTGCGCGTCTTGCACAATGTCGAGGGTTTTCAAGTCGAAAAAAAACTGCGCAGAGCGTAGATTCTTTAAGTTTCGAGAAACTTTTACACATAAATAGAGGTGACGCTCTCATCGGACCGCTTGATGGGGAACGTTGATGCATTTCCACAAACGCCTTGCGAAGAATTGCTGGTGACAAACCAGTTTCCTTCGCTACGATGGATATCCGTGGCTTAAGAGACAGTAGTTCCACTGCTAAGGCATATCGATTAAGCGTATTCAGACTCATAGAAATCCTCTAAATCGCCAACGATATTCAAAAAGACATCAATCTCAGATGCATCGAGTGCAGTTAATCTTGCTGCAAATTCAGGCGAAAGCCTGGGCTCAAAACAGATAATACCGGCATTGGCAATCCGACGAATCAGCTCAATGTCCATATTTGAAAAGAACCCTGCCATGCTACTGTTGATACCAAAAATAACTTCTGCCGCCGATGGATCACGTCTTGATAGCTCACGGGCCTTGATCAGCAGCTCAATATTTAAGTCCGATATGTCACAGCCGGATCTTGTCTGACGCACGGAAAGTTTGTCCATATAAACTACTATTTGATTACAGGCCGTTTGATAAAAAGAGATGTGTTCATTCTTGATATTGATTAATCTCAGCCTATTATTTAGGGCATGACCGCCAAACTCGATGACGATGGGAAAAATAAAATCATGAAAAAAAAGTGGCGAAACATTTGAAACGCCATCAAAGTCAACTAAACATTTGTCTTCTGAATTAATCAGTTTTTCTGTAATGATTTTGGAAAGCCGGGTACCTTGATTATTCAAGATGTCACTCTTGAAAAGTTCTTTTAAAGAAATCATAAGTCATCCTTGCTTAAGGTAGTTTCGATGTGTGGCTTTTTCTTTCTTTTCATCCCGTGCATCCGTGGCCGCAATCGCAATTGCTTCCATTTTTGTCGGCCTATAGAGTCGGTAGTAGCGTCACATAGCGGGCAGAACTTGTATGGGTCTGGAAATTCTCTGATAGCGACATACGACGAACGACATCGACTGCACGTCATTCCACAGAGGTATGACATACTAATTTGCTGGCTTATATGCCAGGCTCTATTGATGTTTAAGATTTTTGGTTTGTCCATCAATGTCTGTTCGTAAATGCTGTAGGCAGCCAGATAGATTTCCCCTTTGCTCGCTGATGTGATCGAGGTATTTTGGGAAAGTTTCTGAAAAACATTGAAATAAATGGAGGCGTGCAGGCAGTTCTCGGGTGACTTGGAAATCCAGTCCGGATCGTAGGGTAGTAAGCCTGCATTAGGCCCATGACCATGAATTTCTTTATGAAACTGGAGCGCTGATGCCTTGGAGATTTGGCATACCGCTCTGACTATAGAGGGACGACCTCCTTTTTCTATAATGCCTTTAGCCAGATCTAATTTTCTTTGTAGTCCCAAAATATCGCTCTCTTTTGGTGTTAGTCGCAGATGTGATTCTGTCATCTTGCCAAGCTCCCTTTAGGCATATGCCGTCACTGGCAATAAAGCGGCAAGAATGTTGGATGGAGTGGTTGTTGGTGTCGCTGTGACCGGTAATATCGTAAATACAGCTCTACCGCACTCCGCCAGTTCCTTTAGTTCTTCAAGCGACATGCATGACATTCTCTGGATTTCCACAGCATTCAGATTGAATTTCCAAATAGCATCCATAGGATGGTGCCGAGCACACTCACGAACCACCATCAAAAACTGGAAGTTGAGATTTTTTAGGTCGTCGTTAACAAGATTCATGCTGATTTATATCCAGGTATTGGTGTGGTTGAATTTTGAATGGGATTAAATAAAAGTCATAGCTCGAAAGATTGCAAAAAAACGAACATACCTGCGCAACCCTTGCTCTGCATGGCTTGTAGATTACTCACAAGACTATTTTACGGATAACAAAAATAACGCAAGGGGGTAAACGGGCGAAAAACGATATTTTTTTGAGGTTTTTTGAAAAAATTTAAGTGCTAAACCTGAGTCTGCGTTCCGAAATCAAAAGAGGCCGAAAAAGCGCGTCTTTCACCCAGATGTAAAAGATTTTTTTCTTGTAAGATTTTTGTCACATCAACCGTGAGGAAAATTTATGAGAAAAGTCGTTGTGAAAAAAGTGGGGGCAATAATGCGTAGCTTTTTATGGATCCCAGTCTGTCGCGGCGTTGACATCAAAAAAATGCAGTCACTAAAAGGATAAAACCATGGCAATACTATTGATTAAAGGCGGCAACATCAGCCTGACTAAAACCGATCCATCCTTAAAAAACATCATTGTTGGGCTTGGCTGGGATGTTAGAGAAACCGACAATGAAAGCTTCGATCTTGACACATCCATTTTGATGATCCAATCGGACGGAAAAGCGCGATCAGACCGTGATTTCATTTATTACCATCAGAAGGATTCTGCTTGTGGTGCCGTGCATCATACCGGTGACAACAGAACCGGAGCGGGTGATGGTGACGACGAGTCCATTCATGTGTTTCTCGACAAAGTGCCGGCAGAAATCCACAAGCTGATTGTTTGTGTGTCTATTTACGAAGCCGACAAAAAGAAACAAAACTTCGGTCAAGTCTTGAGTGCCTTTATACGATTGGTTAATAAAGATACTCAGCAAGAGGTCACCCGGTATGACCTGAGCGAAAATGCCTCCATGCATACAGCCATGATCTTCGGTGAGATCTACCGTTATGACGGCGAATGGAAATTCAGAGCCGTGGGACATGGTTTTCAAGGCGGACTTGCAGAATTAGTCAGACTGCACGGTATTAATGCATGACTTCATTAACACCTCTCAAACTAATTTTAGTTTTGTTCGCTTGTGGCCTCTGTGGTGCTTTAGGCGGTTATTATGCAGCCTCTTTTTCGCCAATCCCCGCGCAAATCGCTGTGGTGGATGTTAGCTCTTTGGTTATGAAAGCCGTCGAAAAAAATGCAACCCAGACGGAAGATGACGCCAAGGCATTAACTGCACGAGTCAAGGCAACGACCGATAAATTGGTTCAACGGGGCATTGTCGTACTGGATGCCCAATCGGTTCTTAATGCACCTGAAGAAGCTTATGTCAGTATTGAATGACCATCAACCTTTAACGTTTGATCTTTTTATTGAAAGAAGCAAATCCTTTAGCCCTATTCTGGTTAAGCACCTCAAGTCCCATGCTATTACTTGGGCGCTACTGGTTTCACTTTACGGAGTTGTTCACGCCAACTACCGGCTGGCTATCAACCAAACGCCGAGCCTCCCTTACACGCTGTTTCTGATTTGTCTCAATGACACCGTGGAAACAGGCGGATTCATTGCGTTCAAATGGCACAACGGCGCTCCCTATCCAGAGGGGTACACGTTCACAAAACGACTACTCGCAGGCCCAGGCGATGTTGTGACCAAAAAGGGACGTGACTTTGCTGTGGGCGAACGAACGCTAGAGGGAAAGGACGTCGGGTTAAGCCTGAAAAAACTATTCCCAAACGATGAGCTGCGGGAAGGCAAGAACACTCTTCAGCTCAACAAATACTTTGTCGCCGGCGACCATGAATACAGCCTGGATTCGCGTTACAACCTACTCGGATTGGTGGATAAAAAAGATGTTATTGGCCGTGCGTATCCGATTTTCTAGTCGCCTCCTCGCAGTATTGATACTGCACCTGTCGCCCTCAATCGCAAGTGCGGGTGAGGACGATTTTTTTATCAAAGAGATCATGAAAGAACAGCAACCGAACATGAATCGTCAGCTGCCGGATTGGCTCAAAACCAAACCGGCAACACTCAGCCCTGTTTTTGAGCAATTATTGAAAGAGGGGAACAACGGTCCTCACGTCAATGCAAACAATGCAGACATGGAAAAATTACTAAGCCCTGAAAAACCGATACAAGGGCGATGGATATTTGTGTCAATGAGTATGCCGACGCAGGAACTTAAAGCTGCAGCTGAAGAAGCTTCGGCAACAAAGTCCTCGCTGGTGTTCCGTGGCGTAGACAAGGGAGGCGATACAGGCACTATTACACGCAGGCTGTATGCAACCGTGAAAGACATTAAACCGATACCCAGCGCGGTAATAGATCCCCCATTATTTACTCGATTCAATGTGCAAGCAGTACCGACCATGATTGAGACCAATGCTGATGGTGAAACACGCACTGCTCGCGGGTTACCCGGATTTGCATGGATGTCCAAACAGGATGCCGGTGATCTCGGTCAAAGAGGTCCGGTGTTTGATATTGTCGAACCCGACATGATCGAAGAGATGCAACGGCGTATGTCCGAATTCGACTGGGAAAAAGAAAAGAAACATGCGCTCGATAATTTCTGGGCGCAGCAAAAGGACTCAGTTAATCTTCCGGTCGCCGAGAAAAACCGTGAGCGTCGTATCGATACATCGATCGTTTCAACACAGGATATTTTTCATCCTGACGGTAGATTAATTATTAAAAAAGGCCAGACGATTAATCCACAAGCCCTGATGCCCATGCGTCACGCCTATATTCTGTTTGACGCCACCAACAAAAAGCAGGTTGAAATCGCCAAAAAAATCGGCGACGAAATGCTGGTAAAGCAAAAACCGGTAGTTTACTTATTTTCCAAAATGAACACCGAGAACGGATGGGATCATTACAACCAGACCACAGAGTTGATGAACGCCCCCATTTACAAACTCAACAAAACCATCATTGAACGATTCCAGATTCAGTCGCTGCCTTCGGTTGTTGAAGGACAAGGCGATACTATTCTGGTGAGGGAAATTGACGCAAGGGTGTTGAACTGATGCGAATTATTTTTACCCTTATCATGTGTATCTCGTCCGTGGTTTTTCAAACGACGCTATTAGCGCAAGACGTCACCACCACTGAAACCACGCAAAATATCGACGCTACCAAACTGCTTTGCCCGGATGCCGATTTTTGGGGTAAGAAAATGCTCACAGGTGTCTGTTGGTCGTGTTTGTTTCCCGTCCGTTTGCTCGGAATGACCATTTTTGACGAGGGTGACGATCTACCGGACGGAGCTACAAAAAAAGCGTTTTGCGCATGCAGTGGTGACGAAGGGCTTCCTACGTTCGGTGTAACCGGTGGGGCGTGGTTGCCGGCCAGACTGATTGAGGTTGTCAGAAAACCGTATTGCTCACCAATACTCGGCGGAACATCATTTAACAGTGGGGTTCGTTTATGGGGAGGACACAAGGAGGTAGAGGGGGATGGTACCGACAAAACGTACTACAACTATCATTACTGGGCGTTTCCTCTGTATGCGATTTTGCAATTATTCGTTCAAAACAACTGCAATGCTGGTGGATTACGCAACCTGGATATGATGTACATGTCCGAATTGGATCCGACCTGGAATGTCGATGAACTTGCATTCTTCATGAATCCCGAAGCCGTTGTATTTGCAAATCCATTGGCCGTAGCCGCCTGCACTGTTGATTGTGCTACTACGATGGTTTCCATGCCCATGACATCGCTATTTTGGTGCGCCGGTTGCTGGGGTAATCTGTATCCATTTACCGGAAATATTGCATCAGACGCATCAGCGCCCCGTGATACCAGTCTTTTAACAGCAAGGGTTCTAGCCTCACTCCATCGCAAGGCCTTGGCGCACAAAACCTATGGTGATGATGCGCTTTGCGGCGGTCAAATTTACCCGATGATCCCCAAGCAGCAGTACAAGCTGAGCACCTTGTTTCCTTTGGCAGAAGCTAATGCGGAAGAACTTGAAAGCACAGATGCCAATGGAGTGAAGCACACAAAAATCCTTGACAACTGTTGTCACTGGATAGGTGAATCGACTTTCAAATGGGGTGAGCATCGCACTATCCCAGGCACGGGCGAAGACTATGTCTACCTGATCTGGCGTTACACGGAATGCTGTCTTACCGGCGATAACGATCATTAAAGAATTTTCGATCCAATATGCGATTTATTACCAAACCCATTTCTTGGGTGCTAATTGTTTGCCTGACGCACAACCCGGTTGCGGCGGTTTATATGATGACGGGGCTGCTGTTCTTTAAGCCATTCCCTGCATTTGCTGACGCATTTCTTGATCAAGCCGCCGAAGGCCAAACCTTCGGTACGGGTTTAATGACGGGCTATAGTATCCCCAGTGTAAACAGTTCGACTGGGGAGATGACGCTCATGAACGGCGCGGTTGCCGGCCAAAAAGTGCAGCAAAACGAGCTGTTTCAGGAAATACAGCCGGGTTCAATGGATGGTATTTCAGCATCCTATGGGGACGCCGCCACATTGGGTACTCAGGTAAATAACGATCTCGGATCACTCACGACCGGCACGTCTACACATGCCTACGCCTATCAAACGCTGATGGGCGCTAATACAGCGATGCCTAATATATACAACGATCCAATCTGGAAAACATCGGACGATATTTATAGCCTGAAATCGTCATTAATCAATGACCTGTTTAATGGGTGTGACAAGAAAACGAGCTTTTCAGAAACATCCTGCCCGATCCACATGGAGGATCTGAAGACCTGCAAGAAAACATTCAAAACCGAGTCGTGCAAAGTTAATAGGGTGATTACGCCGATCCCTGATACATCAAAACCCGTGCAAAAAGTATCGGTATCCAACGCAAGCGAAGTGTTCTTCAATGACACGGCATTGCCGGATGAGATCAGCATGCAAGTCGGGAATCCATGGAATGGATGGAATCAAGGAGATGGGTGCTGGTATGAAAGTTACACACTGACAATAAATGTTGTCGACGCCACGCGATTGATTAGCGCAAAATTGACCCAGGTGGTAGGCGACGGCGGCGCACAAGTTATTATTGACGGCACTGTCATTTGGAACTTGGCCGGCGGCGGTTGTTTAGATATTGACCCCTGGTCGTTTTCCCCAAACATTGATATTTTGCCGTACCTAACACCTGGGCAGCATACTATTACATTTACGATCTTTTCTGATGACGATTCAACGCCTGACGGTGGCTCTTATTTTACGATTAAGAAAAAACCGGATTTTGAAGAAGAATTCCTGGATTTTCCTGCGGGTTGTCGTGCCCGCCTTTTTGCCAACGGGCCTCCAACCGGCACGACGCCGTCCTTTATTTCAAGTGGTTCGTTAAATGATCAAGCCTCAACAGATTGGTGGAAGTGTACGGATGCGGCCAATTCAAGAACATTTGGTTCTATAACGATTACGCCAGATCCATACGCGCAATATTTGCAACCGATCTTGCCAGATCCGCCGGCGTCACCGCCGGCACCCATTTGTTATGCCGCAGAAACGCGTGTCCCGGGGCATATAACGTTACCATGCTTTACCGACAAGGACGGTTACCAGGTTTGTCCTCAGTACGATTACAATCTGGACGAACACACAAATTGTGATGAATTAACCTCAAATCCACAGTGCGGGTACGTTGGGGAAACGTGTGCGGCTGGCGCCGTGAGCCCGGTAACCGGGACTTGCCAGGAATTTATTGTTACCTATGACTGCGGCACCGATCGTGCGGCAAGTTGCGACCAAGTAAACGATGGTGAGAAAACCATCTGCAATAGCCAGATTCGTTGCATGGGAGGGGAATGCATCGATCAAAAAATCGAGTCGAACAAGGATTTTATTCGGGCGGCCACCGCATTACAAACGCTCAATCAGGCACAACAAAGCAACGGTTGCGATCCATCCACTGGCGATTGCGCTTTGTTTGCCGGCGAGCCCATGGAATGTCAAATGGCTGATCTATCCATCTTGGGGCAGGTCGATTGCTGCAACATGCCGATCCAAGGCAGTTGGATCGATTACATGTGGTTGGCAACCAATACCTGGGAGCTGGCCGATACCTCTGTTGAGGCCTATTCCATCGCACAAAACGGAGCTGTTCTTACGGATATGGTTGGCGCATGGAATATGGTATCTAGCGGTTCTGTGCTTCAGTCGCCTATTAGCGCTATTGCAGACACCTGGAATGCCGTCACTGAGCCGTTTACATCCATGTATGATTCTGTCGCATCGATGCTGGGCGAGGAAATTGGCACAAATTTAGGCATAGAAGCAGCAAAACAACAGGTTGTGCAGTGGATGGGGGAATGGGTTGCGTCTATATTTGGAGAAACCGCAGCATCAACATTGTTGGCAGCCACAACAACTACTGTGGGGACAGTTACAACAACCACGTATTCAATGGCCGGATCATTGCTGTCTTCAATTATCACAGTGGTCGGTATTATTTATGCGATTTATCAGATCGCAAAAATGGTTGTGCAGCTGATTTTTGCCTGCACTGAAGAAGAAGTTAAACTAAACATGCTCAAGCAGCAACGGTTATGCACCTCGGCCGGCGAAATTGGTGACTACTGTTCATCCGAAACATTCTTTGGTTGCGTTGCCAGAAAAGAAGCGTATTGCTGTTTTAGCAGTCCATTTTCCAGGATATTTCAACAACAAGCGAGGCCGCAGCTGGGCATAACGTTCGGTGACCCTAAAACGCCGACATGCGAAGGGCTTCCTATTAATAAAATATCCCAGTTGGATTTTGACAAAATGGATTTCAGTGAATGGATCAATATGATGAAAATTTCAAATCAATTGCCCGTCGACAGCCTGACAGCCGACTCAATGTACGATAAAGCCAACGTCACCAAAGGCAAACTGCCTAGCACTCAAAATACTAACACTCAAGATCGTTTAAATACTCAAACGCAAGACAGTGATATTGATTCTATCAGGCAGCATTTCTTGGACAATCTTTAAAATTGATCAAAGTTTAGCCATTTTGTTTAAACACAGGTTGACTCAATGATTGCTGTGCGGATGCGTGTTACGGGTCATAGCCCGTCCGAGATTGAGTTTGCCGTGAGGCAATGCGCACCGGCTATCAGAACACCGGACAGGCGGAAAAGCATCACAACTGGGATGACTACGCGCAACGTACCGCCCGGTATGCTTTCAGCGCCAAAGCCGAGCGTGACGTTGAAACCCTTGGAAAGTACCGGCTGCAATGGGAGGAGCTGGAAGAGCGCGAAATTGAGATCGAAAACGTCATGGAAATAACGATAGAAATACGGGTCTCAATTGGTAATTGAAACAAAGAAAGGCGGCTCATTACACCGTGAAGCGCATAGAGAAAATGATTGGTCAGTTCTTGGTCAATTTAACGTCTGCCTAGATAAGGCGGGCATTCAGAAGGAAATATGGCAAATTGAATACAGGGTTATCCACAGAAAATGTGGATAACCCGCAGGCAAATTTTAAGTTGAGTCGGTGTTTGTCAAATGGTGGTTTTCCCTTGTCATTTTTGTTAATGCAAAGTAAAAATGGCGTGTAAGTGGGGTTATTGTTAAAAAGTAGGTAAATATCGAAATAATTAGGAAGGTTTGATCACTTTTCACTTTAAAAGTAACTTTTTATAGCCCTAGGTTCTGTTGACGTTTCACCATTCAGGTAGAATTGATCATTTTGTGTGGCATGAACCGAATAAATTTAAGCGATGAAGAGTGGGTGCGTATATTGGTAAACTTAAAAAAATTGACAGGGATTCGTATCGGTCAGCCAGACACTTGCAGACAATTTATTAGCGCCTGCTTGTGGATATTACGTTCGGGATCGCAGTGGCGGGTTTTGCCGCCAACACATGGTAAGTGGAATAGTATATTTAAGCGTTTTTCACGTTGGTGCGCTAATGGCGCATGGGATAGCCTCTTTGGTTGTTTTTCTGAAATGTCTGATTTACAAGACGTTTCAATGGATGGATCAGTTATTAGAGCGCATGCCTGCGCGGCCGGGGCGGCAAACAGCACCGCCGATAATGAGGCACTGGGGCGTTCCAAAGGCGGTTTTAGCTGTAAGATCCACGCCCTCTGTGATGGCTGGGCATGCCGATTAAGTACATACTAACAGGTGGTCAAGCGGCTGAATGCAAGCAAGCGATACCCTTGCTGGAAAACGTTAACGCCTCAGCTGTTTTGGCGGACAAGGCTTACGACACAAACGAGTTGAGGGAGTGGTTGGAATGT
>DAINRH010000071.1:17628-18239 GCA_036741905.1 Methylobacter sp. | reverse complement strand
CATAAGTATCTACCGCAAGTACCGGCTCCTTCTCCCTTGAGGGAGAAGGTTGGGGTAATGGTATATAAGTAGTTGTTTTTTAATATCTTCCTTATTAAAATCGACCGACGATGGCGTGATGCGGCTATTTTTTGCGCTTTTTGTCTTTTGCCTTTTCAATTTCCTTAGCTAAATACCCTGCGGCATTAACCGGGACAGTGTCGGCGGTCAGAATGGCGCCTAACTCGCTCATCGCTTTGAGATAAACCTTGCGCTTGAAATACACCACGTCTTTAAGCGGTTCCCAGTAATCCACCCAGCGCCAGTCGTCAAATTCGGGTTTGGAGCATTGATCGAAACGCACATTGGACTCATGCGTTACCAGGCGCAGCATATACCAGATTTGCTTTTGGCCGATGCATAAAGGTAGGGAGTTTTTGCGTATATAGCGCTCGGGCAGCTGGTATCTCAGCCAATAGCGGGTACGGCCAAGCACCTGGACATGCTGCTGTTGCAGTCCGGTTTCCTCGCACAACTCACGATACATCGCAGCTTCTGGGTCTTCATTCGGATTTATCCCGCCTTGCGGAAATTGCCATGAGTTTACACCCATTCGTTTTGCCCAAAACACG
>DAINRH010000071.1:7844-17615 GCA_036741905.1 Methylobacter sp. | reverse complement strand
CCTTTAGAGTCAATCATGTTAAAACCTGTGTTTTTACCTTCCCTATATCTTTAATCTTGCTGATGGTAAAATTATTAAAGAGAGGTCAGTAATTTAAATTAATGACAGCATTGTTCCACAAATAAAGTGCAGATGCCATAGCGCACAGCTCTTTTTAATTACTCAAGGCAGGATTAACCGTGAGCTTAGCGATTTTTGATTTGGATAACACGCTGATTGCCGATGACAGCGACTATTTATGGGGACAGTTTCTTGTCGACCAGGGCATCGTCGATAAAAGTTATTACGAAAGCGCCAACGCCAAATTTTACGATGACTATAAACAAGGCACGCTGGATATTGTCGAGTTTCTTCGTTTTTCGCTACAACCTTTGGCGGCGCATGAGCCCGAACAACTTTATCAATGGCGGGCGCAATTCATAGAAGAAGCGATCAAACCGTTGTTGTTAAAACCTGCGCAGCAACTGATTGCCAAACATAGAGAGCGGGGCGATACCTTGCTGGTCATTACCGCAACCAATCGCTTTGTTACCGAGCCGATAGTCCGGTTGTACGGCATTGAAAACTTATTGGCGACCACGCCGGAATTTATCGATGGCCGCTACACAGGCGGCTTTGACGACATCCCCTGTTTTCAGGAGGGCAAAGTAAAGTTGTTGGAGGCCTGGTTAAAAAACTCAACCGAAACCATGCAGGACAGTTGGTTTTACAGCGATTCGCACAACGATTTGCCGCTACTCAAATTGGTAGACCATCCGGTCGCAGTCGATCCCGATCAAAAACTGACCGAATTCGCCGACGCCGCCAACTGGCCTATTATCAGCCTGAGAGACGGTCAATGTCCGACGCATCATTTTCAGAAATAGATGGGAGGTGAAAGGTTCAAGGTAAAAGTGTGCAAGGGAGTGTGTTTTTAGTCTTTAGCCCTGACCCTTGACCCTTGAACCTTGAACCTTGAACCTTGAACCTTGAACCTTGAACCTTGAACCTTGAACATGACATTCCCAACCATTGAATCTTTCGTCGGTAACACGCCTTTAGTCAGGTTACAGCGCTTGCCCGGCGCTACCAGTAATTCCATCCTGGTTAAGCTGGAAGGCAATAATCCCGCAGGTTCGGTAAAAGACCGCCCGGCGCTGAGCATGATTAAACATGCCGAGCAAAGAGGCGAGATTAAACCCGGCGACCGGTTGATTGAAGCGACCAGCGGCAACACCGGCATTGCCCTGGCGATGGCGGCCGCGATCAAAGGTTATAAAATGACCTTGATCATGCCGGACAACATGAGCGAAGAACGCCGCGCTTCGATGAAAGCTTACGGCGCCGAGATCATCCTGACGCCAGCTGCCGGCAGCATGGAGGCGGCGATTGATTTATCCAGGGAAATGGAAGCGGCGGGCAAGGGCAAGGTGCTGGATCAGTTTTCCAATCCCGATAATCCGCGTGCGCATTATGAAGGCACCGGGCCGGAAATCTGGCGCGACACGCAGGGCAAAGTAACTCATTTTGTCAGTTCCATGGGGACGACCGGCACCATTATGGGTACGTCAAAATTCCTGAAGGAACAAAACAGCGATATTCAAGTGATCGGCGTGCAACCGGAAGGCGAATCTAAAATCCCCGGCATCAGACGCTGGCCCAAGGAATATTTGCCGAAAATCTACATGGCCGACCGGGTTGACCGGATTATCGATGTCGACCAGATTTCAGCTGAAAACGTCACCCGCGCTTTGGCGGCTCAAGAGGGCATTTTTGCCGGTATTTCATCCGGCGGCGCTGTTCATGCGGCCTTGAAATTGTCTGAAGAAGTTGAGCATGCGGTGATTGTGGTCATTATCTGCGACCGTGGCGACCGGTATTTATCTACCGGTGTTTTTCCCGGCTAATGCGTATAGGTATTTACGCAGTTTTTTATCGTTCCCGCGCTCCTGCGTGGGAATGCAGTATTTGACGCTCCAGCGTCGTCTTGAGCCTGGATAATGTGGGCGCGTTTTGCAGTGATGATCTTGGTCATCATGGTTACTTTAACAACACCCGCCGCCCATGCATTGGATAACGTATCGCTTAATGTCGGAACCCTTGCAGGAAGCCAATGGAAGCTGGAAGGCGTCAATATCGCCCTGATCGACCTGTTGCAAAACCCGCAAAAATTGGCCTTAACGATCGCCAAGTTAAGCCTGCCAAAACCTTTCAACGATCTCAGTCTGGTCAATATCCGCTGCACGTCTTTCACCTGGCAAAACAAGGAGCTGTTATGCGAACAGGGCAGGGCGGAGATACATTCAAAACGATGGCAATCGCCGACAGCCAACTTTTCTTTTCATGTTACCGAAAAGCGCAGCTCATTCAAGCTAATCGATTTGCGCTTGGCCGGTGGAACCGTTGCGATTGAAGGAGAAGAGCAAGGCGATCAATGGCAGTTGCAGATCGACGCCAAAGCGGTGGACGGCACGTCGATTCAACAGCTGTTGCCGCAGGATCGACTCAAACTGAAAGGCGGTAAAATCAATGTTAAGTTAAATGCGGCCGGCAGTTATGCGCGGGTCAATGCATTTACCTTAACCGTAGGGCTTAATGGTTTGACCGGGCAGACCAAAGACGGGCGGTTTGCTACCGAGGCATTAATGCTGGAGACAACGCTGAGTGCTAAAAACAATCGCGGCTTATGGCAATGGCAAGGTCATTCTGATTTTAACGGCGGTGCGTTGTATGCGGAGCCTTTGTACCTGGAAGCGGCCGGGCAGCATAGCGTTTTCGATGCCCAAGGCGACTGGAACGCATCAAGTAAACGAGTCGAAATAAAGTCTGCACGTTACCGGCATTCAAAAGTCGGAGAACTCAGCGGCAGCGCAACCGTCCAATACAAGGATGGCCTGAGTATTAAAAAGGCCCAACTTTCGTTGAACAGTGGTAATTTGCAGGACGCCTCTGCCATCTACCTGAAACCGTTTTTTGAGCAAACCCTATTGCAAGGCGTTACGCTTGCAGGCCATTTAAAAGCCGACTTTTCTATTAACGATCAATCCTTAACCGCGTTGTCGGCAAGCTTTAATCATCTTGATGTTAAAGATGCCGCAGGACGCGGCGAAATTCAGGGCGGCGTAGGTCAGCTTAACTGGTCCAACGATGAAACCTTTAGCCTGCCGTCGAAATTCGCCTGGCGGCAATTGCAGCTGCGCGCCGTGCCGATAGGTCCGGCTGAGCTTACGTTTTTGAGTCGGGCTGATAGTATCCGGCTGTTAAAAAACACCCAACTGCCTTTGTTGGGCGGGGCAATCGTTATCAAGCAATTCAACTGGCAGGCCAAAAAACAGCAAGATCCCGAGCTGTCGTTTGAAGGCGATGTCAGTGATGTGTCGCTTGAGCAACTATCCCAGGCCTTAAACTGGACACCGTTATCGGGCGCCATTAGCGGTCATATTCCCCGCGTCGAGTACAGCAATAAAACCCTGAGTTTGGGCGGCGAACTGACGGTCAAGGTTTTCGACGGCGAGGTTAAAATCAGCAATCTTGCTTCTTCCGGATTGTTTACCGATTTCCCAAAATTCCACGGCGACCTGGAAATTGAAAACCTGGACCTGGATCAGTTAACCGGCAAGTTTAAATTCGGCGGCATCACCGGCAAGTTATCGGGCTATGTCCGCCAGTTGTACCTGGAAAACTGGCATCCGGTCTCTTTCTTCGCGTGGCTGGGCACGCCGGAAAATGATGATTCGCGGCACAGGATCAGCCAAAAAGCGGTGCAAAACATCGCCAACATCGGCGGCGGAGGCGCGGCTGATCTACTGTCTAAAAGCTTTTTAAGGTTTTTTGAAACCTTCGGCTACGACAAGCTCGGTTTGGGCTGTTACCTGCATGACGGCGTGTGTCAGCTGATGGGCGTAAAGGCTACGGAATCCGGTTATAGCATTATTACCGGCGGTAGCCTGCCTCGAATCGATGTGATCGGCTATAATCCTCGCGTTGACTGGAATGTGTTGATCGAACGGTTGAAGCGTATTACGACATCGGAAGCTTCCATAACCTACTGACGCCATTTGCCGGAAAAACAGCTCTAACCGATTGCAACGGGAATTGCAATTTTTATTGCTTCAAGCCTGGCCTCAGTCAATCTTGTGTTGTCTACTGATAATTTAACTGTGGGAGCGGCTTTATCAATCATAGTTTTATTTTGTTTTTTTGAGCGTTGAAAGTAGTAGTGAATCCTACGAGGCAATTTTATGGTATTACCCAATTACAAAATCAGAACGATGTCCCGTGATGAAGCCATCATTGCCATTGACTGGGCTGCATCCGAAGGGTGGAATCCGGGCTTGTATGATGTCGACTGTTTTTATGCGGCAGACCCGGAAGGATTTCTTGTCGGGGAGCTCAATAATGAACCGATTGCGACTATTTCAGCGGTGAAATACGGCGAGACATTCGGTTTTATCGGGTTTTATATCGTTAAGCCGGAGTATCGCGGACAAGGTTATGGGATTCAAATATGGAATGCCGCTCTTGAACGTTTATCGGGACGGAATATTGGGCTTGATGGGGTTGTCGCCCAGCAAAGCAATTATAAAAAAGCAGGTTTTGAACTCGCTTACCGGAACATCCGTTATGAGGGGCTGAGTGGCGGCGAACCGGCTAAAAACCCGGAAATTATTAAATTGTCGGAATTGCCTTTTGATGTCGTTGAAACATATGACCGGCCATTCTTCCCCGGTAACAGAACCCAATTTCTAAAATCATGGCTCAATCAACCCGAAAGTATCGCATTGGGCATCATGCAAAAAGGAAGACTTGCAGGCTATGGCATGATTCGGCCCTGTCGATCTGGATATAAAATCGGACCGCTTTTTGCCGATAGCCCTGAGTTGGCGGAATCGCTTTTTATTTCGTTGAAAGCCGGGGTTATGCCTGGAAAACCAATCTATCTGGATGTTCCTGAAATGAATCAGGATGCGGTTGCCTTAGCTGAAAAACATCAGATGAAACTGGTTTTTGAAACAGCAAGAATGTATACCGGCACCTGTCCTGATTTGCCGCTCAACAGGCTTTTTGGCGTTACATCCTTTGAACTGGGTTAAGGTATATACCGAGTAGCCCGTATGGAGCTTGCGTAATACGGGCTTTCGCGGCTTCGATCTCCTGTATTGCGTTACGCTTTATACAGGCTACACCAATAGATTTACCAGCATCTGTTCATAAATAGCGGACAAAACGCCTAAGTCTTCCACGCCGACATGTTCGTTGATTTTATGGATGCTTTCATTCAGCGGTCCAAGCTCGATAACCTGAGCGCCGGTCGGGGCGATAAAGCGTCCGTCCGAGGTGCCGCCGCCGGTATCGTCCAGGGTTTCAAAGCCGGTCACGGTTTTGATCGCGGCATGGGCGGCATCGATTAATGCGCCCGGCCCAGTCAGGAACGGGTTGCCGGACAAGCGCCATTGCAGCTCATAGTTGAAATCGTATTTGTCCAGTATCGCGCAGGTGCGTTGCTTGATGGTTTCCTCATCCAGTTCGGTACAAAAACGCAGGTTGAACTGAACCGCCACGCTGCCGGGGATGATGTTTTCCGCGCCGGTTCCGGCGTTGATATTGGAAACCTGCAAGCTGGTCGGCGGGAAAAAGGCATTGCCGTGATCCCAGACTTCTTCGGTCAGGTCTTTTAAGGCCGGAGCAAAGCTGTGTATCGGGTTGTCGGCAAGCTCGGGATAGGCGACATGGCCTTGTATGCCTGCAATGGTCAATTTGGCGCATAAAGAACCGCGCCGACCGACGCGAATCACATCGCCGATTTTCTTGTCGCTGGACGGTTCGCCGACCAGGCACCAGTCTATTTTCTCGTTGCGCTGCTCCAGCACTTCAACGACTTTAACTACTCCGTTGGTGGCGATGCCTTCTTCGTCGCTGGTCATCATCACCGCGATAGAGCCCTGATGATCCGGGTGTTTGGCGATAAAACGCTCGACCGCGGTGATAAAGCAGGCAATGCCGCCTTTCATATCGGCAGCGCCGCGGCCGTAAAGCTTGCCGTCGCGAATGGTCGGTTCAAATGGCGGTGAAACCCAAGCATCTAAAGGGCCGGTAGGCACTACGTCGGTATGGCCGAGGAAGGTCAACAGCGGTTTGGCATCGCCGCGTCTAAGCCAGATATTTTGGGTGTCTTCAAAGTCCAGGCGTTCTTCCTTGAAGTCCAGTTTGGTTAAACGCGCGGCCAGCACGTCCTGGCAACCCGCATCTTTCGGGGTTACCGATTCGCGGCTGATCAGGTCTTTAAGAAGTTCCAGTGTGTTGCTCATAGTAAGTTCCTCGTTCCCACGCGCCGCGTAGGAATGCTATGGTGGACGCGCTACGTCCCGTGTTTATAGGGATTACGTTTTCGGGTGTTATGCGTGATTCGCGGCGCAGCGCGCCTTAACTGCGTTCCCACGCAGCGCGTGGGAACGAGGGACCTTCGCATTTTTTTGGCTTACCGATTCGCGGCTGCCAAGGTCTTTAAGAAGATCCCGTGTGTCGCTCATAATAATTCGGTTTGGTAGTTCTCAGCTTTAAATCCAAGCATTAGTTTATCGCCGGATTCTAAAACCGGGCGTTTAATCAGGGTAGGGGTGGTCAGCATCAGTTGCATGGCCTTTTCCTGAGTCAGGTCGCTTTGCTGATCGGCGCTGAGTTGCCGCCAGCTGGTGCTGCTGCGGTTAAGCAGTTTGTTCCAGTCCAAATGATCGGCAAAACGCTGTAGCAGCTCGGGGGTTAAGCCGTCGATTCGAAAATCGTGGAAGCGATAGGCTATGCCGTTTTGATCCAGCCAGTTACGTGCTTTTTTGACGGTATCGCAGTTTTTTATGCCGTAAAGCGTATGAGTTTTTGAATTTTGCAAATTGACAATCTCCGTATGAAAGGCACGCAACGCCTCGCGGATTGATGTTGAAAGGGAAGGATGTCCGGAAATTCCCTGCTGATCAAGGTTGGAGCCGATAATCGGTAAGGTGATTGAGGCGGCTTCAACGACTTGGGCAGACATGACGGTCAGCGTCTCTTTCAGCGCTGCCTGGGCGATTGTGGCTCGCGGCGACGCATTAAGTAACGCAACCGGCTTGTTGACAAAAGCCTCGCTACCGACCATCCAGTCCAGGGCATTCTTCATTACTCCCGTTACGCCGTGAGCGTATTCGGGGCTGGCGATAATAACGCCGTCCGCTTCAAGAAGGCGGGCGAGAAAATCGGCAACCGGGGGTAAATCGGTGATTTCAAGGTCGGGGTTGAACAGCGGCAGATTGCCCACGCCGGTAAACAGTTCGATGCGAACATTGGCAGGCGCCAAACCGGCAACCGCTCTTAGCAGTGCAGAATTCAACGATGCGGTTCGAAGGCTACCGGAAATAGCCAGGATTCTGACAGTTGGCATCGTTGACTCGATAGTGGTTTTACAATTGGCTGTTCAGCAATTCGTCAATGCTGGGCAATTGTTTGTCGGTTTTGCAGCGGATTTTATAAAGATCGACGAACTCCATAAAGGCTTGTTCCAGGTCGGCCAGAATTTCTTCTTCGTTTTCACGCTCATCATCGGGAACGTCGGGCGAATCCAAATATTCGTGTTGCAGGGCGACTTCGCTGTTTAAAGCGAGCGTGGCGTAAATGATGGCATTGTTTGATATGTTGTCGCTCATGGTATTGGCCTTGTTAGGTTATTGGGAGATAGTTTGTACAAAGAGCAGTTATCAGTCTTGTTCTCTAAAACGAATGGTTAAACCTTGTAAAAAGTTTCTTAAAATCTGATCGCCGCATTCCCGGTGATGTTTATGGCCTTTTTGCCTGAAAAAAGAGCTGAGTTCGCCTTTGGACAATTCAAAATCGGCCAGTTTTAGGGTGCTGAGCATGTCCTCTTCTTTAAATTCCAGGGCGATACGCAGTTTTTTCAGTATGGTGTTATTGGTTAACGGCTCCGGTTTTTTTACCTGTGCGGGAGGATTTTCCTGCTTGCCTCTTCTATAGATAATCAGGCCGTCTAAAAATTGCTCCAGCAGCTTGTTGTTGAGCGGGACGTAATCGGCTTCATTATCTTTTTTGAGTAGTTTGAGCAGCTCGTCCCTGTTGATTTCTACATCGCTTAAGGCAAAGATGTCGATCATGTCAGGGTCTTTAAGCTCTAATGCGTAGCGTACCCGGCGTAAAACGTCGTTGTTAATCATGGTTTGTTAGTATGGGTTGTGGCTCGTAGCTCTCTGTAGTATGGGTTGAAAAGCCCAGTCTACAGAACTACTCAGCATTTATTCTCTACAAGGCTTTGGCGCTTTTCTGAAATGGAGCGACAGTAGATTGAGAATGGTTTGAATATGTTTCCCAGTCAGGCGTGTATTCTTCCGCTTGATTACCCCAGACGACCCACCCTTTTCTTGGGCCTCGTGCAAACAGTTCAATGCGGGGGCCAGAGCTACATGCTTCTATGAGGTCATATTGTTCATCCGGCTTTCTGCTGTGTTCCCGCTTTCTTGATGAGATAATATTTTCTTGGCTTCGTCCTGGCTGTAAAGTACGCGCATTCTTTCCACGAACACCAAAAAGAATTATTTCTGTTACATTTCTAAAATAGAATCCAACGCCTCTTCTATCAGGCCCTCCATCTTTGCGAACTTTGTACCAGATTAGATTGGTTTTATAAGTGAAGCCCCAATGCTCCATAACTTGCATGCCTTCTGCTAGTAGTGCATTTGGTACCCATAAATAGAGATGTGCAGTATCTGCAACAATTGCTTCAACCGGAAGGTCTTTTATTTCTTGAAGCGACATTGTTGGATAACGTTGTAATCTTTTATGCTCAGGAGCCATTTTGCCTGTTCTGTTTTGGAACTGCCAAGGAGGGTCAGCTAGAACGGTAGCGAATTTTTTCTTACCAACACTGTTTAAAAGGTCGTCTGATGCCTTCATGGTTATTCATCCTCAACATATAGTTTTTTAGATATACCGATAACCAACAATGGACAACCTGCGCCACTGCCGCCTTCAATACGTGGAAGGAGTTTACCCATATGGGTAGTTGATGCTCCATAAGATGAGCCGCGACCTAATTCTTTGAATATCTCTTGTAGCTCAGCACATCGCGTAATAATAACTCCTACGCTAATGGCTCGAAGATCAAAAAGTAAGCGAAAATTATTTAAGTCGCGATCATAGAAAGGGTCTTTATTGTTCCACTCGATTTCAAGAGCGACTCTGTTTTTAAAGCAATCTACTTTGTGTGTTGGAGTATCCATCGTATGCTCATCAACAACCACTTGAGTATTAAATTCTTTTTCCACCCAGCCACGCTGATAAAGATAAGAATCGATGGATTCAGAAATTTGGGATTTCCTTCCACCTGGATTGGTTATCCAGCTTTTGTATAAGCGAAATTCGTGTAATACAGAGATAATGTCTTCCCATTCTTCAGGAAAATCCTCTTTTAGAATGGCGCACGAGTGTTTCCATTCATGCACTTCATAATTCTCACGAATAAAATCCGGGAGCAATTCAATACTCATAAATTTCCTTGTATATCATTCCTGTTTGCACAATTAATCTCTTAATAACTCATTAATCCCGGTTTTACTGCGGGTTTTTTCATCAACCTGTTTGATGATAATCGCACAATACAAACTGTAGGTGCCGTCCGCCGAAGGCAGGTTGCCCGGAACGACGACTGAACCTGCCGGTACGCGGCCATAGCTGACTTCTCCGGTCATACGGTTGAATATTTTGGTGCTTTGGCCGATGTAAACGCCCATTGAAATAACCGAGCCTTCTTCA
>DAINRH010000071.1:0-7834 GCA_036741905.1 Methylobacter sp. | reverse complement strand
GACAACGCCTTCGACGATTTCCGAACGTGCGCCGATAAAGCAGTTGTCTTCAATGATGGTGGGGCCTGCTTGCAAGGGCTCCAGAACGCCGCCGATGCCGACGCCGCCGGAAAGATGCACGTTCTTGCCGACTTGCGCGCAAGAGCCGACGCTGGCCCAGGTGTCAACCATCGTGCCGCTGTCGACATAGCCGCCGATGTTAACGAATGAGGGCATTAACACAGCGCCCGGTGCAATGTAAGCGCCGTGACGAACAATGGCGTTAGGCACTACGCGTACGCCGGACTTTGCAAAGTCGTCCGGTGAGTAGGTGCTGAATTTGGCTTCAACCTTGTCGTAATAACGGCTGTTGCCGCCTTCGATGACGCGGTTCTCGTTGATTCTGAACGACAGCAATACGGCTTTTTTCAGCCATTGGTTGACAACCCATGCGCCGCTGGTTTTTTCAGCGACACGGGCTTTACCGCTGTCTAATAAATTGATTGCTTCTTCGACGGCTGAGCGCACTTCGGCGGAAACGCCGGTGGGCGAGATGTCGGCACGGTTTTCAAAGGCGTCGTTAATGATTTGTTCTAGTTGTGACATGGTTTCTTTTTATAAAGAGTTAAGGAAAATTTTAATGCGCTGTGCGGCTTCTATGCATTCATCCAAGGGCGCAACCAGTGCAATTCTGACGTGATTAAGGCCGGGATTGATGCCGTCAAAGTCACGGGATAAATAGCTGCCGGGCAGCACGGTAATGTTTTGCCGGGCAAACAACTGCCGGGCGAATTCGGTATCCGAAATCGGCGTTTTCAACCAGACATAGAAGCTGGCCGGCGGCTTGGCGACGGTGCAAACTTCACCGAGAATATCGATGAAGGCGGCGAATTTTTCACGGTACAAGCGGCGGTTTTCGATGACGTGCTGCTCATCTTGCCAGGCTTGAATGCTGGCATGTTGGGTAGGCAAAGGCATCGCGCAGCCGTGATAGGTCCGGTATTGAAAATAGTGTTTCAATAGCTCGGCATCGCCTGCGACAAAACCCGAGCGCAAGCCCGGCGCGTTGGAACGCTTGGACAAGCTGTGGAAAATAACGCAGCGCCTGAATGCGGTGTTGCCCATGTTATAGGCGGTTTGCAGCAAGCCCGGCGGCGGGTTGCTTTCGTCGTCGTAGATTTCGGTGTAGCACTCGTCGGAGGCGATCACGAAGTCGTATTTTTCCGCCAGCTTGAGCAGCTTCTCGTGGCCGGCTTGATCGATCACCGAGCCGGTCGGGTTGCCGGGCGAACAAATGTAGATTAACTGGCAGCGTTGCCATATCTCATCCGGCACCGCGTCAAAATCCGGCAAGTAACCGGAGTCTTCCAGCGTGTTCAGATAATACGGCTCGGCGCCCGCCAGCAAGGCCGCGCCTTCATAAATCTGGTAAAACGGGTTCGGCATGATGACGACGGGAGCCGGGCGAGTCGGGTCGACAAGACACTGGGCGAACGAAAACAACGCTTCGCGCGTGCCGTTGACCGGCAAGACCTGGGTTTCAGCATTGACCGCATCAGCCGGAATCCCGAAACGCCGGCTGATCCATGCGGCTATCGTTTGCCGGAGTTTGTCTATGCCTTTAGTGGTCGGATAGTTGGCCAAACCCTGTAAATGAGTTAACAGCGCTTCCTGGATTAAATGCGGCGTGGCATGAGTCGGCTCGCCCATAGACAGGGCGATATGAGGCTTGTCCGCAGGCGGAACGATGCCCTGTTTAAGTTGCGCCAGTTTCTCGAACGGGTAGGGATGTAAGTGTTTTAAATTCGGAGTCATCAATTTAGTTGCAACGCGGTTGTTTACCCATAGATTGAGCTTGCTGGAACAGTCCCATGGCTTGCGGCATGTGCTTTTCCAAGTCCTGAATGCGGGTGGCGTGCGAAGGGTGGGTGGACATGAATTCTAAAGGTTGCCGGCCTTGCGAGGCCTGTTCCATTTTTTGCCATAAGCCGATGCTTTGTCTTGGATCAAAGCCGGATTTCGCCATTAAATCGACGCCGATCATGTCGGCTTCGCTTTCATGGACGCGACTGTAAGGCATCAGTATGCCGTATTGAGCGCCGACTCCCAACAGGCCGAGCGCGGTTTGGCCTAAAGCGGTTTGCGGTGCGCTGACCGCCTGAATGATGCTCATGCCCTGGCTAACCGCCAATTCCTGCGAGGCCCGCTCGTTGCTGTGTCTGGCGAGTACGTGGCCGATTTCATGGCCGATGACTGCGGCTAACTGATCCTGATTGTCGACCAGCGACAGCATGCCGGTATGTACGCCGATTTTATTGCCGGGCAGGGCAAAGGCGTTAGGCGAGGCATCGTCAAAGACCACGACTTCCCAGTTGCCGCCGGTTTGTTGGGTGATTGCCCCGGCAATGCAGTTCGCAATCTGATTGTATTTGCTGTTAGTGCTGATCGGTTTTTGTTTTTTTAAATTATCGAAAGCCTGCAAGCCCATTTGATCGATTTGCGCATCAGGCATGAAAACAAGTTGGCTTCTACCTGTCGGGCTAGTAACACAGGCGTTTAATAGGCAGGCAGTTGCCAGAACTGGGAATATTTTTTTGAACATAAAAAATGACCGATAGTTTCTGATATACCGGCCATTTTAACGTAAGTTTGTTATAGGAGGGTTAAAAATGTACTTATTTTAGGATTTTGGCGAACATCTCATCATAGTCTTCTTTAGATAATACACCGCTGACTCCGGTGCGTTGATGCGCCTTATCGAAGAAATAGGTTCTGGGTAGCTCGCCATACCATTTCGGATCGATTTCAAATTGCAGTTTCTGGGTATTGTCATCGGCATAAGCCCAGTTT
This sequence comes from Methylobacter sp., assembly GCA_036741905.1. Lineage (GTDB taxonomy): Bacteria > Pseudomonadota > Gammaproteobacteria > Methylococcales > Methylomonadaceae > Methylobacter_A. The sequence continues at coordinate 5,005 of DAINRH010000071.1, read as the reverse complement.
TCAATTTCGGCCAGTTGATTTTTTTCCAGGATCTGCTGGATTTGCTCGGTTGCGGACGGCTCATCCGCGGCTAGCATGATCATTTTAAGTTCCGGTTTGATCTTATGAATGCTGCTTAACAGTTCCATGTCCTTCAGGCATGAAGGGCAGTTGATAGACCAAACCACCAGCATGAACGGCTTGTTAGCGTTATTTGCCAATATTTGCCGATAACTCCCCGAGGCAAATGCTGCCGGCGCGGCATGCGCTGGACTATTAAAAGCGGTTAATAAAATAAATGCCAAGCTTGGAAAAAGTTTTTTTAAGGTCATGATTTGATTCCATGTGTGTAGGTTTTGTAGCTAATCATATTGTTGCTCCTTAAGCGTGTAACGCTTCGCTTATCCTTATAATAGCCAACCACGCTTACTTTGACGCTGACTTGGCAGCCTTTGCAGGTGAAGTCTTTCATTTGATAACGCCTTGTTCTTTTCACTAAAGTTTCGGAGTTTATTTTACCTGCATAACAGTCGCTCGTCCTGGATTTCCAAAGCCTCTAGCCTTAATGTCCTGGCATCAAGTGGGGGGACTTGCAAAAAACAGCATTCTATGTGGGCATCAATGGCCCGCCAAGCGGGACGGGGTTGCAAACCCCGTCCAACCACAGTGCTTTTCAATATTTACGCATTTTATTCGGAAGCCATCGCTTTAGCCCAGCGTCGTTAACTGGGTTAAAGCAGTGCTCCATTTTGGAAATAGTGTGTTAATGAATTGCTCTAAATGACTTTTTAAGTTGACTCATATTCTAAAGCAGCACCTAAAATTTAGCTGAAAATATAGTATCTAGTTGATTTTAATAAAAATTATTCGGCGACTCTGATATAAGCATTGGCTGGATTTGCCGGTGTCGCTTGCCGTTCATAGTGAATTTTTTACCTTAGCGGGCGTCGGCAATATGTGGTACAACATGATTCGACTGATTCTACCTACTATGACAGTCGGAAACAGGACGTCTATTGCATCGAATTTTGATTTGGAAGATCATTGGGTAAACACAACAACCGGATAATACTATGGCGATAAATACTAACAGACCCACATCCCCGCATTTGCAAGTCTACAAGCTGCCTTTAACAGGTATTATTTCCATCACCCACCGCATGACCGGCGTCATGCTCACAGCCGGTTTGATCTTATTCGTTTATGTTATTTCGGCGCTGGCGGGCGGCGCGGATTCCTACGCGGCAATGCAGGCTTTAATGAGTTTATGGCTGCTTAAATTAGTCGTCTGGGGTTTTGTTTACGCCTTGTTTTTCCACCTGTGCCACGGCATTCGTCATGTGATTTGGGATGCGGGCAACAGCTTTGAACTTGAAACGCTAAACCGCTACGCCATGATTGAGCTGGCGGCTTCTTTGGCGCTGACTTTAATGACTTTTGCGTGGGGATATTATGGACTATAGAACGCCTTTATCCAGGGTTCGGGGCTTGGGTTCTGCAAAAAGCGGAACCGGTCACTGGTGGATGCAGCGCGTCACCGCCGTGGCGCTGATTCCGCTGTCTTTCTGGCTGATCAACTTTCTGGGCTTGAGCCTGACCGCCCCCTATCAACAAACCGTAGACTGGCTGGCATCGCCGGTTAGCAGCGCCTGCATCGTGGCTTGGATCATCGCCGCTTTTTATCACGCCGCGTTGGGCTTGCAGGTGGTGATTGAAGATTATGTCGCCGCCGAAGGCCCCAAAATCATTTCGATCTGGGCTGTCAACTTGGCTTTTTTATTTTTGGCGATTACAGCGTTGCTGGCTGTGTTTCGCATTGTATCGATAGGGTGATTCATGGCCGCAGATTATAAAATTATTGAACATGCTTACGATGTAGTGGTAGTCGGCGCAGGCGGAGCGGGGCTTCGCGCTACCTTGGGCATGGCGGAAAAAGGCCTTAAAACCGCCTGCATCACCAAAGTCTTTCCCACCCGCAGCCATACCGTCGCTGCGCAAGGCGGCATCAGCGCAGCGCTGGGCAATATGGGCGAAGACGACTGGCGCTTTCACATGTACGACACCGTCAAAGGCTCCGACTGGCTGGGCGACCAGGATGCGATCGAATACATGTGCCGCGAAGCCATTCCCGCCGTGATCGAGTTGGAGCATTACGGCGTGCCGTTTTCGCGCACCGCCGACGGCAAAATCTACCAGCGCGCGTTCGGCGGCATGACCACGCATTACGGTAAAGGCTTGGCGCAACGCACTTGCGCGGCGGCCGACAAGACCGGCCACGCGATTTTGCACACCTTGTATCAACAGTCGTTAAAACATAAAGCTGAATTTTTCGTCGAGTACATCGCGCTGGACTTGATTATGGAAGACGGCGAATGCCGCGGCATCCTGGCTTGGTGTCTGGACGACGGCTCGCTGCATTTGTTCAAATCGCAAATGACGGTATTGGCGACCGGCGGCTATGGGCGCACGTTTTTTTCCTGCACCTCGGCACATACCGTGACCGGCGACGGCAATGCGATGGTATTGCGCGCCGGGTTGCCGTTACAGGATATGGAGTTTATCCAGTTTCATCCGACCGGCATCTACGGCGCAGGCTGCCTGATTACCGAAGGGGTAAGAGGCGAGGGCGGTTACTTGACCAATTCGCAGGGCGAGCGCTTCATGGAACGCTATGCGCCGTCGGCCAAAGATTTGGCTTCACGCGATGTAGTCAGCCGCGCGATGACCATTGAGATTGCAGAAGGCCGCGGCGTAGGGCCCCTGAAAGATCACATTTATCTGCATATTGAGCATCTCGATCCGGCCATCATTCACGAACGCTTGCCGGGCATATCCGAAACCTCCAAAATTTTTGCCAATGTCGATGTGACCAAACAGCCCATTCCGGTGCTGCCGACCGTGCATTACAACATGGGCGGCATACCGACCAACTACAAAGCCGAAGTGGTTACTTTGAAAGATGGCGATCCCGACGCGGTGGTGCCGGGCTTGATGGCAATCGGCGAGGCGGCCTGCGTCTCCGTGCATGGCGCAAACCGCTTGGGTTCAAACTCGCTGCTCGACTTGGTGGTATTCGGCCGTTCCGCCGCGATACGCTGCGCCGAATTGATCAAACCGGGATCGAGGCAAAAACCGTTGGCGAGCAACGCTTGCGACCAAGCCATCGCCCGTTTCGATAAAATCCGCAATGCGGGCGGCAGCCGCTCGACGTCCGATATTCGTTTGGATATGCAAAAAGTCATGCAAGCCAAGGCGGCGGTGTTCAGAACCGGCGCCACGCTGGCTGAAGGCATCACTATGATGGACGATGTCAGAAAAACCTTTGCCGATGTTAAAGTGACCGACAAGTCGCTGATCTGGAATACCGATCTGGTCGAAACGCTGGAGTTGGACAACCTGCTGAGCCAAGCTACCGTGGCGATTAACGCGGCAGGCAACCGCACCGAAAGCCGGGGCGGCCATGCACGGGAAGATTTCCCAAAGCGCGACGACGAAAACTGGCTGAAACATACCCTGACCTGGCTGGTTGACGATCAGGTTAAAATCGATTACCGGCCGGTACATTTGTATACCTTGACCGACGATGTTGACGCAATTCCACCAAAAGAGAGGGTGTACTAATGGCTGAATTTACCCTGCCTAAAAACTCGGTTTTAATCGAAGGCAAAACCTTTAAAGCGCCGGCAGGCGCAACCAACATCCGCCGCTTTGAAGTGTATCGTTGGGACCCCTCTTCCTCAGAAAACCCGCGCATTGACGCATTCGAACTGGACATGGACAGCTGCGGGCCGATGGTGCTGGACGCGATCCTGAAAATCAAAAACGAAATCGACAGCAGCCTGACCTTCCGGCGTTCCTGCCGCGAAGGCGTGTGCGGTTCCTGCGCGATGACCATCAACGGCAAAAACTCGCTGGCCTGTACCAAAGCCATCGACTCCTATTCCGGCACTATCAAGATTTATCCATTGCCGCATATGGATGTCGTTAAAGACTTGGTGCCGGATCTGACCCATTTTTATGCGCAATACGCCTCGATCAAACCCTGGATAGAAACCCAAACCCCGGCGCCTGCGGATTCCGAGCGTCTGCAAAGCAAAGAAGACCGGGAAAAACTGGATGGTTTATACGACTGCGTGCTGTGCGCCTGTTGCTCGACCAGTTGCCCCAGTTACTGGTGGAACAGCGAGCGTTACCTGGGCCCTGCGGTGCTGTTGCAAGCCTACCGCTGGCTGGTCGACAGCCGCGACGAAAGCACCGGCGAACGTCTGGACGAACTGGAAGACCCGTTTAAATTGTACCGTTGCCATACCATTATGAACTGCACCGATACTTGCCCCAAGGGCTTGAATCCGGCTAAGGCGATTGCCGAAACCAAGAAACTGTTGGTGCAGAGAAAGTTGGGCTGATGGACGATCCGGCTCGGTTAAAGTGGCAATGTCGGCGCGGGACTAAGGAGCTGGATTTTCTGTTGAATCGGTATTTGGAAACGGGGTATTTGGCGGCGGATCAGGGGGAGAGGGAGTTGTTTGTGGAGTTGTTGGGGATGGAGGATGATGAGTTGATTGGGGTCTTGATGGGGGAGTTTGAAGTGGCTGGAATGGCGGATTTGGTCGGGAAAGTTAGGGCGTTTGCTGGCGGCAACGTTTAAGATATACCGAGTTTTATATAACTGAAGCTTCCCTCAACTACAAAATAGGGTTTCTAAAATGAATCTTGCACAACTTGAATCTGAAATCTTCTCCCTACCCATTCAGGATCGAGCCGTTTTGGTTCAGCGGCTGTTATTGAGCCTTGAAGAAATATCCGAGTCGGAATTTGACCACTTGTGGGGTGATGTATCCGCGCACCGTGCTGCTGAGTTTGACGCTGGTAGGATGCAGGCCATTCCCGGCGAGGAAGTGGCAAAAAAAGTACGTGCATTGTTACGGTGAATTATAGCTTCCTACTCGAGGCAGAAGCTCAATACATAGAGGCGGTTCGTTTTTATGAAGAGCAGCAAGCCAAACTTGGGGAATCGCTTATTCAT
>DAINRH010000070.1:0-18340 GCA_036741905.1 Methylobacter sp. | reverse complement strand
AATCATCCCACGCCACTTGAAAAAAACGCAAGAGCAGACCAACGCTGAACATTGGAGTGTTAAAAAACTCTACCGCAGTTTAGTTTCTTTGTTTAAGCGCGGATTGCGCCGCCTCATGCGATGTCTGCAAAATGACCTGCCCTTGCCGACATTTTGTGAGGTTATGAGAAACTGATAGGCGGTAAGGACCAATACCTCATCAACTATAAAACTAGCTAAAAACCAAGGCTTAAATTTAACACATTGATTTCAATGTGTTAATAATATTCATATTAAATTTTTAGGTAGCGTACAAGTAAACCGCTAGGCGTTAAGCATACAGCGGTTTGATGGGGGCATGTATCCGGCAAGCTGACCGCCGTCATGTTTTTTTTGAATCATTTAAGAGTTAGCTTTTAATTCACATTTTACAGGACGTTATCCCTATAGTGTTACCGATTAGAGCAAGGAGAATGAATGACGCCAATTAGGCTTGATAGGCCTGAATGACTTTTCTGTCATGTGCAAGCGAGGACGCTTGCTTTTGTAGCGCGTCTTTTTGGCTTTGTACCACCGCCTCAAATTGCCTGTCTGTCGTTTGCATCTGAACCATCATAGCTACAGCTGCCTTACGCTCAAAAGGCGACAACGATAATGTACATAGCTGCTCTAACACTGCCCTTCGATCAACCAACAAGCTATTCAAGCCCTCCCAATCCTCTGACTCAATAGCAATCGCAATAAGCTCGACAAAATTCTCAAGCCGCACCACTAATTCAGAAGCAACAACCATAAGTCTATTACCGGTAAGCCTCAGGAATAGCATTCCAGGCTTGCTGAATTTCCCGCATCAGTAACTGCACCTCATCCAGTATTTCAATACTGTTTTGAGCACTGGCATCAAACAACCTAGCATCAATGTATTCATACAAGCTCAATAAATTTCTCGCTATATCACCGCCTTTTTCAGTGTCAATTCCATCTATCAGACCACCTACGATAGAAGATGCCTTAGAAATATGTATGCTTTTTTCCTGAAAATCGCCCTGCTCTATACCGCCTTTTGCCGCATTGACTCGCATTAAAAAGCCACTCATTAGCATCTGTATTAATTTATGCGGCGAGGCATCATCCATCACTGATTCGGTGTGAACAGCCGCATATTTATTCACATTTTTTCTATACGCCACGGATGTCATCTATCATTCCCCTACATTCTTGAAAGTTGATCAGTCAAAAACGAGCCTGTTATTTGAAACTGGCCCACAGCCTTATCCATAGCAACAAACTGCTTTAATAAAACTGACTGCATATTATCCAAACGGAGCTGGACGCGATCATGTTGATCACTGTAGCCTTTTAACTGCTTATTCAACGAGGTTTGACGGGTATCCAAAGGACCGCCAGATTGCAAATACGTCCCCACCTTAGCATTCAACCGACTACCCACCCCATTAGTGGATAAAAATAAATCACTTACCGCTGATAAATTGCTAGACAAGGCTGCATCGAGCTTGGTGCTATCCATCGTCATCACACCATTTTTATCTATATCAATACCGATGGTTTTCAAAGTATTAAAACTACTACTGCCTGAACTTACAGGACTGCTGGTCAACTGACGCAAATCATGTCTTATAAGACGCAGTGTCGAATCACCCAACAGCGCACCGTTCTTCCCTCCATCAGTACCGGCAAACTTGCCTAGGCTGTCAGTCGCGCTAGCCATCGTATTATAAGCTGATACAAAATCGCCAATAGTTTTCTTAATCGCCTCATTATCCAACTTAATATCCAGCGTTACATCCGTGCCCACCGCTGCCGATTGTAAATTCAGAGTCACGCCTTGCAACACATCTGTAATGACATTGCTGCTACGGGTGGCGCTCTGCCCATCAATCAGAATATTGGCATCTATTGCCGCCACCCCCGTATAGTTTGCCGGCGTAGAAGTATCGAGCCGACTCAATCCTGCGTCACCGACCACTCCCACGGTAAATCCATTAGCCAACCCTGTGTCTTTGGCAGTCAATACCAATTTCGATACCGTACCGGTATTGGTTGCATTGTTCACGCTGATAATACTAGCGACTACGCCATTATTGTCTGCCGAACCATTAATGGCATCCCGAATACCGGCCAAGGTATTATTGGTAGCATCAATATCTACCGAAAAAGGCGTTTTAGCGCCCACCGAAAACGTCATAGTACCGGTGCCTACAACCTCAGTAGCTCCGGAAAACTCAGCTGCCGCTATAGATCTTTGAGTCGTAGCCAAGTTCGTCACTTGCAAGGTATGCGAACCTGCTACCGAACCAGTGCCCGCTGTGACTTTTAAAACAGCTTCATTGCTGGATGTAGCCGCATAAGTTTGAAACAGGTTTACATCATTAATTTTTCGCACAGCAGTCTGAAATGTCGACAATGCACTCTTGAGACTACCTAGGCCACTCAACTGCGCATTCGCCGTAGTTTGTTGCCGCGAAATCGAATTAAACTGCGCTTGGCCTTCAGCAGCAACCAACTGCTTAACAATGCCGTTGATATCCATACCACTGCCAATTCCGGTCGACGATGTAATGGCCATGACCTTCTCCTATCCTTTAATTGCTCAACACGTTACGCCCTATCTTGAAGCATAGCTCCCTGCCCACCATCAAGCTCTTGCATCCTTTTGATGTATGTCATCATATCCTCAGTAGGAATTTGCTGCACCACATCACCGCTCTTGCTATCAATAATCTTTACTACGACTTTTTTAGTCGAATCGTCAACATGGAACTCCAAGTCGCGATTAGTTTCCTGAAAAATTGCGTTCCCCTTCGCCGCCGCTTCTTTCACCGCTGCCAAAGACGCCTCTTGGGCTTGGGCATCGAGTTTTAAATCGGCAGCTTGCTCTTTTAAACCATCTTTAGCCCCCCCTATCGGCTGTTGCACCGTAGCGATAGAAGCCTCTTTTAAGTCACTTTGCTTATTACTAAGAATGGTTAAGGGAGAGAGCTTAGATACATTAGTAATTTCACTGTTCATGACACCAACCTACTCTATATGCTGTATGCTCAAAAGGGAGGCAAAGCCTCCCCTGTTCTGTCTAAAAAGGCTATCTAAGTAAACTAAGTACCGATTGCCCAGACTGATTGGCCTGCGCCAACATTGCCGTACCCGCTTGTTGCAATATCTGATTACGACTCAAACTGGCAGTTTCTTGGGCAAAATCAGTATCGGTAATCCGTGAACGGGCAGCCGATTGATTTTCGATAGAAGACGATAAGTTACCAATAGTCGTAGTGAACCGATTTTGCACCGCGCCCAATGATGCTCTTGCGGTATCGATAGAAGCAATGGCTGCATCCAGGGCATCAATCGCTGCCGAAGCACCGCCCACCGTCGCATTACTACCTATACTGGCAGCAGTAACGCTAGCGATAGTCCCAGATGCATTGGCAATATCAACAGATATATGGTTGTCGGCAGCAGTACCAGCACCTACCTGAATAACTAATCCACCCGACAATGAACCATTGATAATCTTCTTACCGTTAAACTCGGTATTCTTAACAATCCGCGTCAACTCATCGTTTAATTGTTGAAACTCGGTCTGGAGCTTTTCCCTATCCTTTGATGTTACGCCGGCATCGTTAGCTGATTGTACGGCTAAATCACGCATCCGCTGCATAGTATCAGTCATAGTCCCCAACGCCGAATCGGCGGTTTGCGCCAAGGAAATACCGTCATTAGCATTTCTCGTGGCAACCGTCATGCCACGTATCTGCGAAGTCATTTTGTTGGCAATCGCCATACCCGCAGCATCGTCTTTTGACGAATTAATTCGCAAACCGGACGATAAACGCTCCATCGAAGTCGATAACATGCCACTGGTTTTTTGTAAATGGCCTTGAGCACTAAGTGCACCTATGTTTGTGTTAATTGTCATAGCCATGATCTTATCCCCTTAAAATACCCAATAATGCAGTTCTAAAAAGCTGCCGTTGTAATCTCATAATAGTTATCGACATATTGATAAATTACTTTAATTTATTTTTTCAACATTGTTAGACCTACTTGCTAGAATTTATTTTTTCATCGCCAACACGTCCTGAAGACTGGTTATCTCGGGATGCGGTAAGACGCAGGCTCTACCGCCAGGCGGAATACAACTAATTACGCTCTTACCGGCGCACAAGCCGACCACCATCGCCATAGACTCACAACCAACCACCACATCGCTGCCGACAATTTCTTCCAGCAGCGTATCTACCCCGCCCATTGCAATAGGCCACTCAAACTCACGCTGAACCCAGCTATATTTTTCCGCCCGCTCCGAGGGATGTGGCCGAATCAAGATACGCTTAATCGGTTTACCTAAAACCGAACAGTTCGAAAGAAAATAACGTAACGCCTCGTCCTCCACATAACCCAAAAAATGCGCATTACCATGTTGCAACAGCGCATGCTCACTGACGGGTTCGCAGACATAGAGAATAGTAATCGAATCCTGTTGATGCGAATTGCGCGTTTCGATTGCCGCCATTTCCCGCCGAATATCCTGTAAATATGGGTTATCCACCCATGTAACCGGAAGCCCCGGAAAAACCTCTTTTGCCATTGACTCAGCTATCCGATCCCCAACCCAGATTTCATCCGGTAACAAGGTTATACCTGCTCGGGTAAATCGCTCGCGGTAGTTAACCCAATGATCAAGGAATGCAATAGAATGCTTGCCCAATGATCGCGCCAATTTTATCGCGTTAATCTCAATATCTGACTGCCAGCTGGTACCGCAAAGAATCGATGCCGATTGACGAACCGCATCACCGAGAGGTGTTGTTGCAATGGAACCCAACTTACGCTCAAAGATCTTGCGTGCCGGGCCTTCCAATACATAAAAGCACTCCAGACCTGACTCCCGTACATAGCTACTGAGAACCTCAGCCCCCCCCGCATCGTGACAAACCACCGCAATCACGAGTTCATACCCTTTTAAATTCAGCCCGTAAAATGCCGTATTCAAGCATATCAACCCTGCAACCTTCAAGAAAAAAATGTTGGCGTCGAGTACCCTCAAGAATCATGCCCATCACTTTAGCAAGCTTTTTCATTCCATCATTGGTTGCCGCTGTTCCGCAATATATGCGTTCCAGATTCAGCTTATTAAACCCGTGATCTAACAATCTTCTGCCCGCCAGTAATCCAACCCCTTTCCCCCAATGCCGTTTATCGCCTAATAATATTGCAAATTCCGCAGTGCGGTTGATTGTCGAGATGTCTTGCAAACTTATATTGCCGATATGACCGTCATCAACATGGCAAATCGCCCAAACGACGCGATCATCCCGATTTAATGCATCCACATACCCCTTAAAGTAGCTTCTCGTCTTAAAAAATTTCCCATGAGAGTTATATCGACAAACCTCTTGATCTTCAAACCAACTGGGGTAAGCTCCATCCAGATCAGCTTCTGTAAGAGACCGAACGAAATAATCTTTGCTAAGTTCATAAATCATTTTAGGCTACCCATTTGATCCCACACCTTCCGAAACGCTTGCCCAATTAAATCCACATCGCCATCCGCCAGCTCATGCATACACATGGCAAAGCCCAAATAGGTAAACGCGTGCAGCTCCTCCGCCACCGGACAAATACCTTTCTGATAACTCACGTCACGCCGGCAAATATCAGACGTCCAGGGAAATCCTTTTGAGCCGTACGCTATTTTTTGCTGATACATGGGCAACAGATGAATATTGGTATAGCCGCCAGCCAAACCTTTTATCCCCTCAGCCTCAAGAGCTTCAATAATGCGGGCGCGCGATACACCAAGCTGCTCAACATCCAACACCATCGGATAAACGTAATAGGCATGCGTACATCCCTCTTTAACAATTGGCGTGCGCAGACCCGGCAACCCGCGCAGTTCTTGACTGAGGCGTTCGGCTGCGCGTTGGCGGCCGGCAACAAAACCGTCCAACTTGTTCAGCTGCTCGATACCTATAGCGCACTCTATTTCCCCGAGCCTAAAATTATGGCCCACCATATTACATAAGTCTGCGTTCCCCTTGTTGCCCACAACCGCTTCTGCATGGTTACGAATCAAGCGTAGCCGATCGGCATACTCATCGTCATTGGTAACGAGAATTCCCCCCTCGCCGGTATGAATATGTTTGTGATAATTCAGGCTATACCCCCCCACATGAGCCAGCGTGCCTGTCACTTTGCCCTTGTAATAAGTGCCGGGAGCTTGAGCCGAATCGGTTATGACTTTGAGTCCGTGACGCTCGGCAATCGCCATCAATGCATCCATGTCGGCAGAATGACCAAAAATATCTACTGCCATGATCGCCTTAGTATAGGGAGTAATATTAGCTTCCACCGAAGCCGGATCAAGATTAAACGTATCCGACTCGATGTCGGCGAACACCGGAATGGCGTTCCAGTGCAAAATAGCCGTTGCGCTGGCGCACATCGTCCAAGGCGTGACAATAACCTCATCGCCGGGCTCTATGCCAATCGCACCGACAGCCGCAATCAAGCCCGAAGTCCAAGAATTGACTGTGACTGCGTGTTTGACACCAAAGTAAGCCTCGCACTGGCGCTCAAACGCTTGCACCTTGGGACCGCCATAGAAATCCGGACTCCAGCAACCCAGGAACTGGGATAACACTCCGCTTTCGATGACCTGTCTAGCCGCTTCAACTTCCTCAGCACCGATTGGGTTGTAGCGTTTGAAAGTGGTTTGGATGGTTTTAGGGCCGCCAAACAGCGCGAGTTTCGAATTACTCATATGGGTCGTCCTTTCCTGTTATAGCTCTTGTACATTTTGTCTGGCATTCAGCTTGATTTGCTCGCAGACACATTGTGCGGCCAGTGCCGATTCACCCGTGCAGGCCAGCGAATCGTCTTGTTTAACGGCACGGTAAATATTATCGACCGCGTTGAGCATAGCGCCTGGATATTGCCCCGCTCGGCGAACACCCGCTTCAAGCGTACGATAACCTTTGAATGTCTCGCTATCTACGGCACTGCGCTCGCGCCAAAACAGTCCGCCTTCTTCCATGGTCAACATGCCCTGAGCAAAGACCAGCTGAAGCTCAAAGATGGCATAATCCTCAGCGTGGCCGCAAGCAAGCAGCACGGGTATGCCTTGAGGCCCTTCCAGCCAAACCGGCACGGTTGGGTCATTAGCAAAAAAATCATCGATGGGTTTGCCGACTTTAATAATATCCATCGGACCAACCAGCAAGTGCAAAAGATCCAGCATATGTGAGCCGTTGTTCGTTATGCCCTTATTGTAATAGCCAACGACTGACCGCAACGCCCCCCATCGCCCCGCTTGCATATCCGTTTGAAGCTTTAAAACCTCGGCATCCCAGCGGCGCGTATAGTTTACCGCCAGCGGAATATTCAATTGCGCACATTCATCGACCAGCCTTTGGGTTTCTGCGACCGATGTTGTCAGCGGTTTTTCGCAAAAAATCAGCTTAGGCCGGAAACACAAAGCCGTTTCCAAATCATGAGCATGACAAACCGTCGGCGAACAGATGCTGATCACATCAAACCGATTGCCGGAGCCTAATGCCTCCTCAATGGAGCGAAAACCGGCGTGTACGCCCCAAGCCGCCATGAATTCGCTACGCCGCTTGTCGTCAGGCTCAACGCAGGCAAGCAAATCAAAGCGTCCATCTCGGCTGTATGCCCCCGCATGGGTATACGGCAAATATCCCGCCGGGCGTCCCAAATCAAAGCCGCCGGCGATGTTGCCGCAGCCTACGATCAGGACACGCAAAGGCGTTAAGCCTGCGCTTGACGCACTCATTTAATCAGCTCCCATCCCAGCGCGGTTCCCTTTTTGACAGCGTGCTTCACTGACTTGCCGAGCAGTTGTTCCAGGTACTTGGTCGGCAAGCCCAAGCCCGGCCGGATTGCGCGCACATTGTCACGCGTCAACACATCGTCGGCCTTCAGATCTTGCACAATATACAGTGAGCGGCGGAACTGGAGAGATTTCCGCTCGGCCTCAGTCGGGCCGTAACTCACTTGCCCCAGCGCCTGCCATGCACGTTCGGTTTCCAACACCAACTGCGCCATCTCATCGGGCTCCATCGAAAACGTGCTATCCACGCCGCCCTCGGCACGGTTGAGGGTAAAGTGCTTTTCAATGACGGTCGCGCCCACCGCGACACTAGCCACCGACACGCCAATCCCCATCGTATGATCGGACAGCCCCACTTCGCAACCGAACAGCTCGCGCATATGGGGAATGGTCAAGATATTGGTATTTTCGGGCGTGGCAGGATAAGTGCTGGTGCATTTAAGCAGGACCAAGTCCTTGCAGCCGGCGCCCCGTGCCGCGCGCACCGTTTCATCGAGTTCGGCGACGGTCGCCATACCGGTTGAAATGATCAGCGGTTTTCCGGTAGCCGCCGCGCGGCGGATCAACGGCAGATCGGTGTTTTCGAAAGAGGCGATTTTGTAACACGGCGCATCCAGGCTTTCGAGAAAAGCCACCGCCGTGTCGTCGAACGGCGTACTGAACGCAATAATTCCCCGCTCACGCGCCCTGTCGAAAATGGGTTTATGCCACTCCCACGGCGTGTAGGCTTCACCATAGAGCTTGTATAAAGACGAGCCCGCCCACAGACTCTTGGCATCGCTGATATAAAACTCGCGCTCGTCCAGATCCAGCGTCATCGTGTCCGGTGTGTAAGTCTGGATTTTCAGCGCATGCGCGCCGGTTTGGGCGGCCGCGTCCACGATCTCCAGCGCTCGTTCAAGCGATTGGTTATGGTTGCCCGACATCTCGGCGATGATAAAGGGAGCATGGCCCCGCCCGATTGATCTCCCGGCAATCTTGACTACATTATTCATGCTATTGAAGCTTCTTAAAATAGGAAGTGGACTCAACCTCATACCCGGAGGATAGGAACAGTTGATGTGAACGTTCGTTACCGCCAAGCACGTCGGCACGGAGGACATTTATGTCCCGGCGATTTTGGGCGAACCATATCTCCGCACTGCGCAACAGGTCGCGTCCGCAACCGGTGATGCCGGGCACCAAATAAATGGAGACCTCCGCCTGATGGTTCTGAATATCGAAGCGCACAACGCCAATCGGAACGCCGTCACGTTGACCGATGAGCAGCACCCTGTTCGGATCGTTCAACAGCGATGCAAACCAGCAGCTGTGATCTTCCCAGTTGATGAAATCGGAATTCCGTGAAACCGCCCTGATCGCCGAATCATTGCGCCAAGCAAACAAGCGCTCCGAATCGTCCGCCATTGCAGTCCGCAGCACAATGCCGCCATACCCCATACCGGCAACGACGCGCAACACGCCCCGACCATCCACGGCCTGCATGGCATTACGCGAGATCAGTTGCCTCAGGCAACTATTTTCGATCAAGGCGCTAATATGATGCCCGATGACAAGATCATGTTTTAAATCAGGGGCGTACACCAATCCTTCTGCCGCGGCATCAGCAACCTGCCGACGCTGATTTTCAGCCGTTCCGATGGCTATCGTCGGCACGCCGAGACAGCAACGCTCCCACGTTGCGCCGCCGCCTGCGCCAATCGACAAGTCAGCAGCCGCCATCAACTCAGCCATCCGGTTCGTTTGTACATGACACGTAAAATGATCGCGAAGACAGATAGCCTCGATTGCTTCACGGCATGGGTGCTGCGCACCGATGACTACATTCACGTGCATATCCGCAACGCCCATATCAATCAGCGCCTGAATGGCTCGGCCGGTATAGTTATCCGCATCCACACCGCCGAAAAAGACCAGGATGCGTTGAACCGCGCTTTTGCGGGGCGCGACCTGTTCGCGGAGTTGCCGGAACTCTTCACGCAGCAATACGTAACGGGGGCCAAGCATCAGTCGGCAATGATCGGGCGCTTTGCCCGCATACCGAGAGTTCATATCCGCATAGAAGTTCTGGTCGAGCAGTATGTCGCAGTCATGCTGACGATCGGCAATGTCGTCAATCGCCAGGATTTTCCGGGCGGATTGCCGAAGCCTGGACTCCCAGCGGGAATCCAGGGCATAGTGATCTACGATAAGCCAATCCCAAGCCCTATCGGACAATGCCGTAATACAAGCCTTGGCATCCTGCGCCTGACTGCAACCCAGCCAGCGCGCATGAGACAGTTCATCTAAGTCCGCATCATCTTCAGCGCTATCGAGCCGAGCCAACTCATAGCCCTTTGCTTCCAACAGATTAGCCAAGTATTCCGGCAGATAACGGCTGACAAAACGAATCTGAGCTCCGCGCTGCGTTAATTCATCCGCCAGCGTCAAGCAGCGCATGAAGTGTCCGGTACCGATCTGAACGGAAGCATCGACACGGAAAGCTATCTTCATGCTTATCTAAGCCTTTTGCAGCAAGAACCAAGTGCCATCATCCCCAACAAAAGCCGGATCGCGGCGATAGCAAAAGCCGTAATCCACCAGCTTCAAATCAGGGTATTTATCCAGCATTTCACCGGCAAAATCCCTTTTGAACAAACGATCCGCATGCCCCCGATAGGGAATCGCTACCGGTGTCGGATTGTAATATTCGGCTATCAAGATCAGCCGATTGGATGCCTGGTACAATTTTTCGTAAACGCTATCCAACATGTCCGGATTGATATGGATCAGCACGCCTTTGATCAAGGCGAGATCGACTTTCCCGGCTACCGGATATTCGAAGATGGAGCCTTCAAATACATGGCTTTCCCCAACCAGGTTCTTAAGCTGCGTTGCCGCATCGTGGTTGATTTCGACCGCTTGCAGCTGGATGTCCGGGTAAAGCAGTTGCAGCGCCTTCAAGTTCATGCCTATGTTCGCGCCAAACTCAAGACAGGATGTGACCGGGCCCGCCTGTTTAAGCGCCTTCGAGAAAAAATTCAGTTTGGATGCCAAAAGATGCGGGCTGTTGTTTCGACCGATATAGTCGGCGCCGAACTCACCTGCCCAGAATTCCTCCTGCGGAGTTTTAAATTTTTCAGCCATCTTTATCTCCGGCAATTAGTTTCGTATAAGGTCTTTAGGCAGGGCGATTCGCGCCATTGAACGCCGCAACCATCAATTCGGCCCGCTGCCAATCCTCGGCATTATCAATATCCACGACGCGCCAACCGGGAATCACCAGCCCCATCCCGTGCTGATGAATGTTTTTCCCCTCAAGCCAAGCCTGTGCTCGCCCCCAATAAAATTGTCCGGCATCGTAATACGCCGGTTCAAGGTCTTGGGTTCGCGTCGAGGCATATTGACTATAAAACGGTTCCATCAGCCCGTTCGGCAATTGCCGTAGCGCGCGCTGGATCGCTGAAGGGTAGCCGGCGACAGGAAAAACATAATCCGCATCATGCGTATCCAGCATCTGCAATGCGGCCACCAAGTCGCCACATTGCATAAACGGCACTGCGGGATAAATACAGCAGACTTGATCGACTTGCCAACCCAGCGCTTGGCAAGCGTCAACAGCATGAGCAACGACGGGTACGGTAGGCGTGTAATCGTCCGCCAGTTCCGCCGGCCGTACAAAAGGAACTTCCGCTCCCCACGCCTTTGCCAGCGCTGAAATTTCAACATCATCGGTGGTCACGACAATATGCTCGAACAGCCCTGACGCCTTGGCAACCTCAATGGCCCCGGCAATCATCGGCTTTCCGCAGAAATCCTTGATATTCTTACGGGGGATGCGTTTACTGCCGCCTCTGGCAGGAATAATGGCAATATTCATAAGCTCATCGCTCTCCTCAACGCATTAACCACCTGGTCTTGCTCAGTTGCCGTCAATGCCGGAAACATCGGCAAACTGATAATTTCCGCATAATACCGTTCAGCTTCAGGGCAATAGCCGGGTTTGAAACCCAGTCGTTGGTAATAGGGCTGAAGATATATCGGGATGTAATGCAAATTAACGCCTATCCCCGCCGATCTGAGCGCGTCAAAAACATCCCGATGCGTCTTACCGATTTGTTCAAACTTTAAACGAATGATGTAGAGGTGGAAGGCGGAATAACAGTCCGGATGTTGAAACGGGATCGCCATCGGCAAATCGCTGAACATTTCATCATATCGCCGGGCGATTGCATGACGAAGGGTGACGAATTCATCGAGCCGCCGCATTTGGCTAAGCCCCAATGCGGCGTGTATGTCAGTCATGCGATAGTTGAAACCAAGATCAATCTGCTGGTAGAACCAAAGCTGTTCAGATGGGCGGGAAATCATGTCAGCTGCATCACTGGTGATGCCATGGCTGCGCAGCAATTTCATGCGTTTGGCCAAGCATGCGTCATTAGTCAGCGCCATGCCGCCTTCGCCGGCAGTGATGATCTTGACCGGATGAAAGCTGAACACGGTTATATCGCTGTAACGACCATTGCCGATGGTTTCCCCTCGATATTTGCCGCCGATGGCATGCGAGGCATCCTCAATAATTTTAAAGCCGTATTGCTTGCTTAATCGATAAATAGCTTCCATATCGCAGGATTGACCGCATAAATGCACCGGAATCACAACTTTCGGAAGACAACCGTTGATTTCCGCCTGTGCCAATTTATCGCTTAAGCATTCCACGCTCATATTGTAAGTCTGCGGATCGATGTCGACAAAATCGATCTGCGCGCCGCAATACAAGGCGCAATTGGCGCTGGCTACAAAGGTAATGGGGCTGGTCCAGACACGGTCCCCCTTACCCAACCCCAGCGCCAGACAGGCGATATGCAGTGCCGAGGTGGCGCTATTCACAGCAAGCGCGTATTGCGCGCCGCAATAATGAGCCACCGAACTTTCAAAACCGGGTACCGCCGGGCCTTGCGTCAAAAAATCCGAACGCAACACATCCACCACGGCCTGGATGTCGGCCTCGCTAATGGTTTGGCGTCCGTAAGGAATCATAAGCCGCCCGTTTAACCTAAGTGAGCCCGCACTAAAGCGCGCAAGTCATCCACCGTCAAAAACTGCCCGTTACTGCCGCTGTTGTAGCAAAAGCCCGGAGCCACTGCCTGCGCGCCGGTTTTTACGCAATACTCTTCGATGGAATAACGCCCTCCTGCCGGCAAAATCGCATAATACCGGCCCATGTCCACCGTATTAACGCTATCGCTGGAGGTAATCATTTCCTCGTGAATTTTCTCGCCGGGACGCAGGCCGATGATTTTTTGCTCGCAGTCCGCATCAATCGCCAAAGCGACATCGGTAATATGGTAAGAAGGAATTTTCGGCACCAACACTTCCCCGCCCCAGGCATGTTCAATTGCCCATAACACCATGTCCACGCCTTCCTGCAAGCTGATGTTAAAGCGCGTCATGGCCGGATCGGTAATCGGCAACACGCCGGTCTTACGCTGTTCCAGAAAAAACGGTATTACCGAACCGCGGCTGCCCATCACATTACCGTATCGCACCACGCTAAAACGAATGTCCCGCTCGCCTTTGATATTATTGGCCGCCACAAACAACTTGTCCGAACAAAGCTTGGTCGCGCCATATAGGTTGATCGGCGCCGCCGCTTTGTCTGTAGACAGCGCCACGACACATTTGACTTGACTATCCAGGCAGGCTTCAATGAGATTTTGCGCGCCCAGCACGTTGGTTTTAATGCATTCAAAGGGATTGTACTCAGCAGCGGGCACTTGTTTCAGCGCCGCCGCATGCACCACGATGTCTACCCCTTCAAGCGCCCTGCGCAAGCGGGCCTGGTCGCGAATATCGCCGATAAAATAGCGCATGCAGGGTTTATCGAACTGCTGTTGCATTTCAAATTGCTTAAGTTCGTCACGCGAATAGATAATCAGTTTTTGCGGTTTGTAATTTTCAAGGATTGTCTTAGTGCAATGCTTGCCAAAGGAACCCGTCCCGCCCGTGATCAAAATAGATTTGTTATCAAACATTATTCTTCCTTTACTTGAATATATATCCCAACAACTTGAATATGAACGCACATATTTACCAAAATGTAGAACCCCGGCTTTTTCGTTTAACAGTTTAGCATCTAAAATCAACTGCGTTTATCAGCCGAATTTATTTGTTCGCGCTTCCCGCTTTTTTCGCAATATCATGGAATCAGGCGTTAATCGCTGCTCGAAACTAATTTTCAATAACCCGCACCCGTTGGGTCACGCCGCACACCAACGTATAGGGTATGGTATCGGCCCATAGCGCAATTTCTTCAACCGGCAAGCCTTCCCCCCACAAGGTCACCGGATCGCCGGGTTTGGCATCGGCCCCAGCCTCCAGGTCAACGGTAATCATATCCATTGAAACCCGGCCGATCAGCGGGACGCGTCGACCATTGACCAGGACCGGCGTTCCGACCTTGGCATAACGGGGATAACCGTCGCCATAACCTATCGCGACAACGCCCAGTGTTGTAGGTTTTTCCGCTGTCCAACTGCCGCCATAGCCGACCGTCTCCCCGGCATCTATCCGCTTGACCGCGATCAACCGAGAATGCAGCGCCATAACCGGCCTTAGCCCATGCTGCAAACCTGTCAAACCGGGAAAGGGGGAAATGCCGTACAACATAACGCCGGGACGAACCCAATCGCTCAATGATTGCTTCCAACCCAATATTCCCGCGGAATTGGCCAGGCTACGCTGGCCGGAAAAACCGGCAACCGTCTCATTAAACAAGCTGATTTGCGTTAGCGTTTTAGCGTCATTAAGCTCATCGGCGCTGGCAAAATGCGTCATCAGATTAATCGGCTGCTTGACCGCGGCGCACTCGGTTAAGCGCCGATAGGCCGAACCGAACTCTTTTGCCTTAAACCCTAAGCGGTTCATGCCGGTATCGAGTTTTAACCAAACCGCACAAGCTCCCGTTACGGCATGGGTTTCAAAAATCTCCAGTTGAGCCAGAGAATGCACCACCGCATCCAATTGATAAAGCAATAATTCAGCCAATTCCTCGCAGCAGGTGAAGCCTTCTAACACGGCAATCCTGTTTTTGAATCCGGCCTTACGCAAGCGTATGCCTTCATCAACTCTGGCGACGGCAAAAGCATCGGCCTGCTGCAAGACTTCGGCAATGCGCAGCATGCCATGACCGTAACCATTGGCCTTGATGACCGCCATAACCTTAGCGTCCGGCGCGTAGCGGCGCACCACGGATAAGTTATGTTGAACCGAATCCAGATTAAGCACCGCATAGGCTGCCGGAGTCATTCATAATCCTCGCCGTGATAGGTTCCCGCGAAATTCTCAAAACGGGTAAACTGCCCCAAAAAGGTGAGCCTGACGGTTCCGAGCGGGCCGTTACGCTGCTTGCCGATGATGACCTCGGCGATGCCTTTGTCCGGGCTATCTTCGTTATACACTTCGTCCCGGTACACGAACACGATCAAATCGGCGTCCTGCTCGATAGCGCCCGACTCGCGCAAGTCGGACATCATCGGCCGCTTATTGGGCCGTTGTTCAAGATTACGGTTGAGCTGAGATAGGGCCACCACCGGGACATTCAACTCCTTGGCCAAGGCCTTTAAGCCCCTGGAAATATCGGAAATCTGCTGCACCCGGTTATCGCCGCTGGAAGGCGACTGCATCAACTGTAAATAATCCAATACGATCAAGCCCAGCTGGCCGTGTTCGCGCGCCAAACGCCGGGCTCTTGAACGCACTTCGGTCGGCGTTAACGCCGGGGTATCGTCGATGAATAATTTGGTTTCGGCCAATAAATTAATGGCCGAGGTCAAGCGCGGCCACTCATCATCCTCCAGCTTGCCGGTCCTGATTCGATGCTGGTCGATACGGCCCAGCGACGACATCATCCTCATCGCCAACGAGTCGCCCGGCATTTCCATACTGAATACCGCAACCGGCTTATCGCCTTTAATCGCAATATTCTCGGCCATATTCATCGCGATAGTGGTTTTACCCATCGAAGGCCGCCCGGCCACGATAATCAAATCGGCGGGCTGCAAGCCGGAGGTTAATTCGTCAAAATCGGTAAACCCTGTCGCCGCGCCGGTGATATTGCCTTCCTGCTCGAACAGCGTTTCAATCTTATCGACGGCGCGCGCCAGCAGCGACTTAATGGTTGAAAAACCGCCCTGCCCCCGCTGCCGTTGTTCGGCGATTTTGAATACCTCGCGCTCAGCGTTTTCAAGCAGGTCGGCGGTCTCGCGGCCTTCGGTATTGAATGCGGAATCCGAAATCTCGGTGCCGACATGTATCAACTGGCGCAGCACCGACCGGTCTCTGACGATATTGGCGTAAGTGACAATATTCGCGGCGCTGGGCGTGTCTTTGGCCAACATGCCTAAATAAGACAGCCCCCCGGAATTTTCCAGCTCGCCTATCGCTTCCAGCGCTTCCGATATGGTAATCACATCGAAAGGAATCTGCTTTTCAGCGAGTTGTTCAATGGTCTTGAAAATAAGCCGGTGATCCCGTCGATAAAAATCGCTTTCGACCACCTTGTCCGACACGGAATCCCAGGTTTGATTATCCAGCATCAATCCGCCCAAAACCGATTGTTCGGCCTGAATAGAGTTGGGAGGAATTTTTAAAGAATCCAGCGAATAATCACGATCAAACGAATAATTTTCAGACATAACTCACAGAGATAAAGACATTAATCATAAAAAACAGGGAGGATACAACACAAGGGGAACAACGTGAGGAACAGTGTTTAGCATCCGTATTGGCCACAATCCGTATACAGACGAATTATTACAGTTTAATCAATATGCTATGAACATTTTCCGAACAACTTTAACGCCGTGACATACTAAGTGGAGTACCGTGTAAGATTATAAACTAACTTACGCCCGCTCATCTCGATACTCTATCAACAAAGCAATAATTCCTGATAAATCAATATCCTTTATTTCGACCCGCACCGATCAACCTGTAAGAACCGCAACTGACCGCACTATGACCATTGGACCGGTCGCTCTATTCAAGAATCTCCAGCGATAGTAGAATCAAACCTCGCCCGATTGAAAGTGGAATGCGGACTTTTTTGTCTCGCGTTATTACCCTTTAGCTACTAACTGGCTGATTTTCCATGCCATAAGCTTTAAATCCGGAATCAAAATGAATATTTTTTTATATCGCCATATAGCCAGATTAGTGCGACAGTTTTTTTTAATGTCTACAATCATCTTGCTTTGTTACTCAGGCCACGCGTCGGCTCAGTCAACTGAAGTTCAAGAATTGGAGTTGGAAATTGAAGCCCTTAAAAAACGGGTGCAAGAATTACAATCGACTAACTGCGTCAAAGCCCCCGGCCCAAAAAAAAGAAAAGTCACCGGTAATCCATGGCGTGCATTAGAAGTCAATCTATCGAAAGCCGATGTCATTTCACTGCTCGGAAAACCCGGTAAAATTGATAAGTGGAAAACAGGCGAAGCATGGTATTTTCCGAATTCTAAAGGCGGCGAAGTTGATTTCGACGCAAATGATAAAGTAACCGGTTGGCTGGAGCCATAAAGCTGTAGACCTTCCCTGCATGCAAATTCGACACGGGAAACCGCTTTGTCGTTTTATGTCGATGCCAGAAAACCTTTGCCGGAACCTTCCGTCTGCGCTGATTTACCCACTGTCAGGCCTTCCGCGTTAGAGGGTATTAAGCTGGCTGTTTATCGGGATAATGATGATACAAGGCGTCCGCAAAGCTGAGCTGGCGCGCCGTTTAGGTTGGAAAGGCCCGCAGGTTGATCGGCTGTTTGATCTTGAGCATGCCTCCCGCTTAGATCAGCTGGAAGCCGCAGCCAAGGCGCTGGGGAAACATATTGATGTGACGCTGGCTTGATAGATGTCGGGCAACGAAAAGATGTTGTCCGATCTACGTGGCTAGGTTTAGCAGTGTAAACAACAAAAAGACCTGCGCGAATTTGAAGAAAATTTTACTTTTCCCAGTGATGAAGCATAAGCTACTAATTTTAAAGGGGATATAAATCATGGCGATCATAGAATTAGACGATGAAACGGCTGTCCTACTTAAAGAATTGGCAGAGTATGAACACATTAGCCCTGCGCAATTATTAAAAAACCTGGCGCTGGTCTATCGCAACACACAACAAGCCCATCATACCGAGCAGCCCGAATTACTGACCGACTTTGCCGGGCTACTAAAAAACTCCCCCTCATTCAGCGGCAACCCATTAGAGATTCAACAGGCGATGCGTGATGAATGGTCTTAGCTATCTGCTTGATACCAATGCCATCATCGGCTTGCTTAAAGGCAATGACGAAGCTATCTCTATTTTAAGCGACATCAGTCTGGCTGCTTGCGGGTTTAGCGCCATCACTCGGATGGAATTGTTGAGTTATCCGGATTTGACTATAGATGAAGAGCAGGCCATCAACCGTCTATTGGATCGGATGACGCATTTAGCGATTAGTCCGTTGATTGAAGATTTAACG
>DAINRH010000069.1:0-18393 GCA_036741905.1 Methylobacter sp. | reverse complement strand
TGGCGGCATCGAATTACCAATTAAGACTTAAGGTTTTAAATTGGGAATTGCTGCATCGTGCCGCTAGCGCAGAATCCATCGAAGCAAGTATGATATGAAAGCAAGAAACTGGGCCTTGAGTTTATGGCTGAAATTGACCGTTGCGTATCGCCGGCAGCCGAACATCGTCTCCCGTTTGCCGTTGTTCGCAAGGACATTCGTCGTGTCGTTGCCAACCGTTTTCCGTACAGCGTTTATTTTCGTGCGGAGAAACATCGCATTGTTGTCTTGGCTGTATTTCATGACAGCAGAGATCCTGCAATTTTGCCGGCTAGGGCTTGATTTTCGCGCTCAAGCATGCCCGTCTCGCCTTAAGCAACCTTTTGCAGCTATTAAACATTTTTAGAGGATCCCATGGCATTCAGTAATCCGGTAACGGCAAAAATGGTGGACTTCATCCGGGAAATCGGTATTGAAGTTATTGAACAGCCCATTAACGAAGAGACATTCATTCCCGGCGTTTATATTGAAAAGGGAAAGTTGCTGGTTGATGAACAAAAATTGCTCTATCCCGGCGATTTGCTCCACGAAGCGGCGCATATCGCGTTGGTTCCAAGCCAGCTAAGATGTTATGCAACCGGTAATGTCGGAAAGATCGATGAAATCGGCTATTCCTACGAAATCGAAGCGATTGCCTGGTCTTGGGCCGCCGTTGTTGCCCTTGGCATCGATCCTGAAATACTCTTCCACAATAAAGGCTATAAAGGCGGAGCTCAAGGGCTGCTGTTTAATTTTCAGATGGGGGTTTATATCGGCATTAAAGGCATTGAGGATGCGGCAATGGCTTATACCAACAATAAGGCCGCGGAATTAGGCGTCGAACCTTTTCCGATAATGCAAAAATGGCTGCGCGATTGATTTCCCGCATTGCATATCAAAATGCAGTCAATACCTGTTCAAATCCAAAATAGCATCCACAACCAGCCCCGTTCCTATCGCCATTAACACAATATCGGATCCTACGCGTGCGTACCGGTAGCCGGGCAGCGGCGACCCCAACTGCATTACGATCGCCGGCGGCAGGTCGTAGTAAATCACGTTACGAGGCAGCGGCCGACCTATTTGCCACTGTCTTGCCAGTCCGGGCGGCATGCAGCCGTTGTGTTTTTTGGCAAGGCCCGGCGGACAGCGGCCGGTATGAAACTGCTCGACATAGTAATCATGAATGACGGTTCGATGCCGGTCATCGAAATAGCGGCGTTCTCTAAAGTCGTTCCTGTCCGCTGGATGAAACGACCGATCATCACGATCCCGTCCGTAGCTTTGATTTCTCCGCCACTCCTGTTTCTCGTGTTTCTCACCATGCTCATGGCCGCCCCCCGAATGCCTGTCGGCAACTGCCGGGCCGACCGCCAGTATTCCGGCGATGACAAGGGCCAGCGTGTAACTTGTTTTGATGGTTAATTGCCGCATGATTTTACTCCCAAATGAAAGTCAACCTCCGCTCACCGCCTTGTTTTGCGTGTAACGCGCAACAGGTTTTTGAGGTTTGCCAATTAACCATGATGCTGGCGATTCAGCTTTTATTCAATACGTAAAGACCCGCATAAAAAGCTATCTCAGACTTTAGCTCGTTCATTCAGCACCACTAAAGACTCATGTTTTTTGATCTTTTCTTTGCCGTATAAGTCGATGACTTCAACAATAATATTGTCATCCTTCGCCGTAGACAGAAAATCCTCGACCGTTTCCAGAATGTCATGATCGATAAATTTGGCTTTGCTCGCATCAATGGTAACCGTGCTGTTTGCTTCAATACGCAGGATGAATTTTCTCAGCAGCGCCTTGTTCAAAAAAGAAACATCTTTGTTGAATGACAACAGGTAATGCGATCCGTCCTGGATCAAGGTAATCGCCGCCGAATAATTGGCTTTAATCACAAAAAACAGCCCGAAACCCAAACCGATAGCCATGCCCTTTAATAAATCGGTTACCAGAATGGCAAGCACGGTGATCGCAAAAGGCAGAAACTGACTCATGCCTTTTTGGTAAAATTTTTTGAATAAGGCCGGGTTTGCCAGCTTATAACCGGTATGCAGTAAAATGGCCGATAAACAAGCCAGCGGAATATAGTTCAGGTAGTACGCCAAATACATAACGCTCAGTAATAAAAACAGGCCGTGAGTGAAGCAGGCGATACGGGTTTGTCCGCCTGCGTTAATATTGGCCGCACTGCGCACGATGACCGCGGTGATAGGCAGGCCGCCGAGCAGGCCGCTGATGATATTGCCGACCCCTTGCGCTTTAAGCTCCCGGTTGGTTGGCGCGATACGCTTTAAAGGATCAAGTTTATCGGTCGCCTCAAGGCTTAACAGGGTTTCCAGGCTGGCAATAATCGCAATGGTTACAGCGACCACATAAACCTGAGGATTGCTAAGATAGCTAAAGTCCGGGAACATAAAGTTGTTGAAAAAATCAGCGGCTTTTTCCGAAACCGGCAAGCTGACCAGGTGTTTCGCGCCGACCGCCCAAGCCGGTGCGACTTGCGCGGCGATCTGGTTATAGCCGACGCCCCACAGCACCGCGATTAACGGCCCTGGAATCAGCTTTAACAGTTTTTGTTTTTTAAACCACGCCGTTCCCCACAGAACCAATAGCAACAATGCCACCCCGCTGATAATAACCGACCCCGGTGAAATACCGCCAAATGCGTCAATCAATTCCACAAAGCTTGAATGAGCCGTTTCCTTCATATAACTTTCATCGCCCTCATAACTGGTGTCGTACCCGGTGGCATGAGGAATCTGCTTGATAATTAAAATTAAACCGATGGCCGCCAACATGCCTTCAATCACTGCCGATGGAAAAAAAGCGCCGATAATTCCCGCTCTCAGGTAGCCCAAGGCCAGTTGCATCAGGCCCGCTAAAACACAAGCAACCAGCAAGCCTTGAAAACTGCCGAGGCTTTCAACCGCATTGAAAACGATGACGGTAAGACCCGCAGCAGGGCCTGAAACGCAAAGCTGCGAGCCGCTCAGCCAGGAGACGATCAGCCCCCCGACTAAACCTGCAATCAGCCCGGCAAATAGCGGCGCGCCGGACGCCAAGGCAATGCCCAGGCATAATGGCAGAGCAACCAAAAACACCACGATTCCGGCAGGAATATCATCTTTTATATGGCGGAAATAATATTGAGCGTGTTTATGTATCATATTAATAATCCTTTAGTTCCAAAAAGGGCAGACATGATGCCCATAGTGTTATTCTTGAAAGCCGCTTAAAAGCGAGTCTTTGACCGACAACCGTTGCATAACGGTTCATCGTAGCCCCTTAACCTTTCAATAACCTTTCAACAGCCCAGCACACGTCATCCTTACCCTCTAAACGAAAAAATACGGATACCAAGCCTCCCGCGAATTCAATCCTCGCTGCGGCCGTCAAACAAGGCGTTGCAAAATCATTGGCGGAATCATCTTGCCTGGGGCATGCTGTTTCTTAGGCGCTCCTGATTAACAAGATGCTTCTGTAGAGATGCGATTGATCGCGTCTCTACAGGTTGCATTTTTTGAAACTAGTACTCAGTCAATCTTATTTTGTTTACTGATAATTTAACTGTGGGAGCGGCTTTAGCCGCGATTGTCGCGGCTAAAGCCGCTCCCACAGTGCCTTCTTCACTCGACATTATAAATTTGACTGACTACTAGCTGTGGTTATATCGAATATTTCGTCTCTGGCCGAAGCGTCTTGCTAATCAGGAAATATCATCGAAGTGTCGTCATAGAAACTGACTTCACCCGTTGCAAGATCATGATTGCCGCCAATAATCCCAACTTCCCCTTTTTCAATCATTTCCTTTAGGATAGGGCTGCGTTCCATAATCGCATGCACCGTTCTTTTTGTGTTAATGGCGCACACTTTTTCCACAAATTCAACGTTGGCTGAATTACGTTGTCCCGTCTCGGTTTTTTCTTCATAAACAGCAGGTTGTATTTTACTTAACAGCGCTGTCAGGTTGCCCATTTCTACATGGTCGCAAGCGCCTTTTACGGCGCCGCATTTGGTATGGCCTAACACCACGATGATTTTAGAGCCGGCTATTTTGCAGCCAAACTCCATACTGCCTAAGATGTCTTCATTAATGATATTGCCCGCAATACGAATACTGAATACATCGCCTAAACCCTGGTCAAAAATTAATTCAACGGATGTACGGGAATCGATGCAACTTAAAATGACCGCAAAGGGATGCTGTCCGTCGGAGGTTTCATTCGCTTGTTGCAACAGGTTGCGGTTTACTTTAAGGTTATTTATAAAGCGTTTATTGCCTTCTTTTAATAAGTTTAAGGCCATTGCCGGTGAAATGGCGGCTTGTAATTCTTTAGTTAACGTTTTCATCTTTTTCGAATTTCGAGTGTCATAGCAAAAATAGCTGACACTTATCCTAGCCCCACAACCTTTCAACAACCTTTCGCAACATCCTAAGCGCATGAACATTTTATTAATAGAAGACGACGCCGTTCTGGCTGACGGTTTGACTCACACCCTGAGCGCCAGCGGCTATTCGGTGACCTCCGCCACGACCGGCGCTTACGCAAGCCAATTGCTCCTGGCGCAAAGTTTCGATTTGATCGTACTGGATTTGGGCTTGCCGGATATGGACGGCCTGGAGCTGTTGCGCAAACTGCGCAGCCGGAAAATTCCACTGCCGATTTTAATTTTGACGGCGCGCGACGGCGTCAACGACAGGATCAACGGCATTGAACAGGGCGCGGACGACTATATGACTAAGCCTTTTGAACTCAGGGAATTGGAAGCCAGAGTTCATGCGCTAATCAGGCGCTGCTACGGCGGCTTTAATAACGATATCGTGATCGGCCGCTTGGCGCTGGACACCCAAAACCATCAAGTCTTAGTCGACGGGCAGGCGATCAGCTTGACGGCGCGAGAGTACGGGGTACTGGAAATACTGCTGATCCAGGCCGGAAAAGTAGTCAGCAAAGACCGCATTGCGCAACGCTTGGCCGTGGACGGCGACGCGCTGACCGACAATGCCGTTGAAATCTACGTGCATCGCTTGCGTAAACGGATCGAGCCGTATGGCGCGGTGATCAGAACGGTGCGCGGACTCGGCTATTTACTGGAGCGGTCTGATGATCAATAAAAATCGCAGCCTTAAAACCGAGATTCTTCTAAGGCTGTCGATACCGTTGATTTTTTTTATCGGCGTCGAATCGGTGCTGTCTTATTTTGTCACCTTGCATCATGTCGACGTGGCTTATGATCGCTGGCTGCTCGATTCCGCGCGCTCGCTAACCCAGGAAATCAAGGTTCGCGACGGCAAAGTGATAGCCGAATTGCCTCCGGCGGCGCTTGAGATTTTTAAATGGGACGAATCGGATAAAACCTATTTCAAAATCATCTCCGAACAAAAAGGCATGATAGCGGGTGATAAATTCGTTCCCGAGCCGTTCGACGCGGAAACCGATTGGACCCGACCGGTTTATTTCGACGACGAAATGTATGGCGAACCGGTCAGAGTGGTGTCGATGCTAATTGCGCCCGAGCACGCCTCGGAAAAGGTTTTTGTCCACGTTGCCGAGACCTTGAATAAACGGCGCAGCATGATGGTGGATATTTTGCTGGCCGACCTTGTACCGCAGATGGCGCTGGTTTTTCTGGCCGGTATTTATCTGGTAGCGGGAGTAAAGCGCGGCTTGCAACCCTTGCACGTATTAGCCGAAGAAATTGCCCAGCGTTCGTCTCGCGATTTGCGGCCCATTTCCGAGCAGCATGTTTTTTTGGAAGTGCGCGCGCTGACCGACACCATCAATGATTTACTGGAGCGTCTGGGATCGGCTATCGCTACCCAGCAACGCTTTATCGCCAATGCCGCGCATCAATTGCGCACTCCGCTGGCGGGCTTGAAGTTACAGGTCGAACGCGCGCAGCGCGAACAGGATTTGCCTTCGATGAAACCCGCGTTGATACAAATTCAGGGGAGCGCGGATCGCATGTCGCATCTAACCACGCAATTATTGATTTTAGCTCGGTCCGAACCGATCGATGGCGATTATGAATTGCGGCCGGTCGATTTATGCAAACTGGCCAAGGAAACCTGCATGGACTGGGTGCCTAAAGCGTTGCAACGGCATATGGAGCTTAGTTTTGAAGGCTCGAAGCGGGCTCTGTATGTACGCGGCGACGAGGTGCTGTTGCGGGAGTTGCTGGCTAACTTGCTCGATAACGCCATTTGTTACGGCCATGAGCAGGGCAATATAATGGTGAAAGTCGACTCTTATCCATCGCCCTGCCTGATCGTCGACGATGACGGACCCGGAATACCCGAGCTTGAAATGGGCAAGGTTTTCGAGCGCTTTTATCGCATTCCGGGCAGCCCCGGCGACGGCTGCGGATTGGGACTGGCCATCGTCAAGGAAATTGCCGATTTGCATAAGGCGCGGCTTGAGTTACACCGCATCAGTGCGGTAGGCGGCACCCGAATCGAGCTGGTTTTTAAGGAGTCGTGAAAATAACCCCGTTTACCGTTGCAGGCTGGATTGAGTTTATTCTTCAGATAGCTTGGACACACCTCAGTGCCGGACGGGGTTACAAACCTCGTCCCGCTTGAGAGTTTATTCTTCAGATAGCTTGGACACACCGAAAAACAATAATCCAATGATTAGAGCACCTATAACAATAATAGCTAATACACCTGCGTTCATTACAATCCTCCTATCTGTTTAGTTTTGTCGGATATTTTTATGAATAACTTTAAAATAACGATAATGACCAAAATAGAAAAAACAATGCCGGTCCAAAAAAGCATATCAACGTTATCTACGTCTAGTCGTTTTACAAGACCCGTTATAGTAACGACCAGTATGCCAAAAGATATACTCATGGCAACGCGCAAAGTGTTTAATATTTCTTTAATTTCATCAAGTTTACTCATGGGCTGTTTTATATTTGTCAGAGCATTAACAACAAAAAAATATCAACTTAACATAAATCGGGAATAACCTTCAATACTGCTAAGCTCAGCCACCCGCAAAACGTTAGGGACGGGGTTACAACCCCCGTCCCGCTTGAGGGTTAATGGAGTATAGCCACTTAGGATAGGGTCGGTAATAACTTCCCGAAACATCAACTCATCGTTCCCACGCTCTGCGTGGGAATGCAGCCTGAACCGCTCTGCGGTTCGGGACGCTGGAGCGTCCCTGACTGGGTTACCACGCAGAGCGTGGGAACCATAAGCGGAAGTTATTATTGATAGATTCCTTAGCTCAGCTACCCGCAAAACGTTAGGAACGGGGTTACAACCCTCGTCCCGCTTGAGTTTAGAGGCTTGAATTACATTAACGCCGATAGCTTCGCCAACACCTCAGATAGAACCTCGTCGGAAACCGAAGAAATTTTCTCTGCACGCCTCGCTGCCCAATCGAGATTGCGCACTTGATCAGCCAGAATCACACCATTTATGGCGCCATTGGATAGGGCCACCTCGAAGGGATATCCTTTCGTCTGGCTGGTGATAGGGCAAATTAGAGCCAGACTTGTCTTTGCGTTGTAGGCTTTTGGCGATAGTACCAACGCTGGTCGACGACCGGCCTGTTCGTGCCCAGCCTGTGGATCAAAGGTGAGCCACACGATGTCACCGCGCTCTGGAGCGTATTTTGCCGCCATCAGACCGCAACCTCTCGGCCGGCTGCCTCTCCCCAATCTACTGATTCGTGCAGGTTTTCAGGGGTAATGCCATCCAAAAGATCAGATAATTTGTACTCGCGATTCAAGCTTGGCTCGATAACAAGCCGGTCGCCTTCTGTTTTGAGGTCTACCGGTGACCCCACGCTAAGATTTAACTGTGCAAGCATCGTTGCCGGTAAACGCACCACCGCGCTATTGCCCCACTTCTTGATTTGAGTTTGCATCGTCATTCTCTCGAAGAATATTTAAAGTAGCTTCATTGTAGCTACTCCTCACTATGGCAGCAACTTTGTAGCCACATAAACCCGCCTTTAAAGGATTATTTAACGCATAGCATGCAAGTGACCGTAAGGTTAACGCCCAACCTATAGCGTTTTTTGTTGCTAAAAAGACAATCGGTAACATATTGGTTTTTATTAGAAATGGCAACAAGCTCTGCCAACAAATTTAAACTTTTGCCGTTTTACAACTTATTTGCCGATTTGTTGCTCTGTAATCAAACTGTAATAAAACCGTCATTAAGCTGTCATTTAATTTCCATATTCTTGCCCAGACTTTTCGATAACAACCAAGAGCACAATATGAAAATTTCTAAACTTACATTGGCAATTGCTACCGTTTTAGGTGCAGGCGCAACATCCGGCGCTTTTGCCATGGATCTTTATGTCGATACCAAAACCAAACAGATTTATGCAGAACCCGGTCGCGGTCGTGAGCTGATGGGTTCTTTTGAGAAAGTTCAAAGCGCTACAGCAAAACCGGTCGAGAAATTAGACACCGCGGAAATCAAAGCCATTCGTGAAGATTTGGCATTGAAAGACAATGCAATCAAGGCATTACAAGAGCACAAAGACGAATCGACTGGACCGAAATCAGTCGGCGTCAAGCTGAATGACAAAGGCATACAGTTTGAAACGGCGGATAAAAACTTCAACTTCAGGTTGGGCGGTCGTATTCATGCCGACGCCTCATACAGCAACGATGATAGCCTTGTAGCTAAAGGCACAAAAACCCACGTTGAAGCCAATGACGGTACAGAAATCCGTCGCGGACGCATGGAGTTTTTAGGCACTTTCTATAAAGACTGGGAATTTAAAAGCCAGGTTGATTTCGCCGATAATGTTGTCGGAGTCAAGGACATGTATGTGCAATATAACGGCCTGAAGGTTGCCTCTCTTCCTTTAGCGATCACTTTCGGTGCGCAAAAGCAAGCATTCAGCCGCGAGTTGCAGGAAAGTTCGAACGATATGATGTTTATGGAACGCTCGTTAATGAATACCCTTAACGAATCGACCGTAGATCGCGCCATCGGTCTTAATGTTGCCACCCTAAACAAAAACTGGACAGGGCAAGTCGGTATTTATGGGGATACAGTCAATGCTAATGCAGAAAAAGATAAGGCGGATGAAGGCTGGGCGATTAACTCCCGTTGGACTGTTGCACCGATTAACGAAAAAACCAAGGTGATTCACTTAGGCGTTGCCGGTAATTACCGGGGACCGGACGCTAAAGACCAAGTCAATGATAAAGCACTGAGTTATTCCTATGAAACCTCCCATATGTCGAATTTGAAGCTGCTTGATACGCACGCTATCACCGGCATTAACAACATCAAGATGATGGGGCTGGAAGCTAACGGTCTGTACGGGCCATTCACCATAGGCGGCGAATATACCCATACTTGGCTGGATCGCGAAAAGGGCGGCAGCAACCTGGCTTTTGATGGCTGGTATGGTGAGGCATCATGGACAATCACCGGCGAATCGCGCAAATACAAAACAGGCAAATTCTATAAAGTTGATCCCGACAAAAACTTCAGTTTTAAAAATGGCGGATTGGGCGCTTGGGAACTGGCGGCGCGTTATGCCTCGGCAGATTTAGAGGATGGTAATATTGCCGGCGGACAGATGAGCAACCTTACGGTCGCGCTTAACTGGTATGTAAACAAAAACATCCGTTTCATGGCGGACTATAACAAAGTGTTGGAAGTTAAGAATCCGCAAGTGACTACTGTCAGCGGTGGAAAGCCTGATAACCTGGATATGTTCATGTTACGCGGACAATTGGCGTTCTAAAGCTAGCTTATATTTTTCATTAGCGTCCAAAGCCGCACTGGGTTTCCAGCGCGGCTTTTTTTATGTGCAGCAAGTAGTTATACCTAGGCCGGACGGGGTTTGCAACCCCGTCTGAAACGTTTAAGTACGCCAGCAACCTATAAACGTGAGTAACGGGGTTTCAAACCCCGTCACGCTTGGACACGAAAGCGAATTTAAACTAATAAAGTGGATCAGTTATACTACAGACACATTAAAATTTGCTGGGAATTTTTATGGCCCCGATTACATTTGATACGCACAGATTTGTTCGCAAATTGGAAGAGGCAGGTTTTAACCAAAAGCAAGCTGAGGGTTTGACTGAGGCAATGCGTGCGGCAATTGAAGAGTCGGAACTGGTCACTAAAAAGGACTTACAGATAGAGCTTGCGCCTATCAAGGCCGATCTTAATCTGCTCAAATGGATGATGGGCGCTCTTATTGCCATCGCTATTGCCAATTTCTCTAAGCAATTTTTATGAACGGCAATACGGCGGATTTATTGGCAGCAGCCACTGTATGTTTGTGTCCGATAATTTAATAACTACTGATACTTTCACAATACGTACACGGTTGACGCATTAATCAAGCATTAGTCAGTAAAAAGCCGCGCTGGATTTTCAACGCGGCTTTTTTATGAGCAAAAATTCATATGGGATGAGTGCTTTAAATATCAATCCCAAAATTGTATAAAATTCGTCATTAAAGAGGTTAGCGTTGAAAATTAGTCACATCATTAAATGGGTGCCGGTCATATGGCTGACAGGCTGCGCATTGGCGCCTGTTCCCCCCGCTACCGGTGATTGGAGCATAGAGCCGGTCAGTCTGTATGATTCGGGTTATATCAAAGGCACGGAAATCGTCAGCGTACAGCAATCCACGTTACGGGCTGCGCTCAGTAATTTCGCAACGGGCGAGGTTGACGTGCTGGATGTCAGCAAGCCTTCGCACATGCACAGGACAGCGCGTTTCAATCTTAACCTAAGCAAGGGCGAAGAACTGACTTCGGTCGCTTTTCATCCTGTATTGGATCTGTTTGCGGCGGTTATCGATGTCGGTAACCGCCCCGGCAGGCTGGAGATTCGTTCGGCAACAACGGGGGCGTTGATGGATCGCATCGTGGTTGGCTTTGGCCCTGATTCGGTGGTTTTTTCCGAAGACGGCGATCTTGCCATGATCGCCAATGAAGGCGAG
Organism: Methylobacter sp.; assembly: GCA_036741905.1. Taxonomy (GTDB): domain Bacteria; phylum Pseudomonadota; class Gammaproteobacteria; order Methylococcales; family Methylomonadaceae; genus Methylobacter_A. The sequence continues at coordinate 7,423 of DAINRH010000069.1, read as the reverse complement.
GATTTTTTGTTTGAACCGTCCAGCAAGCAGTTTTTCTCGCCGGAAGGCAGTATTTCCATTGTTCATTTAGATAAGTCCGGCCTCATTGCGAAGCACAAAAACCTGGAACTGGCTAACGCGATTAATTATGAGGGATTTATTGTCAGCAAAGGCGGCCGGTTTATGGAAAGGGAAATCGACTGGAACGGCGACGGCATTATCAGCAAAACCTTGGATTTCGACGGCAACGGCAAGATTGACAAGAAAAAAGTCTTCTTAGGATGTTTTGAAGGACAGGATGTTTATGGCATGGAAACCAAAGGCGAGCAGAAAATATTAATCCCGATCAAAACCCATTCTCCGGCCTTGTTGGAGCCGGAATATATTGCCATTTCGTCGGATGCAAAGAAAGCCTACGTGACCTTGCAGGAAGACGATGCGGTTGCGGTCGTCGATTTAATCAGCGAACAGGTCATCAGTTACTACGGCCTGGGAGCAAGCCAACATAAAACCGATGCGCGTTATGACGGCTGGGTGAAATTCGAGCAATCGATGACCGGGCTGCGCGAACCCGACGGGATTACTACGGTAGCCCACGGTCGTTATTTCGTCACCGCCGATGAAGGCGACACCGACTCGGATTCTTCAACGCCGACGGAAGGCCAGCCGACCAGCGGCGGTCGTTCGGTCAGCGTTTTCGATGCGGCGACAGGCACCTTGCTGGGCGATACCGGCAACCAGCTTGATGAGATTGCCTTCGCCAATAAAGTCTATCCGGAGCGGCGTAGCAGCAAGAAAGGCTCGGAACCTGAAATGCTGGTTGCCCTGAATCTCGACGGCGTACCGTATGTCGCTGTCGGCATGGAAAGAGCCGGCTCGGTTGGGTTGATTTCCCTGGCCGACCCCTTTCACCCTAAAGTAGTTACCCTGGGCAAGATCGAAGGCGATGAGGACAAGTCGCCCGAAGGAATCGCCCATTTTGTCGTGGACGGCGAGCATTATCTGCTGACCGCCAATGAAATGAGCGGAACTGTGGAGTGCTTTAAAGTTGTTCGGCAAGAGACGGATAGAATGTGATTAAAAGCTGCGGAATTAGCGTTTCCACGCTCCGGCAGGTTAATGCGGGCCACGTCCGCGATGATGAAGCGCAACTTATAAATGACTGTCCCAATGTCGCGGGCGCGGCCCGCTCCTACGGTCATTGTGCTTAACTTAATGGCATTGTTGCCGGAGAGGGTCGGGGGTGAGGGGAAGTTAACATCCCCTCAATGCTTGGGCTGATCCTCTTAACCTGTTACTTTATGTTTTCGCCCCCATCAAAACAATCAATTGAATGGATTTATATTGAACCTAAACTTTTCCGTTCGACCCGATAATTTCAGTTCCCTGATGCTGTTCGGCTTGACCCTTGGACATTATACGTTGATGTATTGGGCGAATATTTTTCTGGCCCGGCATCTGGCTATCGACGCTTTCGATGATTACAGCGTGGCGGTTTCCATCGTCACTTTGCTGTCGACGCTGGCGACATTGGGACTGGAAAAATATGCTCTGCGCTTGATATCCCTGTATATCGAACGCGAAAATTGGCCGCGTTTGCGCGGGTTCTTGCTGTTTTCGCTACGCGCTATCGTGCTTTTCAGTATCTTGCTGCTGGGCTTGCTCGGCTTGGGCTTGGAAAGCATTTTGGCCTTGCAGGATGCCGACTTTCACATTGCGATAGCGATTTATGCAGGCTTTCTGCCGGTGATCGCGCTGTGTCTGTTTTTAACCGAGGTTATTACCGTCTACGGCAAGCAGATACAGGCATTGGTTTTGTATCGTTTTTTTCTGCCGACAGTGTTTTTACTGCTGATTAGCGGCGTGCGCTATTTTCAACTTGGCATGACGGCCGTTTCTGCGGTGCTGTGCTTCGGCGTGGCTTGGTGCTTGACGTTGATATTAATGGTAGTCACGGTGCGAGCCGCCGGCCCAACAGAGCTCAAACAGGTAAAGCCCGACTCTAAGGGGCGGCGCTGGTGGCTGAAAAAGTCGCTGCCGTTGCTAATCAGCAGTGTGATGATGACGGTGCTGACCAACGCCGGAACCATTATCCTGGAAGTATTGCACCCCTCGCAGGCGGTGGTCGGCACTTACGCGGTTGCGATGCAAACAGCGGGCTTGATTTCGCTGATAGGCACCTCGACCAATCGTTATTATCTGCCGATGTTGGTGGTTTTATTGGAACGCCGCGATCCGTCCGGGATTAAGGCTTTGCTTGCTAAGCGCATGCAATTAATCGCCTGCTTTATCGCGGTTTTTCTGGGTATTATCGGCGTTTGGGGCCAAGACGTACTGGACCTGTTCGGCTCCGATTTTTCCCAGGGCTATCAAGCTTTATTGATCTGCGCGGCCGGGGCGGCCTTTAGCACGCTGTTTTCGGACTCGCCTTACTATCTGCAATTTATGGGGCGCAACCGTCTGGTGGTCAGTTTAATGTCGCTGTCCGCGTTCAGCATGGTAGGTTTGAGCTTCATTCTGGGTTTCCGTTACGGGGCAACCGGCGTGGCTTTGGCTTACGCCGTGCCGACCATGCTGTTATTTTCAAGCTTAAAATGGCTGTCCAATCGGCATATGCGCAAGCTGTTTCGGCCCGCTCCTTAATTCGCATGTTTGTTGTGTTATACTTTGTTTTTAGTGATTTTTGGCGGGTATTGGGTTATGGCAGCAATTACGTTTGATACGCATGAGTTTGTAAAGAAACTCAAGGGTGCCGGGTTTTCTGAATCACAAGCTGAAGCGGTTGCTGAAGCACAGCGAGATTCTTTAGCACAAGCGCTTGATAGCCAGCTTGCAACAAAAACAGATATTTCAAGATTAGAGCTGAAATTAACGGAACATGAAGGCGAATTTAAACTGATTAAGTGGATGCTGGGAATAGTTCTTGGTGGCGTGATCGCGTTGGTTCTTAAAGCGTTTTTCCCAATTGGGTAATACCTCAATCTACAGCTAGGCCGGACGGGGTTTGCACCCCGTCTGAAACGTTTAAATACGCCGGCAACCTATAAAACGTAAGTAAAAACCCCCGTCACGCTTAAAGCTTGCCATCCATGGCACTGGATACCCGCTTCCCGGCGGGTATGACAAGCTTACGTATAATCTGACAAAGTAGAATTAAGGAGCGGGTATTTTTGTGGTGTTATGCTTTGTTTCGGCGTATTAGGAATAGCCACAAGTTCAACCATCAAAAAAAGCGCATATAGCACGCGCACCTTAAATTAAATTCTAAAATACTTCAATCATTGCTAATATAGCTATTTTTAAATAGCTATATTAAAACCATGCAACTATCCGCCTCGCAATTACAGTCGCAACACAAAGCGCTTATTGATGCCTTAAAGCGCGGCGAAGCGGTTGAAATTACTTATCATGGCCAAACGCTGGGTATTGTTCAACCGGTCAGTCCTTCTGTTAATACCAAGGAACAGGAAAATGCCATGGCGAGTTTTTTCGGCATGCACCGTGACTTAAGCATCGATTCCGTTGAGGATGAATTACGCACTATTCGTCAAGGCCGACGGAGTTCCTTGCGTGATCTTTGATACCAATATCTTGATTTATGCCGATCGCGGCGTTTTAAGCGCTAAGGAGTTGATTATGAATACCCAGGAGCGATCCATATCAGCGGTCACCTATATGGAATATGTACCGTTCTGTCGCAATAAACGGGAGCTCGCTGTTTTTGAAAAAATGCTCAAGGTGTTGCAATTCACTATTCATGAAATCGACCAGTCTATTTCTTATCATGCGCGGCAAATGGTCAGGCAATACGCGTTAAGCCATAGCATTGAAATGGGCGATGCGCTGATTGCTGCAACGGCGCTAAAGCATCATGAGTTGCTATGCACAGGTAATGCAAAACATTTTATGCCTATTAGCGGCCTGAAGCTGGAATGCTATTCACCGCATTAATTCTACTTTGTCGATTTCATAGTTACACGATTCAAGGTGCAGGGATTGGCTTCATGGATGGCTTAGAGCTTACCCTCCATGGCGCTGGATACCCGCTTCCCGGCGGGTATGACGAGCTTACGTATAATCTAATTAGGAAAGCGTTTTTAACTACCTACAAATGAGCGAAAGCAAAAAGCGCCGCATAATCCAGGCGCTTGCGGTACGAAGGTCCCGACTGACTATCTATTAACCTATATTCTCAATCATGCCCCATGATTTTCAGCTGGGCGCGCAGATTTTCCAGTTCTTCCATCAAGTCCAGCGCCAGCGCGATACCGGCCAGATTGACGCCCAAATCATGTTGCAACCTCAGCGCGGAACGCACTCGCAACAAACATGCGCCTGAAAAACGCCATACCTGTATTTCCTTCCCTTCCGGTTCGATAATGCTTTCTTCAACCAGGTTGATAACCCAGTCGGCGTGGACGCCGCAGGCATGGCACAGTTGCTCCAAGGTCAGACTGTCATCTTCAATGACGGTTCCGGTATGCACCGGCAATAAGTCGTGTGAATTCATGGTCGTTAACTCCCCAAAGGTAGCCGCGGATTAAAATCAAGTTCCTGTTGCATAGTCCGGTAGATGGCTTTGGCACGTTCGGTGTCGGCAGGCGGCAGGGCGATTTGCAGCACGACGAAAAAATCGCCCGGCATTTTGCCCGGAAGCCCTCGGCCTTTTAAACGCAGTTTGCTGCCTTGCCGGGAGTTGGCCGGTATTTTCAGGTCAACGCTGCCTTCCGGCGTCGGCACTTTGATTTTAGCGCCCAACGCGGCCTCCCAAGGCGTGACCGGCAAGTCCAGGTAAATGTCGGTGTCGGAAAGTCGGTACAGCGGGTGGCTGTTAAAGGCTATTTCGAGTAACAAGTCGCCGGCTTTGCCGCCTGAACCGGCGTCGCCCTGACCCGACAGCCGGATATGCTGTCCGGGCTTGATGCCTTTGGGGATTTTGATGTTCAGACTGCGGTGTTTAACCTTTACATAACCCTGCGCATCCATTTCCGGCGTGCTCAGGGAAATATTGCGCGTCGAGCCGTGGATGCTGTCTTCCAGGTCGATATAGATTTTTGCATGGCTGTCCTGTCCGCGTAGATGGGAGCCGTGCTGCTCCCGGCCGCTTGGACGGAACCCGGCGCGGCCGAACAATTGTTCGAAAAAGTCACTAAAGGCGCCGGCATCGCCGCCGCTAAAACCGCCGCCTTTGAACTCGAAACCTTCATCCCAGTTTGGCGGCGGCCTGAAATCTTCACCGGCTTTCCAGTCAGTACCCAGCCGGTCGTAAGCGGCTCTTTTCTGGGGGTCCTTGAGCACTTCGTAAGCTTCGCCCAACTCCTTGAATTTGGCTTCGGCATCCTTTTCCTTGCTGACATCGGGATGGTATTTGCGCGCCAGTTTGCGATAGGAGCGCTTGATCTCCTCCTGGGTCGCGGTTCGGGATAGCCCCATGATCTTGTAGTAATCTTTATACTGCATGCTGTATCCGTCCGATTACAATTGAGCGTCTGGAAAAAGAGTTATTCTTTGCGGCGAAACCATAGTCTTGCCGGACCTGCGCCCGTCAATGCTTCACGCTAAAAATCATCCAGCCATTTCGGCTTGGAAAAAATGATATAGAGTAAAAAAAGCTCCGCAATAGGTACGAACACGAGCAGATAGTGAAGCAGCACAATGACTATAAATAACAACAGGCGTTTTAAATACTTAGTTAAAGTAATTTTCGGCATCATCTGCTCCTTGATGGCCTTTCGGGGCGGGGCCGCCATTAATCCGGCGGATTTAACGGCGGCCACTTGACTGGAATTATTCCTCTGAGGCTACATTGATGCGTTTCGGTTTGATGGCTTCCCGTTTGGGGATGGTGATCTCCAGCACGCCGAGTTTGCATTTTGCATTGATGGCATCGCCATCGGCGGAATCGGGCAGGCTGAAACGACGATAGAAAGAACCGGCTGTCCTTTCAACCCGTTTATAGCCTTCCTTTTCGGTTTTGGATTCGGTCTCTTTTTCGCCTTTTACGGTCAATACCCCGGCTTCCATGCTGATCTCGATATTTTCGGGCTTGACGCCGGGAATATCGGCAAGGATAACGAATTTACCGGCGTCTTCTTTTATATCGACCGCAGGCGCCCATTCTGCGGTTGCAATCGAACCTTCGCCCGCTTTTTCATCCCGCGACAGCGTCAGTTCTCTTTGTAATTGGTTGAGTAATCCCCACGGTTCATAACGTACGATAGCCATTTTTTGTCTCCTAAAGATTAATGTCTTAATGCAATAACAAACTTAAAAACGAATATTCATTTTCATAGTCTAAATGGGGGCGGCGACTTATTTGTCAAGTGGCTTCAAGCGGTTTTTAAGTTCACTCCTTTGAATCGCTTAAGCGGCTTGCCCGATAGGCGCGCATTAGCGCGATAAACGCCAGGAAATCGTAGAAGCCGTGAATCACAATCGGGATTAATAAATTCCTGTCGCCGTCGTAATCCAGCGATAAGCTTAAATAAATGCCCACTAACGTCGCCAGCGCCGCATAAAGCGGCGTTACCGCATGAGCCAGGCCGAAAATAATATTGCTGCCGACCAAGCCTGCGGTCATTCCCCAGGACGACTCTATCCAGGGCTGGATAACGCCGCGAAACAGCAGCTCTTCGGACAGCCCGGCAATCGACGCCAGTATTAATAAATCAGTCCAGTGGTATCGATGCAATCCGGAACCCAAGGTCTCAAACAGCATGCGTTTAATCTTTATGACCGACTCGGTCTGTATCTGCTCAAGGCCTAGATATAGCAAGAATAAAGGCATAGTCCCCACTAAGCCGTAAGCGACGGCTGATTCTGAAAAATGCAGGTCGGCGAAAGGGTTGATGTCAGCGATCCAACCCAACACCACCGCGACCAAAATCAGGGCCGCTTCAAAAGCACAGGCCTTTTTAAAAAAATCATTGCGGCCGACGGGATATTTATTCATTGATATTCACTGAGCGGTAAGAAAAGGTCATTCTAATCAAAAATGGGTAAAATAGCCGTTTCCGATTCATTATTGCGACTGACTATATGCTGTGTTTTATTTATAAGAGCTTGAAAAAAGAACATCTTTATTTGTATGTCGATAAAAAAGACGATTTTTCGAGGGTTCCGGAAGCGCTGTTCAACAGCTTTGGCAAGATGGAATTCGTGATGGATTTGGAATTGACGCCGGAACGTAAACTAGCCAGGGAAGAAGCCGGAAAAGTGCTTGATAGCCTGAATGCAAAAGGTTTTTTTGTGCAGTTGCCGCCGACCAATCTGCCTGCGCCATTGAAAATTCAATAATATTCATTAAAAGCATAAAACCACGAAGACACGAAGAGCACGAAGAAAAACCTCGGCAATTGCTCCTGCATTGCTCACATGGACGTGGGAATGCTGATATTGCATAAGGCCCTGGACGGCCTGTAGTAGAGCAACGCAGGAGCAGTTG